>SVSZ01000076.1 GCA_015064025.1 Oscillospiraceae bacterium | reverse complement strand
GGGAACAATAGGGCTCGAACCTATGACCCTCTGCTTGTAAGGCAGATGCTCTCCCAGCTGAGCTATGCTCCCGTTGTGCCCTTTAACCGGCGACTTGCTTATTATAGCACAGTCGAATCTGTTTGTCAAGCCTTTTTTTGAAATTTTTTTCTTTTTTTTAAAAAATATTTTTTTGGGATTCATCCATCCGTTTTTGATGTAATTTTTCTCTTTTCCCTATTGTCGAAAGCTTCTTGGATCTTATAATATCACATGTTAGCAACTACGAACCGCGATGCTTTTGCCGCCATCCGATGCAAGAAAGATTCGTTGGCGCCGCGCTCTACCTCCTATGCGCGCTCAGCCTTGGACAGCGAGTCTTTCTCGGATGGCTGAATATCTGTAAAACGCAACATACGCAAAGCTCCCCCGTGCGCACACGGGGGAGCTTTGCGTATGCTTATTGCAGAAGCACGTCTCCGTCGGAGCAATGGACAACGGTCGTTCCAACGTTGTAGAATGCGTGGTATCCGATCTCAATCTCTGCCCACTCGGCACATGTGCCTGCAAAAGATACAGAGATGAGTGTTGTATCCCCCGCAAAAGCGTAGCTCTCTATGGACGTCACCGTTTTGGGGATGATAACACTTGTAAGCCCTGTGCGGTATGCAAAGCGTCCGATCACCGTTACACTGCCGTCGGTTGGAAGCTCGGAATTTTTACAGCCCGCGATCACTCTGCCGCTCTCAACTTCGATCACACAGTTTCCGCTACCCTTGTATACAGTACCACCCTCGGTAACGGTAATGCTTTCCAAGGCGGTACAGTTTTGGAATACCATGCCACCGATGAACGTTAAGCTCTTCGGAAGCCGTACCGTTTCAAGCGCCGTACAACCGCTGAACGCGCCATATCCCAGATAGTCTACCCCCTCGGGCACCGTGACAGCGGTTAAACTCATACAGTTTTTGAATGCACTCTCATTGATGCTTTTTAAGGTAGCTGGAAGCTCAATCGTTGAAAACGTACATCTCGCGAACGCGCTTGATGCAATGCCAACGGTATCTGTACGCAGCGTAACACTACTATCCATATAATAATCGTGTCCAACAGCCCATTTATCAACGTACCAAATTCCATTCTCAGTTTCAGTCAGGCCGGAGCCTCCAAATGCATTCACACAGATCACCTTTACGCTATCCGGGATTTCAATACTTTGTGCCCAGCCTCCTTGATAAAAGTTCATTGCAATACCAAACGTATCGTCACGTAGCATAACGTTTGTAACATTCCTATCATCAAAGAAAAGCGCCCACTTATCAACGTAGGTAACACCGTTTTCCTTCTCCAAAAGGCTGGTGCATCCATCGAATGCACCGCCTCCGAGCCAATCAACGGAATCGGGAATCGATATCTGCTCCAAAGAAGAACACCCTTGAAAAGAGGTATTAATGGACGTTAAAGACTGTGGGAGCGTCACAGTCTTGAGCGCCGTACATCCGTTAAAGGTATTCGGACTGATGACCGTGACACCTTCGAGAATATCAATTCTTTCCAGAGCGGTACAATTCTGAAAGCCTCCCAACACAGAAACAGCATTCGCGGGGATCGTTACCCTTGTCAGGTGAGACCATCCTGCAAAAGCGGAGTCGGAGATCCGGTACGCCTTTCCTCCGACACTTGCAGGCAGGATCAATTCCGTATCGGTGCTTTCACAGCTCATCAAAACAAAGGTACCGTTCTCTTTGCGGAAAAGGAACTCGTTTTCCGCAAAATAAATACTCTCGCCCTCTGTGGGGGTATACATATTGGGGGAATTGATCGGATTTCCGTCAAGATCCTCATCCGCACCAAACGCAAAGGGATCAAGCGTCAGGGAAGAACAATTGTAAACCTCGCGGATATTACTACAGCCGTAGAACGCCCAATCACCGATCTCTTCCAGTGTCGAAGGAAGAACCACGCGCTCAATCAAGGCACAGAACGCAAACGCACCGGCGGGAATTTCTGTCACTCCTTCGGGAATAACAAGCTCCCAGCCAAGCGGCTCCCCGTCAATATAAAGCGTTGCATTGTCCAGCACTGCATCGTTTTCGTACGGCGTCGCTTGTACGCCAGGGTCGTAGTTAAAGATCACGAAATCCAACCATGCCTCCATGCTTGGAACATGAATCTCGCGAAGAGCAGAAAAATCCCCCCATGATGAGCCACAGGACGTCTTCTTGCCGATCGTCACCTTTTCGATCGTTTCGGGAAGAGAAATGTTCACCTCGGAATCCGAAAGGATCTTGATTTCCGTAAGCCTTGTGTCATAAAATTCCTGAGATCTTCCCATGTCCGTAACACTTGCAGGAACAGTAAGGCATCCTTCAAGCGAGGTGCACCCCACAAACATATCATATCCGAGCCCGGTCACACCCTCGGGAAGTTCGATCGTCTCCAATGCCGAGCCGGCAAATGCCATATGCCCAATAAAAAGCAGCCCTTCCGGAAGTGTTACAGAGCGCAATTGATTGCGAGAAGCAAATGCCCTGTCGACAATATACAGAGTTCCCGCTTTTACGTTTGCTGCCGTAATGTCCGCATCGCTTCCGACAACCCAATTTTCAAGATAATGAATACCGTTTTCTACCGTGACGAAATCACACCCCGAGAATGCGTCTGCGGCAATACGCACCACTGTTTCGGGAAGATCAAAGCTTTCAAGTGATGTACAATCCTTAAAAGTCCCATAACCAATGGTCGTCACCCGCTCGGAAAGCGTGATCTTTTCAAGTGAGGTACATCCCTCGAAAAGGCAGCTCGCAAGCTCCGTCAAGCCATCGGGGAGCGTGACCTCTGTCAAGGCAGAGCAATCCTTAAACGCGTTATCGCCGATGCTTGTAACGTGTTCTCCCAGTACCGCGTTCGTCAAGGGAACCGCATCAAAAGCTCCGTCTCCGACCGCCACCACGGGAATACCGCCGATGTACGCAGGAAGATGCAAAACGCGTAACGTTTCATCCGAAAGTCCCGTGACCGTCACACCGTCCCCCGTCACGGTATAAGTCAATTGCTCGGGCTTTGTTTCCTCATTCCACCGCGCATAGAGCGTTGCCGCCTCCGTAGGAGGTTTGTCGGTCTGATTACTCAGGTTCAGCTTTGCGTCCGTGTACCATCCACCAAAGGTATAACCTGTCCGCACAGGTGTGGGAAGCACATCGTTTGCGGCAAGATACATCACACCGATCTCATCCCCACCATTGGTAACAAAGCTGATCGGATACAGCTTGCCCGTTGAAAAGGTGAGCACGATCGTTTCGGTATAGTCTTCGCTTTGATAGGTTGCGCGGAGCTCATAGCTTTTTTCTGCGTCAAGTCCCTCAATCAGTGTTGCGTCAATCGGAATCTCCTTTATTTTCTCGTTTTCCGAATAAAGCGTCAACGAAGCAAGCGTCCGATCGGTCAAGGAAGCGTCCCACAGAAGAGAGAAGGAAAGCGTATCTCCCGAAAGCTTTACTGCGTCAAAGAGAACGTATGCCTTTGTGTACATCGCCTTCTTTGAAAGCAGATGCATTGAACGCCCCTCGCCGTCAAGCGCATCATAAACAGCGACGATCGCAACCTCGTAAAGGGTGTTGGAAGTGAGCTTTTCGAACACAACGGCGTTCTCGCCTATCTTAAGTGCTTTTTCACCAACAAGCGTCTCACCGTCGTAAAGGTAGGCAAAAACACCGTTCTTCTCGCTCGCTCCGATCAGCTCCTCGCGGTCCGTCACCTCAACAGATACCGCAAGACTGTGGAAATCCGGGGTGAGCGTCAAAGCCGCTGTGGGCTGATCCTCAGGTGTGATGACCACGCTGACGGTACGCTCACCCTCCATGCGCACGTCCTTGATCTCGGTACCGTCCACGTACTTGATGGCATCGATGGTATACTCCACAATGCCGTCACTGTCTCCCGTGTTCACCTTGAGAACAAGATTTTCAAGATCCGAGCCCGCTTCAAACATGTAGTTTGAGTACTTCACACCGTTCAGTGTAAAGGAAAGAATCTCAAACTCGTCGGGGTTGGAAAGATGTACCGTGATATAAATATCCGAATTTTTCTTCGCGTAGTAGCGCTCATCCTTAGAAGAATCGACGTCAAGGCTGTCACCGATCACGTCGCCGACCTCCCGATGCCCCTCGCCGAAGGGCTTGTCTTTATCGATCTCGGGGCGGTGCCCGTGAATGTCTCCCTTAGCAGAGAGAAGCAGGACACTGTCAAGCGCGGCGCTTTCCGACACTACGGGTGCCGTATCCGACACGCTCATTCCTTGATAGATCGGGATCTGCTTTCCAGCGGGCAGAATGGGAGTACCGCTTCCCTCTCCGCCACCACCGCTTCCTGCGGGAAGGAGGAGCGCAGGAAGCAAAAGCGCAAGAATCAGAATGCACGCCGCAAGTGCTCCTGCAGTGATCGACACACCGAGAATGCGGCGGTTGCGCTTCTTGATCCGCGCGCGAAGCCGTGAGAGAAGCTGAAAGCGCTCCTCACTTACCCGATCCACAAGCTTCTCATCGATCCCCGATATCAGATCGATCTTCCATTCATCCCTTTTATGCATGTCGGTAGCCCTCCTTTTCGAAAAGCGCCTTCAATTCGTTTCGCATCCTCGAAAGCGCACGATACACCGTGTCCTCCTTGACCTCGGTCATCTTCGCGATTGCCTTAACGCTGTCTGCATAATAATATCTGCAAATGAATATGTAAACATGATTCGGGGACTGTCCCTGCAAATACTCGTTGAGTAGCTTCACCATTTCGCGAAGAACGTATTCCTCTTCTACGGAAACACCGTCCGAAACGCACTCGTCCAATTCCTCAAGAGAGGTCACCATCTCAGTGGGTACCTTGCTCCGCACGGTATTTTTACGAAAACGATCCACCGCGATATTCCGCATGATCCGAGCGATAAAGGCACGAAATACAGTGGGGCGCGTCGGAGGGATCCGATTCCATGTTCCAAGATAAGTGTCATTGACACACTCCTCGCAATCCAGTCGGTCACGTAAAATATTGTACGCAATGGTAAAAAGATATTTTCCGTATTTTCGATCCGTTTGGGAGATCGCCAGCTCATTTCTTTTCCAGTAAAGCTCAATGATCTCCTCGTCGCTCATTTCCTTTTCCGGGGCACCCTTGTTATTCTGTTCGTTCATGTTTTTTCCTCCTTTGTATAGTCTCCCCAATAGTAAAGTCGTAATTTTTTTGTTTTTTTGGGAGAAAAAAGAAAAAAATATCGAAATATTTTTATTATTTATTATACAACAAAAAAGGCAAAAAAACAACGGGGCTGATTCATTTAGCGCAGAACAAAAGCACACGGAATAAGAAGACAAGAAACACAGGCTCTTACATTGCCACAAAGCCACCCTGTGAGCGAGAATCGCTTGTAGGGTGGCTATTTAAGGAAGAAATCCTTGCGGATTTCATTTTTATGTGTGTTTTTTAGCCAAGATCACACTAACCAAATGTACGCCGACAGTGTCATGATCGTGGCTTCTGCATCTGAAGGAATCAGCCCCGTCAACAAAATCATTCCAAAAACTTCAAATTGGAGAACGTACGCTCCATCCGCGCGTCTCCGTAATTCCCGTCCAGATATTCCTCAAAGGCATTGGACGGAGCCTGTGACTCGCCTCTCTCCCTCCAACGAAGGACAGCCGCGGCACTCATAAAGAGATTGACCAGCATAAAACCACAAAGACATGCACATGCAATCTGCCAACCGTGCACATGCGTTTTTTCAAGAATGCGGGCAAAAAAGGGGAAGACAAAGGACGAAAACAGAACCCCGAGCAGTCCCCATATCAAAGTCATGCGCAGACTGATCCGCCCATTGACGTTCAAAAGCTGTCCCTCGTAGTTCCATGAGACAGAGCCGAAAGCAAGCTCCTGGAAAAGGCTTGCCACATATTCAAGGAGGCTTCCCGTAACGGCAAACGACAAAAAGCGGACGGGAAGCGGCTTAGCCTCCACGTATATGCTCAAAACGTACATCAAAACCATTCCGATGCCGTAAATGATACAAAAGGGGCCCCAGACCGTGGAGGCATGATTTTCCCATGCGCCGTGAAGCAAAATGCTCCAAATGCCCTCCAAGACAAACCCAATCACACTGCCCGCCAAAAAGATCCAACCGATATCCGCGGCGCGAAGAGGTGCGCGTGCATTCCTTTGATACGCCCTCGTTCTTTGTTTTATTTTTTCCACGAATCTTACCATCCGACCCTCCGTTTGAAGCAAGACGCTTAATTAGTTACTCTACTCAATAAAACGATTATACCCTTTCATGTTATACAAACAATAATTATTTGTTACAAAAATGTTAAAAAGCAAAAAAGATCCCGCTCATGCACTGTAACAGCACATAAGAGCGGGATTTTATTCAAAGACCGAGCAAGGAAAGAATCTCCTCGTGGATGACTTCGATCGAACGCGCCGCGTTGATAATGCAAATACGCTCCGTCTCCTTCAATTCTTCAAACACACGGTAAAATTTATCGCGCACTGCGGAAAGCTTTTCATATGTCTCATATATCTCTTGCGTAGCTCTTCCGCCTTTGATCCGCTTCATGCTTTCCTCGGGCGTCAGATCCAAGAAGATGCACAGATCGGGGCGGCGTATCTCGGGGCAGGCAAGATTCATATTCTTCACCCACACAGCATCTGTTTCGCTCCCCTGGTAAGCCATAGAAGAATAATAGTATCTGTCCGAGATCACATCATAGCCGCTGCTCAGCATTTTTTCAATGCCGTTCACGGGATTGACGTTGTGAAAAATACGGTCAAGCGTAAAGAGCGCCGCCATTTCACACGCACTTCTTCTTGTATTTCCCGAGAGCGCGTCGCGCAACAGTCCTCCGCTGACCGATTCCGTCGGCTCTGCGGTGCGGAATACCGCGCGCCCCTCGGCACGCAACCGCTTTTCCAAAAGCTCGATCTGCGTGGTCTTGCCCGCGCCGTCGATCCCCTCGAATACAATAAATCTACCTTTCGTTTCCATCCGAATGCACTCCGTTTTCTTGCTTCAATTGCTCGATCTCACGGCGCAGCTGTGCGATCGTCTCCTCCATTGCACGGAATTGCTGTGCAACAGGGTCGGGAATATGGATCTGGTCAAGATCGTCACGCACACGCACACCGTCACGGCGCACGACACGTGCGGGAATTCCCACGGCTGTACTGTTCTCCGGCACAGGATGGAGCACTACCGCATTCGCCGCGATCTTACTGCCTGCCCCAACCTTGAGAGGTCCCAGCACCTTTGCGCCCGAGCCAACCATAACGTTGTCACCCAGCGTAGGATGACGCTTTCCGACATCCTTACCCGTTCCTCCCAGAGTCACGCCCTGGTAAAGAGTACAATTGTCGCCGATCTCCGCAGTCTCACCGATGACGACCCCGCTACCGTGGTCAATAAAAAAGTTTTTCCCGATGGTAGCCCCTGGGTGGATCTCAATTCCCGTAAAATGCCGTGCCAGCTGACTGATGGCACGCGCACAAAAGTAATGCTCGTTTTTATGAAGAGCGTGTGCCAGGCGATGCGCCATAATGGCGTGTACACCCGAATAAAGGAGCAAAATCTCCGCCGAGCTCCGCGCGGCGGGATCGCGCTCGCGCACGGCAGCTATCGCTTCCTTGAACTCGCGCTCAGTTGCCACGATCAAACGCGCAACACTCCGCTCAGCCTCCTTGACACCGCCGACAAGGCACCCCAATGCATGTTGTTTTCCCATATAATACCTCCGACACGGGATTCTCACTGATATTATATATTATACACGGCTTTTGTCGCTTTGTAAATAGATTTGCCGAAATTGTTTTTGAAAGAGGCAGGGGACCGCATCGAACACACTCGATGCGGTCCCCAAGAATTCAATTATATTCCGACTCAGTGAAATATCTCCTTTTCAAGAGCCGCCGTGATCGCCTCGGTCACTTCCTTTGCGCGCTCCTCAGACCATTCCTCAGGGATATACTGTCCGGCAACGTCTGAAACGACCTTTGCCACGGACGCCTTGGTGCAACCGTCGCGCACCTTAAGTGCTCCGCCGTCAACGGTGAGTGCTCGAAGAGCTTCCTTCACCGTTGCTGCCGCTCTTGCGTCGGCATCATGGGCATCACCCGTTGCCGCAGAATCGGGAGCCTCCCTATCAAGTAAACCGTCGGGAATCTCGACAAGCGCCGCCAGCGCTTCCACAACAATGGAATCGACCGTTTCCCCAATATCCTCTGCCACAGGCATTGCCGCAAAGGTCTCCACAGCATCATCCGCTCCGTTTACGGTCTCACCGATCGCTTCATCAATTGCCGCTGTCAGATCGGCATCATCCTCGGATATGCCATCCTCCCCGGCATCAACACTCATAGAAAGCTCCGCTGCACGCTCCTCTGCCATCGCCTCGGTCATTTTCTCGATCTCTTCAATCGCACGAGCGTCGGAATCATCACCGAGCTGCAGCGCCGCCGCTTCCTCAAGGGTCTTTTCCATCATGTCGGTCGCCATTGTATTCGCGTCCTCGCTTGCATCGGGCATCGTCTCCGTCTCGGGGGCTACGTCCTCGCGCAATTCCCCTGCAAGAGCGTCCAGATTCTCATCTATGCACTCATCGGCGCTTCCAAGCTTGTCGGGTGCCACCACGGGTACGACCTCGGGAGCATCCCCCTCCGTGTCAACAGTCAACACGGGATTGACGTCACGCTTTTCCAAGCGCATGAGCTTCAAACCGATCAAAGCCAGAGCAAGCACTGCCAGAACAACCAGCATTACGATCAACGCAACGCCGGGAACCGTTGCCCAGAAGGAAACGTTGTAAAGAGGTGCCATCACCATGGAAAGAGAAAGCGTCGAACCGTTAGTAACCGCAACGCCCTCAATGACGAAGTAAGAGCCGTCCTCACTCATGGTCACCTTGTAGGTGTCTTTGGCTACACACATCTCTTCACCGTTGACAAGATAAAGATCGGCATCCGTCAATGCATGCGTATTCGCATCGGACAAAAGATCCGCATGAACGGGAATCACAAGTCTGAAGGAGTCTCCCTTCTTCACGCCCGTAAGAGAAAGCTTATATGCCTTGTAAACGGTAAATCTCTTGAGAAGTGCCGACGCAGGCTCGAAGCCCTCAAGCTTTGCGGAAACCGTTTCCAAGGTTCCCTTTTCACTGAAGACGATCACGTCTGCACGTCCTGCCTCAAAGCCCGCATTAAGGCTATAGGGCAGCACCGTCGCAGTGATCACGCCATCTGTGTTCTTGCCCGGCTCACTCACCTTTAAGGTGTAGTTCTTCGCGTCCTTTGCATCAAGGGAAAAGCGCACGGTATATTTGCCGGGTGCATCGGGGGCATCGGCAAAGGTCTTCCCGTCAAGTGTAAAGCTGTACTTGATCCGAGCCAAAACCTCTCCGGGAACGTTTCCGTTCGGATTTCCGATGGAAATGGGATAGAAGGTTGGCGTATGCTCTGCATCGCCCGAGAAGATGATATCGGAGACCTCGATCTCACAAACCGCCTTCTCAAATTTTATCTTCATTTCATGGGATGCATCAAGAGTGTAATATGCGGAATTGGCGCTGACGGCACAAAGCACATACTCCTCGTCCCTAACCGCGCCGTATGTCGCATCGTCTGCCTGAAGAGGAGTCTGCTCGGTTCCGCTTACATGCACGATCAGATCGACAAACGCGTTCTCGCCAACCTTACCGACCGCCGTGATCTTACGGGCAGCGAGATCACCATAGGCAAAAGTAAGAGTATCCTTTGCAGTCTTACCGTCAACACTCCAGATCACCTCTGTGATCTTGATGGGCATGGGAGCGACGTTCGCTTCAAGGTTGTTCACCGTATAGTTAACCGCTCTGTCTCCCGCAAGCGTGACTTTAAGATGCTTGCGCAGGCTCGTTCCCTGCTGCAATGCTTCATTGAATTCCACAGTGCCGACAGAAACAGCCTCGATAGCTGCAACAGAGACCTTGCCCGCGTCTGCGGGAAGAATACCGTCAAGTCGGTCAACGCTTGCAGCGGCAAGCTCCTCTGCCGTCAAGGTGTGCAAATATTCGGTTTTCCCCGGCGTGGGATCATAGGTCAATGCAAGCTCCAAAGCAGTATCCTTCCACGAAAGATTCTTTGCATTGATGCGCGCAGGCAGATACTTTGTCTTCTCTGCGCCCTCCCACTTATATGTAATGCGGATCACCGCCTCACCAACGTCGGTCTGCTCCTCGGTCATCGTGGGAGAGAGGAAAACAGCAGAAATATCTGTCGGCTTTTTCTCCGCGGTCTGTCCCACAACCGTCAGAGTGATATGTGCAGCATCAATGGCAGACGTCCCGTCATACGTCTTGATCCAACGTTCGTCAGCGCGTTGAGTGATTCCGCTTTCCGCCGCAAACGAAACGCTTGAAAAAGTACCTTCGGGTGCACCGCCCGAGGTCTGTGCAAAAGCAAAAAGCGAAAGACTTGCGGACAGCACGGCAATAAGCATAGCCGCAAAAACCACCGAAAAGATCTTACGCAGGGCTCCCACGTGTTGATTTTTCATACTACATCAACCTTCCTATCATAATTTTGCAACCAAACGTATTCAATACGTGCAGAGCCTCTGCACGTACAAGTCTTCTTCCTCTAAGTATATCATATTCAACCTGCAATGTCAACATGATTTTATCCACCGAAGGGGCAAGTGTGTAGTGTTACAATAGATGTGAGACCAAAATTGAAAAAAGAATAGAAAAAGTGATTGAGTTCTGTTAAAATAAAGTCACCACAACCAAATCTAACAGAAAGGA
>SVSZ01000075.1 GCA_015064025.1 Oscillospiraceae bacterium | reverse complement strand
TGCGTCCGATTTCACGTGGGAACGCTCAACGACTCCCACGTCAAATCGGACGCATACGCGCTCAATCTGCCACTCTCCCTCCTGCCTTCAACGGGAACGGAGACAACGCTTCCCGCATCTTTTTCCGTACTCCGCACAAACGCCGCAAACCTCGTTTGCGACACCGTCAAGCCTGCGGAGGACGGCAATGCCACGATCCTGCGCGTTTTTGAATACTCAAACATGCGTACCGTGGGAACACTGACGACCGACCTTCCCGTATCTCACGTCTACGTCGCAGACATGATGGAAAACGAGCTTTACGAGATCCCCGTGGAGAACGGTACCTTTGAATACACCTTCGGCGGCTTTGAGATCGTAACCTTCAAGCTTGTGTAAAAGAAACGTGCCTATCGGGCACCCTCGGGAAGGTGCTTTGCCGCACCTCCACACTTACAATTTTTGATATTTTCAACCGTGGGGGCGAACTGAGTTCGCCCCCAAAGCCTCCCTCTCTGAGGCGAGTTTGCGAAGTACCCTCTCAGTCTCGCATTCGCTCGCCAGCTCCCCCAAAGGGGGAGCCTCTTGCGAAAGTGACCGAAAGCCGAACGTTGAGCGCCCTCGAAAGCGGGTGAGAGGGCAGCCTCCCGCTCTGGGGGAGGTGGCACGGCGACGGGGTTCCCCGAAGCGAGCTTGCGAGCTTTGGGGGTTCGCGGCGACGGGGTTCCCCGAAGCGAGCTTGCGAGCTTTGGGGGTTCGCGGCGAAGCCGTGACGGAGAGGGGAGCCTCCCTCCTTGAGGGAGGTGGCTTTTTGCGCAGCAAAAAGTCGGAAGGAGTAATAGCCTCCCTCCTTGAGGGAGGTGACTTTTTGCGCAGCAAAAAGTCGGAAGGAGTTGTTCTTTTAGAGATCCCGCCTTCATTTCGGCACGGTACCCTCTCGGGGGGATCTGCAAAGAACGGCGGATACGCGGCATTATTGAGCGTTTTTGTGCTCCACAGCATCTTTTCCTTGACAAAACCGAAATATTATGGTATACTGACTTTCGCGCGTCTTACGACGTGCAAATGCACAGTCGCTGAAAGCGCGGAGGGCACCAAATGGATTACAAATTTTTCTTATATGCCATAGGGCTTGGCGTATCCCTTGCCATGGATGCCTTTTCGGTCTCCCTTGCCAACGGTCTCGGAGAACCGAGAATGCGCACACGCAAGGTCTGTCTGATCGCCGGCATGTTTGCGCTGTTTCAGGCGTTGATGCCACTGCTCGGCTGGATCTGTCTCCATACGGTGGTCAATCTTTTCTCCGCATTTGAAAAGATCATCCCCTGGATCTCTCTCGCCCTTCTCGGTTATATCGGCGGAAAAATGCTTTATGACGGCATCAAGCATCGCTGCGAGGAAGCCTCTGTCTCTGCGCATCTCGGCTTCGGAGCGCTTCTTTTACAGGCGATCGCTACCTCCATCGACGCACTTACGGCAGGGCTTGCCTTTGCGGAATACGACGCTTGGGAAGCACTTCTCAGTGCGATCATCATTGCCCTGATCACCTTCATCATTTGTCTTTGCGGTGTCCTCATCGGAAAGCGCTCGGGTACACGTCTTTGCGGCAAGGCAGGGATCCTCGGCGGTGTCATTCTGATCATCATCGGGCTTGAGATCTTCATCACAAGCTGGTTCTGAATTATAAAGCTCTCCCGTTTCAAACAGTGAACCGTTTGAAACGGGAGAGCTTTTTATGTATCCGTAATTGTCAGACCGTTACAGCTTTTCCGCCATCCTGAGAAGCGCGTCGACCATCATGCCACCTGCCTCGGGAACGTGGCGCGAACCGAAGCAAAGGCTTGTCTCGTAAAGATCTCCGTTCTCGTCAAACGCTTCGGGCGTGGGAATGTATCCACCGAAGGCATTGCTGTTTTCGATGACGAAATTGTGCTTAAACTTCGATTTGTCCTTGACCTCAAGTCCGAAATTGACGTAAATTTCACCCGGGAACACGTAAATACAGGTGTCACCGATGCGGATCGTCTGGAGCGTAAGAGTCGAGGCTTCCTCGCGGTTGACCACTTGATAATACATCAGATTACGCGTGCGCATCAAGCCGCCTCCATTGTCAAGCCAATCCTTCAATTGGTCGTGCGTCTCCTGAGGCTTTGCCTGTCTGCGCGGAAGAATGATCGACTCCTTGACGACCGAGACACCGCCGCCGACGGGCTCTGCCGCCTCGATCGCCTCAATGGCGCGCTTTGCGATCGTATGCCCCATATCACGGTAATGGAAAGGAGGGAGCTTTACAGACGGGTCGTTGGGAATATGATTGATATCTCCCGCCGTACCGATCATAAAGACGCTGACAAAATCCTCGCCGTAAACCTTTTTCAGATCCTTCCCCATCACGCCCGAGTAGTCACTGGAATATCCGTTGACCTCGTATCCTGTGCAATCCTGATGGCAGGCAAAGGAAACAAGTGCACCCAAGGGCTTTTTGTCCTCACCCTCGAAAACGAGCACGGGAAGTGCGGGGTCCGTTCCCGCCAGCATACGATCAAGCGTCCCGTCTCCGACACCGAAGCTAACGATCTTACCGTCAGTCCGCACGTAGTTGCGGTTGAAGGCAAGTCCCTCCACGCGGCTCTCTCCGAATTTCGCGACCGCAGGCACCATCCGCTTGTAAGCCAAAATGATCGCATCTGCCGTCAAACGGTAGTAGACGTCGCGATAAGTAAAATCGGGACGCTGTCCGACCCATGGACAGTCCTCAACGGGTGCGCCCTTATGCGTATGCACTACGTGAATGCAAACGGATTCCGCAGGGATCCCCGTGTATTCAGCCACGCGATCGGTTACGATCTTTGTCATCTCGTCCACGTATTCGCAGGTGTCAAGTGCCACGATCGCGGCATAAACTCCGTTTTCCTCAACGACACACGCCTTGGCATACAGCCGCTCGAATACGTTCTGCGCGGGATTGGGGCGGTAATAGCCGGGCATATTTCCGCCCAAAGGGGGCGTGATATCACATTCGTAAAAGCCGACTCTCATTTTTCTTCCTCCCATCATTCCTTCACGTTTTTACCAAGCTCCAAAAGCTTGTCCACCATCATGTCGCCCGCCTCGGGGATCAAACAGGAGTGATAGCAAAGAGACGTCTCGTAAAGATCGTACCCTTCCCCGAACGCCTCCTTGGTGGGAACGTAGCCGCAATAGGAGTTGGAGTTATGTACTACCATAGATGCTTCATATTCCGATTCGCGCATCAGCCTCTTGCCAAGATCAATGAAGACCTCTCCGGGCATGGTATAGATGCAAAGATCTCCCACACGCACCGCTTGCAAAAGAAGCTTTTTCTCGGTATCCTTGCAAGTCGCCTGATAATAAGCCAGATTGCGTGCACGCATCGGACCGGCATAGGAATCCAACAGCTCGGAAAGTCGCTTTGCAGTCTCCACGGGATCCATCGTTCGTGTCGGCACCGCAAGCTCTTCCATCGTCACCTTGATGTCGCCCTTTACGGGATGCGCGGTTTTGTTTGCCTCAATAACCGCCGAGGAAAGCACTCTTCCCATCATGCGGTAATGGTCGGGTGTTGTGGTAAAGTGATTGTTCGCAAGGTGGGTGATATCGCCCGCTGTGCCGGGAAGATAGACGGCTACAAAATCCTCGCCGTATTTCTTCTTCAGCTCCTTGGACATAATGGAGGAAAAATCTCCCGTGTAGTCGTCGTCCGCGCAGCAGCACTGGTGGCATGCAAAGTTGACAAGCGCACCGACGGGAGCACCGTTTCTCTCCACCATCAGAACGCGCACAGTGGGATCCGCCTCGGAATTTCTTCCCGTGATCTCGTCGGGATCGATCTTTCCCGCCCAGGTGACCGTGCGCCCGTCCTTGAGGTGGTAATCGCGGCAGAAGGCAATGTCGGGCGCCTCTGCGGTCCCGTAGCGAGCCTCCGCGCGCTCAAGACGCTTGTACGCCAGCGTGACGGCATCTGCGGTCAGGCGCAAAAACACGTCAAGATAAGTCTTGTCCGCAAAGCAACCGATCTCGGGGGAGTCGCATACGGGAGCCCCCCAGTGCGTATGGTTGGAGGAAATGCAAACGTGCTCGGGAGAGATGCCCGTATATTCATATATACGTCGGGTCACAGCCTCGTGGATCCCCTCGGGAAGCGCACAGGTATCCACGGTCACAAACGCCGCAACGGTCCCGTCGTCGCCCTCCATCACCGCAGCTCTCGCATACAGGCGATCCTTTACGTTCATCGGGCGCACCTCATGATAGTGCCCCCACACAAATCCGCCAAGCGGCGGTGTAATATCACATTCGTAAAACGCAGCTCTCATATAAAGATCTCCTTTACGGAAAATCCGCCCCACCGCACACAGCGGTGGGGCGGTCGATACCATTATACAGAAAAGAAAACGAAATGTCAAGTATCGCAGACACGAAATTCTTGCGAAAAACGATCAATCCTCAATCGCCGCGTGCCTTGTGTTGATGTCGTAAAGCGTCTTCACGTCAAACTTCGGCTGTCTTCCCTCATAGGTGAAGAGCCCGTTCTGCTCCTGCTCCACGTCGGTCAACTGCGTATAGCAGAAGCCCATGATACGGGGATTGTCGAGAAGCGCGTCTGTAAGTCCCTTGTAGCGCGCGTAAAACTCCTCATAGGAGCGCGTTGCCTTTCCGTAGCTCCACGCCTTTTCGCTGTTATTCACCTCAATATGGATGCCGATGCCGCCGTACTCGGACATAAAGACGGGCTCACCGCTCCAATGCTGACGGAAGCCGTCGCGCACCTTTTCAAACAGAGTCCCCTCTGTGATGAGTGCATCATAGTGCTCCTTGAATATGGCAGGCTCCTGCTCGTAATCGTGCACGTCGTAGATATCGGTCACAACGTGGTAGTTTCCGCTCGTATCGATGCAGGGACGGGCGGGATCGTATCGCTTCGTTTCCTCATAGACGATGCGCAAAAAGGCATTGTCCTGTCTCTTCTGCTGCTCTCCCACGTTCCACGTCTCGTTGAAGGGGCACCAGCCGATGACGGCGGGATGCGAAAGATCTCTCTTGACACAGGAGAGCCAATCGGGCAGGAATGCAGAGAGGTGCGCAATGTCTGAGTGATCGATGCCCCAGCTTGAATATTCCCCCCAGACGAGGTATCCGAGCCTGTCCGCATGGTAAAGGAAGCGCGGCTCAAACACCTTCTGGTGAAGTCTTGCGCCGTTGAAGCCTACGGACATGGAGCACTCAATGTCGCGCACCAGTGCCGCCTCGTCGGGAGCCGTCCAGATGCCGTCGGGATAGAAGCCCTGATCCAGTACCAATCTCTGGAAAACACTCTTTCCGTTGAGCAGGAATTTTCCGTCGCGCATCTCGACGGTGCGAAGTCCGAAGTAGCTCTTGACCTCATCCTCTCCAAAGCGAAGCACCACGTCGTAAAGTCTTCCCGCACCGCATTCCCAAAGGTGCACCTCGGAAAGCGGAATTTCAAGCGTTCCCGTCACGGAAAGCGCCTTCTTCTCCGCGCGTCCTACCAAGCGGCCCTCATAATAGACCTCGGCACAAAGAGTACCGCATCCTGCCAGCTCGCACTGCACAGCGACACTTGCATTGTTCGGGTCGGGGAGGAATTTTGCGTACTTGACGTAGCTTTCGGGCACCAGCTCATACCATACGGTCTGCCAGATCCCCGTGGTACGGGTGTAATAACAGCCGTAGGAAACGTGACGCATAGACTGCTTACCGCCTGCCTGGCGGGGACTGCGCGTGTCGTCAAAGCAAGCGACGGTGATCACGTTCTCACCCGCATGCACAAGAGAGGTCACGTCATATTCGATGGGCGAGCAACCGCCGATATGCGGAAGCCCGGCAGATTTGCCGTTGATCCATACGTGCGTCTCAAAATCCGCAGCACCGATGTGGAACAGCATGCGCTTGCCGTCAAGCTCCTCATCATTCAGAGAAACGGTCTTTTTGTACCAGACGCAGTACATGAAATCCTTCTCACCCACACCCGAGAGCGGGGATTCGGGGCAGAACGGAAGCGTGATGCGACCGTTAAGGGTGTCGGCTGTGATCAAGCCTCTTTCCGCACCGCTTTTCGACTGATCGATCTCAAACATCCATTCACCGTTGAGGTTTACCCAATTTTTGCGCTCCCACATCGGTGTGGGATGCTCGGGACGGGGACATACGTTCATCATACGAAAATCCTCCTTTTTGAAAAAAGCTCTTGCCTTTTTTTCATTTTTGTAATACAATTACATTATAGGGCAAAAAATATCAAAATTCAAGGCAAAATATTGGCAAAAAGGTGTGAGATATGCGCAAAAATACAGAAGCAAAAAACAACAAGCAATATTTGAGATATCCCGATCGAGAGGAAATGCGTATCATCGTCGGAGGTGGGGATGCCCCCTTCCAGAATGCCGTCGTCGGCATCACTTATCCATTTCCTGATTACAGCATCACACGCACAGAGGCAAGTAAGACCACCGTCTTTGAATACGTCCTTGAGGGTGAGGGAGACATTTTTGTGGGAGAGCGCCATCTTCACGTCACTGCCGGACAAATGTACATCCTGCGTGCCAACGAGGCGCACACCTATCGCGCATCAAGCTCAAGCCCTTGGAAAAAGCTGTGGATCAACTACACTGCCGAATACGTATCTCCCTATCTTGATGCCCTCGGGATCGAGACCTCAAGCTTTGATTGTCCGCAGGCAAAAAAGTATTTCGAGGAAGCCATCAGAATGATCGACTCCGACGGCGCGCGGCGTGAGATCTGCCGACACATTGCGGACACCGTGCATTCCGTCATAGATCTCGCACACACCGCCACGCGGGGAGTGCGTGAGGTTTCGGATGGCTTCCGCATCCGTGAGGAGCTGGACGCATCCCTTTACAGCAAGCTCTCCCTCGACGAGCTTGCCTCCCGTCTTCATATTTCAAAGTCCAATATCATACGCATCTTCAAAAAGAATTACGGCGTGACACCTTACGAATATCTCCTTGGTGAAAAGCTTGAAACGGCAAAGCTCTTGCTTCTCAACACCCGTCTTTCCGTCACTGAGATCGCCGAGCGGCTCGCGATCTCGGACGCTCATTATTTCTCGACCCTGTTTTCCAAGCGCGTCGGGATGCGCCCATTGGCGTACCGAAGGCATCCGAAATAAGCTGTTTTCCAAAAAACTTTCCCAAGACTCTTGAATTTTACCGATAAATTTGATATACTGTAATTTAATAGTAGATATCAACTCTTACTAAGGAGGACACGACTACGGAAACCAAGAAAAAAACGACGAAAAAGGGCGCGGCATCCACGAAAAAGAAGAGCGGCGCCAAGGGCGGAAGAGTCACCGTCAGCACCGCCGGAAAAAGCGCCGTGAAAAAGGGCGTTAAAAAGGCGGCGTCAAGTGCAAAAAAAAGCGGCGGCGCGAATCGCGCACTTCCCTTTGTATGGTTTGCACTTGCCATCTTTTTGGGCGCTGTGCTCTTTTTGAATCTCTTCTGCAATTTCGACAATCGCCTTGAAAGCGATCCCTCCTCACACTGGGTGGGACTTGTAGGCTACTGGATCTCCTACGGGATCTTCGGCGTTTTCGGCACGGCGGCATTCACCATCCCGCTTCTCTTGCTCAATCTCGCGATCTTCTGGAAGAGATTCTCCGAGAACAAGGTCACAGCACCAAAGATCATTCTCTCTGTTCTGTTTTTGCTCATGCTCGCGGTGATCATCCACATTTTCGGAGCTCTGATCCCGAACGACGGCTACGAGTTTACGGCAGAGGAGCTGATGTACCACGGCGTCAGAATGACGGGCGGCGGTGTGCTGGGCGGTTGGCTTGCCTATTTGCTTTACAGTCTTTGCCACTACGTGGGCGCTTTGATCATTTCTTTTCTGGCGCTTGGCGGCTCACTCTTCTACATTCTCGGCATGACCCCTCAGCACATCTTCAACTTCATCCGCGAAAAACGCGCGGAAAAGAAGGAAGAGGAGCTTGACGAGGACGCATACATGGAAGAGGAAGAAGAGGAGAGATCGGACACCGAGGAGGACACCGTCAAGGATCAGCGTCCCGCACGCGGCAAGCCGAGCCCCGCAAAAAAGAAGGAATCCGAGGAGGAGGAGTCGGCACAGGCTCCCGCATCCACTGCCGAATCCGATGAAAAAGCGGAAACGGCGCCCGCGGCGAAGAAAAAGGCGGCGACGAAGGCGGAAGCCGCAATGCCTCAGCCCAGACTGGATCCCGGATCCGCAGAGGACGTATTCGTTCCCGACTCCGTCAACAAAAAAATGGCGGAGGCTTCGCGTGAGCAAAGATACGCAAACTACGAGGAATTCAAATCGGGACTTCATGCAAAGCAAACAAGCACGCAGAACGCCCCCGACGCAAACGTGCAAAGAACACTCAACGTAGCAGGCAACCGCGATTCCGCAATTGATCCGATCTTCCCGAAGGATACCGATTCGAGACAGACCAGAAAAAATGCGGAGGAAGGCAGAAGCTTTGACCTGCGCACCGTGTTCAACGATAAGAAGGGCAACCCCTACCCCGCATCTCCCACACACGCTCCCATTCCTCCCGAGGCGCCTATTCCTCCGTCCGATGCAGAAGCAGCCACCTGCGCGGAAGCTGCTCCCACGCAACAAAGGAAGCGCAGTGCATCCCTCGGATTTACCGAGGCAGAGCCCGAGGCACAGGACTTCGGTCTTTCCAATGAGGAATTTGAGGAGCTGGAGGCTCAGCAGATCTCCCTTGCAGGTGCAGCTACCAGAAAAGCGAGCTCGAAGAAAAAGGCAACCGCGGAATCCGATGTCAGCGGACTTACCGAGGAGGATCTGCAATCGGCTGAGGGCAGAACGCCTCCCGCGGAATATATTCTTCCGCCCATCTCCTATCTGCAAAAGGGGCAGCCCATGACTGCGGAGAACATCGCAGAGCTCCAGGCAAACATGCAGGCGCTTGCGGCAACACTCAAAAGCTTCCACGTCGGTATTTCGGACAATATACGTTACTCCTGCGGTCCTACGGTCACACGCTATGAGGTAACGCCTGCTGCGGGTGTACGCGTTCGCAGCATCACCAATCTTTCCGATGACATCGCGCTCTCTCTGCGAGCATCGGGAGGCATCCGTATCGAGGCACCGATCCCCGGCACAAATTCCGTCGGTATTGAGGTGCCAAACAAAACACGCTCCACCATTTATCTGCGCGATCTGATCGAGTCCAAGGCGTTCACTGAGGCAAAGAGCCCCCTGACCGCATGTCTCGGTGCGGGCATCGCAGGTGAGGCTTTGGTATTTGATATCGCAAAAATGCCCCACCTCCTCATCGCAGGTACCACGGGAAGCGGTAAATCGGTCTGCATCAACTGTATCGTTCTGAGCCTTCTTTACAGAACCACTCCGAAGGACGTGCGACTTGTCATGATCGACCCGAAGAAGGTAGAATTCAGCATTTATAAAAACATCCCGCACCTGATGGCACCCGTCGTCACCGCACCCAAGGATGCGGCAGGCGCACTTCAGGCAGCGGTCGAGGAAATGGAGCGCCGCTTCGAGCTCTTTGAGACGGTCGGCGTCCGTGACCTCAAGGGCTATAACGCCGCTACGGCGGACGATCCCGATATGCCCGATCTTCCTCACATCGTCATCATCATCGACGAGCTTGCCGACCTTATGATGACCGCGCGCGACGAGGTCGAAACGGCGATCTGCCGTATCGCGCAAAAGGCACGTGCCGCAGGCATGCATCTGATCATCGGTACACAGCGCCCCTCTGCGGACGTTGTCACGGGTCTGATCAAGGCAAACGTTCCCTCACGTATCGCATTCGCCGTCAAATCACAGATCGACTCGCGCGTCATTCTCGACCACATCGGAGCTGAGGCTCTGACAGGCAGAGGAGATATGCTTTTCGTCCCCATCGGCTCCATGAGAGATACGCGTGTGCAGGGTGCCTTTGTTGACGACAAGGAGGTTGAGCAGGTATGTGACTTCCTCCGTGCCACCAACGGTCTTGCGGTCTATGACGAAAAGTTCACTGCCAAGCTCAAGGAGCTCGCCGCACAATGCGGCAACAAGGGCAAGGGGGCACAGGCAGACCTTCCTCCCTCCTCCGATGACGGCGGTGACAAGTCCGATAACAAATATGCCGATGCCGTACGCATCGCCATTGAGGAAAAGCGCGTCTCTACCTCCCTGCTCCAGCGCAAGCTTGAGATCGGCTACAGCCGTGCTGCCAAGCTTGTCGACCGCATGCAAGCAGAGGGCATCGTCTCCGCCCCCGACGGCTCCAAGCCGAGAACCATTCTCATTACCCCCGAGGAATATATCGAGCGCTTCATCGATCATCCCGAAGGTGAGGAAAGCGGAGAGGAATAAGAAATCCGCATTTCGCAACACGTTTCATCCGAAAACCAAGACAGCATCCTGCAACACGCAGGACGCATGGCTTGGTTTTCTCTTTTTCGGAGAATGCTTGCAATCTGCGCCGTACATAACGTTATTCCCCATCGTACAGCACGACCCATGTGTCGTATAGCCTCCCTCTCCGAGGGAGGGCAAGTTTGCTTGCAAACTTGCGTAGTGAGACGCAGTCGAACGTTGCGGACCCTCGAAGTGGTGGAAGGAGTAATAGCCTCCCTCTCCGAGGGAGGGGGATTTTTGCGCAGCAAAAATTCGGAAGGAGTAATAGCCTCCCTCTTTGAGGGAGGTGGATTTTTGCGTAGCAAAAAGACGGAAGGAGTCGTTTTTACCGTTTGAGTGTAGCGCATTTTCGGCAGGCGTTCACACAGAACGCCCCTACGGGTATAATTGCCCTCCGCTCGTGCACGCGCACTCCTCCCCGCACCGCA
>SVSZ01000074.1 GCA_015064025.1 Oscillospiraceae bacterium | reverse complement strand
AACGCGCTTGATGTCGGAGAACATTTCGGTGTACGCGCCGCCGCAGAACTGGATCGCGTGGTCCACGATGTGAGGACCCCAGTTCAGAAGCTGACCGCCGCCGAACTCCTTGATGGTCTGCCAGTCGTTACGGCGCTGGTAGCTGTTTCTTGCAAGACGGATCTCATAAACGTCACCGAGAATACCGGAATCGATGATCTCATTGATCTTAAGGAAGCCTTCCTCAAGACGTCTGTTGTGACGGACGAACACCTTGGGCCCTGCGGGCTGGCTGCCAAGGCGAACAAGCTCCAGAGCCTCTTCATAGGTCTGGCAGAAGGGCTTTTCAACAAGCACGCTCTTGCCTGCGAGAAGCGCCATCTTCGCATGCTTATAGTGGTCGCAGGAGCGGGTAGCAATATCAACCACCTCTACCTCGGGATCTGCAATCATATCCTCAATGTTGAGGTATCCGCGACAACCGAAGGTCTCCTTGAACTTTTCAACGCGGTCCTCGATCAGGTCGCAGGCAGCAACCACCTGATACTTATCGGGGCGAGCCGCCAGACAATCCTTATGTACGGACATACCGATTCTTCCAAGACCTACCACGCCAATCTTAATGGGCTTTGACATAACATCCTCCTTGAATGCATTGTAAATGCAGTGTTTGCACATTTCTGTGTGCCTCCATTATAGCAAATCCCCCACTCTTTGTCAAGGCAAATGAGAAAAAAACACGGACGCTTTTCTTCTCCCACAAAGAAAAAGCACGAACGCCGCCCGTCGGGGGCTTTGGCATCCGTGCTTCGTATCAACGTCTTTTCGGCGCGCGGCGGCACTCGCTGCACACGTAATGAACGGTCAACTCGTAATCCTCGATCTCACAGTCGATCTCACGCTCGATCACATCGGTCAACGCGGGAAGCCTGAGGTCTGAGATCTTACCGCATCTGTCACACAGAAGATGGTCGTGCGGCTCGGTGATCTTATCAAAGAATCTGCCACACCGTCGATATGCAGTCTCTTGATCAGCCCCGCCTCGTTCATTGCGTTGAGATTGTTGTAGATGGTTGCCATCGCGATCGACGGCATTTTCAGCTTTGCCAGAAAAAAGATCTCATCGGCGGTCAGATGTCTGTCCGACTGCTTAAGAATATTGATGATCAGCTCACGTTGCTTTGTCATGTCGCCCTCCGAAATTGGAATAACTCTTATTCCTATTATATATCAAGCGATCTTAAAAGTCAATACTTTTTTCGGCTTTTACAGAAAACATCGGTCGTGATATCAAAGAGAGTAAGTCAAGTGCAGCTTCGCATTTGGCTTACTCTCTTTATACTACCCGGTTCCAAAGGAATTCATTGTGCGGGCTTATTCCAAACGCTTCCTTTTTTCGGAAGCACCTTGTCATTCACATACTTTTCATACGCATCACAGATCTTTTTGACGTCATCGCCGAAAACGATCTGCTCACCGTGGTCAAGCCACAAAATCTTGTTACACATCGCACGTACCTGCCGCAGGGAGTGAGAAACGAGGATCGTCGTAGCTCCTCCCGATATGATCGACTTCATTTTCTTTTCGCTCTTTTTACGGAAGGAGCCGTCACCGACGGACAGGACCTCGTCAAGAATAAGAATGTCGGGATCGACCAGGGATGCGATCGAAAAGGCAAGACGGGATTTCATCCCCGAGGAAAGATACTTGAAGGGACGGTCTTCAAAATCTCTCAGCTCCGCGAACTCTATGATGTCATCGTACGTTTCATCCATAAACTTCTTGGTATATCCGAGAAGCGCTCCGCGCAAATAGGTGTTTTCCTTTACAGTCAGATCTCCGTCAAAGCCGCTTCCAAGCTCGAGAAGCGCCGCAATACGTCCCTTACAATTGACGGATCCCTCCGTGGGAACCATAATTCCGGAGATTGCCTTGAGAAGCGTGGACTTCCCCGCACCGTTTCCGCCGATGATGCCGAGCATGTCTCCCGGATAGATAGCAAACGTAATGTTCTTATCTGCCCAGAACTCGGTCGTCTGATATTTTCCCGTGATCTTCCGAAGGAAAAACTCCTTAACACCAATCTCCTTGAAGTCTCCCGTCACGTAGCGAATGGAAACGTTGGAAAGCGAGAGGATCGGGGCTTTCGGTTGTTTGTTTTTTTCTGCCATAGCACCCTCCCCCGTCAGATATAATACAGAAACTTATAGTTCTTACGCTTGTAGATCAGAGCACCGATCAAAAATGCAAGTGCCGCGTATCCCACCGCCAGAAGATTGAACCACAGGGGCGGGAAGGCAGGATCGCTGCCGCCAACACCGAGAACCACCCATCTGAAATACTTTGCGTAAACGTAGATGGGATTTATATTGAAAAGCCACGCATATTCTCCGATGGCACCTGTCATTTGATACGGATCGTAGAAGATCGCGGTCATATACATCAAAAGTGTCAAAAATACACTCCAGAGATATTTCACGTCTCTGAAAAAGATGAAAAGCGCGGACAGGATCATTCCAACACCCACGTTGAAAACGATCAGACAGATGATGGGAATGATGAGAGCAAAAAAGAGCGGTGTGATCGGCACCTGCCTGATGAGGCAAAAAATCAGAAACACCACAAAGGTGAGTCCGAAGTTGATCAAGGACGAAATATTTCTTGAGAAAAGAAACAGATATTTCGGCACGTTGATCTTCGAAAAGATCGCCGAGTTCCCCATCAGGGAGCCCATTCCTCCGTTGGTTGCGTCACTGAAAAAATTCCATACAATGATCCCGCAGAAAAGATAGATCGTATAATCGTACCCTACACCTGTGCGTCCGAAGAAATTCGAGAAAACAAGATTCATCACGAGCAGGGTCAGAAGCGGCGACAAAAGACTCCACAGCATTCCGAGATACGTTCGCTTATATTTCTTTTTGAAGTCGCGCTTGACAAGCTCCGAAAAAAGGAAGCGATGCCTGCGAAAGGTATCCAAAATCTTACCCATCATAACTCCATAGCGTAATGATAAATTCGCGTTACATATAATTGCATATATCTATGCGTAGTATACCACAAAACGAGCTTAAAGTCAATAGCCATTTTTTGAGCGATGGCACGGCACAGAAAAAGCGCTCTGCGCCACTCACTCGCAACGCTGATACGCTATGCGCGGGTCTCCGCTTTCAAGATAAATCGTCCCGCACTTATCAAAGCCGTTTTTCTCAAGCGCTCTCTGCATGGGGATATTGTCCTTATGCGTATCGATCTTGAGATTGCGACAGCGATCGTAGCAATAAGAGAAGCAGAAGGAAGCAACGCCCCTTTGATGCTTGGCAACCGCCACGCGGTGCATCACACCGTACGGAAGGTCATTGCGCCACGCGCCGTCAAAGATCTCACGGTAGGTGGGATCCTCACCCTCAAAATAACAAAAAACGCCGTATATCTCCTTCTCTTCGGTACAAAGATATAGATGTCCCGCATCGATATCCGAAAGAACGGTCTCCCTCGAAGGATAATTTCCCGCCCATTGCTCCATATTTCCGTTTTCGCGCATGTAAGCACGTGCCGCGGCATAAATTTCCAGAATTTCCGAGACCCTTTCGTACGTTGCGACTTCAATGTTCATTGTTTGTCTCCTTCGGTCGTTTTATAAGCTATATTGTACCATAGCAAAAGAAAAAAGTCAAGCATTCACTAAACAGCCACACAAAGGAGAATACTCATGACGTATGAAGAGATCCGCGCACGCAAGGATATCCGAACCTATATCACGGCGGCAGACGCCGCACTGCTCACACTGGGTTATACCGAGCACAGCATCCCCCACGTCACCCGTGTAGCCGGGAACGCAGGAAAGCTTCTGGAAGCCTTAGGGTACTCCGCACGCGTCGCAGAGCTTGCACGCATTGCAGGATATTTACACGACATCGGAAATCTTATCAACCGCATCGACCACAGCCAAAGCGGCGCCGTCATGGCATTCCGCATCCTTGATAAGCTCGGCTTTTCCGCGCACGAGATCGCCACCGTCTCTGCCGCCATTGGGAATCATGATGAGGGGACCGGCGGTCCCGTAAGCCCTGTTGCCGCAGCGCTGATCCTTGCGGACAAATCCGACGTTAGAAGAACGCGCGTGAGAAACAGAGACACTTCTTCCTTCGATATTCACGACCGCGTCAACTATTCCGTGCTTTCCTCATCCCTCAAGCTCAGCAGAGATCATTCACAGCTTCTTCTTTCTCTTTCCGTGGATACCCGCATCAGCCCCGTGATGGATTATTTTGAGATCTTTCTCGATCGTATGATCCTTTGCCGAAAGGCGGCGCAAAGTCTCTCGCTCCGCTTTCGACTTTTGATCAACGGGCATACGCTTCTGTAATAAATTCATCCAAAAAGAAAGAAAACCCACTTGATTTCCTCGTCTCGCCATGATAGAATAAATGCATCAAAGCGTAAGGCAGGAGCATTATGAAACACACAGTCACCGTTCTTCCGGAAAACAGAAAACTGACCGCCGATCACGGAATGTCTCTTTACGACCTTCTGATCCTTCACGGCTACTATATTCCCGCAGCCTGCCAAGGCCGCGGAGTGTGCGGAAAATGCAAGGTCACTCTGATCAGCGGCACTCCCACGGGCACGAGCCCCGACGAAGACGGGATGCTCCTTTCCTGTCGCGCCTACGTGACTGAGGATCTTGTGATCCGCTACACCGCACAAAACGCCACGCAAACCGTTTTCAAGGAAGGGGCAACCGTCACCGCAGACATCGGCGCCGTTCTTGACATTGGCACAACAACGCTCGCCATGCGCCTTTATTCTCTTGAAAACGGAAATCTCTTAGGTGAGAGCACCGCGCTCAATCCACAAGGCGTGTGCGGTGCGGACGTGCTCTCAAGGATCGACGCATGGGGACAGGGAAAGGGTGCGCTTTTACAGGAGCTGATCCTTCAGAAAACAAAGGAAATGCTCCGTTCACTCTCGCAGGATTTCCGGGTAAAGGAATTGACCGTTGCCGCCAATCCCACCATGCTCCATCTTTTTCTTGGGGTCGATCCAACCCCCATCGGCACCTACCCCTTCACTCCCGCATTTCTCTGCACACAAAGGCTTGACGGTAAAACGCTCGGTCTTCCTGCAGACCGTGTCACTCTGCTTCCATTTACGCATGCATACATCGGAAGCGACGTTACGGCAGGCATCCTTTATTGCAACCTTCACCGTAGCACAAAAAACGAGCTTTTCGTCGACATCGGAACCAACGGTGAGCTGGTACTTTCAAAGCACGGCACGCTTCTGTCCGCCTCCTGCGCGGCAGGTCCTGCCTTGGAGGGCGCCTGTATCGAATGCGGAACGGGCGGTATCCCGGGAGCTGTAAGCCACGTAAGCTTTTTTGGTGGAGAGCTTTTATTGGAAACCGTTGAAGATCACCCTCCCGTCGGTATCTGCGGAAGCGGACTTATTGATCTGATCTCCGTTTTGGTATCGGAGGGGTTGATCGATGAGAGCGGTGCGTGGGATACGGAATCGGAGTCTGCCCTTGCCTCCCGTCTGCACGGCGACCGCCTTTATCTTTGCGAGGGCATCTATCTTTCTCAAGCGGACATCCGTCAATTTCAGCTTGCCAAGTCGGCAATCTCTGCGGGTATCAAGGCACTGCTTCACGAGGCAAACCTCTCTCCCGAGGCACTTGACACCGTATACGTCGCGGGCGGACTCGGCTTTTACATGAACATGCAAAACGCACAGGCGGTGGACTTCTCCCCCGTTTTCCGAACGCACAGCTTCAAACGGTTGGAAACACCGCACTCCTCGGAGGCACCATGTGCCTTGGAAACGAGGAAAAGCTTTGTGAACTGGAAACGCTTTGCAAAGCTGTAGAAAACGTAGAGCTGTCCTTTTCGGAGACGTTCAGGGAAGCGTATATTGAGGATATGACATTTTAAAAAAACAGGTATCTCACATGCAATGCATTGAGATACCTGTTTTTTCATTAAGCAGCATCCGTAAGTCCCTCGATCGCCGACTCAAGCTGAGCGACCACGGAAACCACCTGTGCCTGTGTGTAGGATCTTTGATTTGCGACGATATTCCGCGCGACCGTCAGCACGTCCTCCATGCTCTTGCGGCTCGTCTCGGTATAGATCGTCTCATAGTATTCGTTTGCCATGATCCCCTCAGCATTCGAAATCGCGGCATTGAGTGCCGTCAGATCATTGGCGGTTGCCGACATGACGTCCGCAACCTCTTTTCCGCTTGCAACACCATAGTACGCCTGCTTCGTCTTCCACGAGTCAGTGTTGAAGGAACCTTTACCCGTGGACATCATCGCTCCCACGCCGCCGTAATCACAAATGGGAGCTTGACCAAGAAGCATATCTCCAAGCTGATACCACATATTTCCGTCATCACTCGAGGTAAAGACCGCGGCATATACGTCCGCTTGAACCTTTGAGAACAAGCCGGAGGAGGTGGTCAGCTGATTGGTCGTCATATACAACGTATACTCCTCACCGTCAGCATTTCCCGTCGCGTTGTTGTTGTCTACATTTTCCCGTTTGAGGAGGAAGTACACCTGATATTCTTCTCCCTCAATAATGAGGTTCAATTCCCCTCCGAACAGCTCAAGACACACGTCATCATCGGTATAGCCCGTCTGATTGATGGTACCGGGAACGTACGCAATGTAGCTGTCGGAAGCACGCCCGTTATCTGAGCCGGCAGTTTCCATTTGATCGATCAACGTGGAGCGCGTGGTGGAATGATTCAATATGGCGGCAAATTTTGTCATCGCGTTGTCCACGGCAACCTGGCTGTCATCCGCCCCCGGAGCAGGAATGTCCGAAATGGGCGTTTTGAAATCAAAGCGAAGCACAAACCGGTACGGCGAGGCAGACGCCGTCGGACTCTTGGCACTGACCTTCAGGTAAAACGTAAGCGTGCCTTGCGTTCCGTCTGCATAGGCAGGAAGCTCCGCGCGACGCTCCAGCTTGACGGTGCATGCCGCATTTGTATAAAGTGCGTAATCGATATCGCTGTTTTGCGCGACCGTCGGATCAGCCGCCGTAGCAAGGTATCCGTACACGTGCGGCGTTCGGTTCGCGACCGTGATCTCATAAATTGCCGTATTTGCCGATGAAGAAAGATTTGCGGTAGCATTGAACGTAGTGCCCACCGTAGATTCGACAGCAGCACTTCCCGTATAGGAAGCAAGGGGTCTTGAGGATCTGATATAGATCTCGGTGAGAGACGCCTCCATGTCCCCGGAAATTGTCAAGTCGCCGCTTACAGCGGCATAGCCGATGCCAATAAACAAAACGGAAAAGGAGAACAGCGCGGCTACAAGAATTTTGATCCATCTGCTCATAGCACTGTTCTCCTTTGTCCGTATTTTCAAGTCACATCACCGCGGAATCATTCCTCCGCATCTGCGGTCTTTGCCCCGATGGACTTGTTTTTCTTATTTTTTTGAAGCTTCTTCGTTTCCTCTGCTGCCTTAAGAGCGGCACCGAGAAGAGTCAGAAGCGTCAATGCTGTCGTGCGGGTCATGACCCGACGTCTCACATTGCGGCGCGCCTCCTTCGCTGTCGCGGGCGCGGGCTCGGTAGGCTCTACAAAGACGTAGGAATCGTCCTCGTCATTCTTTCTGCCATAGATCAGATCGTAATCCTCAATGCGAAGCTCGTAGATGTAAAGAAGGCTCGTGCTTGTAGGAATATAGAATCCCGTCAACGTCTGATCCTCGTTTTCATACATCAGAATGGGGGACTGGATCGTATCCCGAATTTCAAGCATGTCCTTAAATTCTTCAATGTAAAGAAGCTGATACCCTTCCGTATCAAATGCCGCCGCAAGCTTCTGTATAAAAGGCTTGTAGGTCTGAAGGATACGGTTTCTTTTGATCTCGTAGTTGATATCCGTGCTTCTGGTAAGGAAAATGAAGGCAATAAAGAGACCGACACCAATGAGAGTCAGAATCGCGAATACGATCGTAAGGATCATAAAAACGTTCTTTACCGTCTCATTTTCACGCGCAAGTATCTGATTGTCCCCTTCCTCCACTGTAGAGCTAACCGACATATTGACGACCTCGGAGGAAAGCGGGATCTCAAGGGATACCGTATACATGTCGTTGCTGTTGCCGCTGAATTCCTCGCATGCACCGACAACCTCGATACGCATCAAAAGAGAAAGAGAGCTTTTCGAATCGCTTTCCTTGAGGTAGGTTGACGAAAACCGCGTGGCAAGATCGTTATATTTCCCATAATCTACCCACGTCTCATGTGCCACCGTGAGCCCGTTTCCTGTCTTCTCCACCTTTGTGGGAGGAACGATTGCATCGGTATGATCAAAGATCACAGCACCGCTCTTATCCTTCACCTGCATCAGTGCATCGATACGGTAGGAATACTCAAAATTAACGTCCTCGGCATCCATCGCAACGTCGTAAAGAAACGCCACGTTCACCCGATCGATCAGATCGGCAATATATGCCTTGCCTTCTTCGGCATAGCTCTTATCATAAAACTCATTTTCCTTGAGATACACACGGTAGTCTACGTCGCTTTTTTGTGTGTAATTGATGTAGTATGCCTTATTGAAATGATAAAAGAGCACAGAGAAAACAGCAGTAAGCAGAATCATAGCACTAAGAACGATCGCCAGGATCTGTATCCACCGCTGTCTATTCAATTTATAAAGAAGTCTTCGTTGCTTTTCAGCCTCTGACATAATGTTCTCTCCTTATTTAAACAAGCCGCGAAACCACAGCGTGGCACTGCCGAGGTATGGGATCCTTTGCAAAACCACACCCGTAATTTCCTCCGCCGTAATATAGCCCAAGTCCTCATCCGGATTTGCGTCACCCTTGGTATAGTAACGAACTTGCCCGTTGATGTTTTCGACGTCCGTAACTCTGTGTACGATCAGAGTTTCTCCATTTTTCGAAAAGATAACGATATCATCCCGTTTGATCACGGCATTGCCGTCATACTCTTCATAAAGAACCAAGTCTCCCACTTCGACCGTGCCCTGCATACTCTCCGTTGCGATCACAAGCACACCGAAGTGGAACTGTCCCGAGACCAAAAGCGTCACTGCAAGCGCCAACGCAAGCAGCGCGCCACCTCCCGCATACACCCATCTGCTCGTTTTTTTCGTTGCCGTTTTCTGCTTTTTTTCAAACAGTGCATGAATGAAGAGCCAGAACACGACGGGGAGGAGTATGAGGATAAGCGCGTTCACCACCTCCGGGATCGCAGGTGTGAACGGAATAAAATACGGAAGCACCGACAAAACGAGACGAAACACAACGTTCGGATACATTCCGTACCTTTTTGTCATATAGTGGTAAACAAGATTGGAAAGCAACGCAGGCAAAAACGTCTGCGCAACGATTTCCATGAACTGAAAACGGTCACTGAGAAGCGAAAGGCCGCCGCAGAGAAACAGCTCTCCCAGCAAGCAGATCGCGTAAGACAGAGCGGCAAGCACGCGCTGCTCCTGTCCGAGAAGCACCTTGCGCAACACCTCGGAGGAAACGATGATCCCCGCAGAGGGAAGCGCGTAAAGAAGAATAGCTGAAAGCGAGGACGCATCGGGATTTGCATAATACCCAAAATGAAGTCCCGCGATATAGCAAAGCATCTGAAACAGCGAGGCGCTCGCCAACGTAAGCAGCAGCACCTGTCGGCTGTTGATGGAATACGTGCTTTTTTTCTTGATCAGCACTGCAGCCGCGGCGGCTGCCGCCAAAAGCAGCAAGCACGCCGCAAGCCTTGCATACCGCACGGATACAAAAAGCACGGGGAAAAGGACGCAGAGCGTAACGGTGCCAAGAAGCAAACTAATTTTTCGCTGAGAAAGGATCATATCGCTTCTGCGTCCTCCATCCATTGTATTCTTCGGTCTTAAGCGTTAAAATTACGCGTCAACGGTAACGAAGGGGATCGGTACGTTGAATGCAGCGGATGCAGTCCCCGATACAACGGGATCCTGGTTCGTGTAGGTAACGGTCACGGTGATCGTCGTCGTCTCTCCTACCTTCAGCGTCTTGGAGCCGGTCCAGTCGGTCGTTACCTCAAAGCCCTGGTTTGCGTTGACACCCGACTGCTCGATCGTGGAGGGGGTAAGCGTTACGTCGGGAAGTGCGGTATTGGTCGAATCATAAAGGATCGTGTAGGTAGCACTGACGGTGAACTGCTCACCGACAACACCGTTGGGGTCGGTAAAGGTAACGCTCATATCCGCTGCGTGATCACCGGAAACGGTTGCGGCACACAGACCGGCATCGGTAACGGTGGGAGCACCATCGCCGCTCGCGACGAACTTAACGGCGTTAACGACCTCGGGCTCGGTAAGTGCCTTACCTTGGAACTCCATGCGACCGGTAATGCCCAGGGATCCGTTGATGGCCGCATAACCCACACCAAGCGTGAGAACGGTAGCCAACATGAAAGCTACAATGACAAGTCTTCTTTTCTTCATTGTTTTCTCTCCTTTGAGTTTTGGATTTTTTATCTATGCGTAAAGAGCACTCTGCTCTACGATAGTCAAAAGAACGTCGCAACGGCGACAAGCATATTTTCACAGGGACTCTCCCTCATTATGATTATAGCACCCCAAAAAGCCTTTGTCAAGCAATATCGGTTAAAATTTCAGCAAAGTTCCCTCCAAAAAACGACATTTTTAAAGAATTCCCCCGTAAATTCCACACGCAACTCAAAAAGGGGCTGAGTCATTTAGCGCAGAACAAAAACACACGGAATAAGAAAACGAGAAACGCAGACTTCTTACATTACCATAATGCCACCCTACGGGCGAGAATCGCTTGTAGAGTGGCTATTTAAGGAAGAAATCCTTGCGGATTTCATTTTTATGTGTGTTTTTT
>SVSZ01000073.1 GCA_015064025.1 Oscillospiraceae bacterium | reverse complement strand
CTGTCCCCCTCCCCTGCGATCCCGCCGCTTTACAATTCACTGTTGTGGTCGGGGCAGCCCGAGATCACACTGCTGGCACGGGAATACGACAACGACGCCGCAGTGCTTGCAAGCACACTTGCCGTGCGCGGTGCCAAGGTACACGTCATCTCACCTCGCGCAGAAAACGAAGCTTCTCTTGCCCGCGCGATCCTGCATTCTCAGCTTCTGATCCTTTGCCGTGAGGCAGTCCTTGCCGACTCCGCGCCGCTTTCCTTCGCAACGGATGCGCTTTTGCGTAGCGGTGGTAGTATTTTGTCACTCGATGGATCTGCAAAAGAAGGAATTGTCTGTCTCAAAGAGGGCATTTCCCGCACACTTTTGGAGTCATTTTTTGAAGAAGCTTGAAAAAAGCGAAAAAAATCTCAAAAAAAAATAAAAAAACTCTTGCAATTTCAAAAAATATATGGTATAATGTTTCACGTTGTGAAGTAAGTGATACAGCCGTCCGATCTTGGAACGGTTCAGTGTAAGTTTGAGGAGGTGTCAAAAATGGCAAAATGTTGTATCTGTAACAAGGGCGTTGTTTTCGGTCAGAACGTTTCTCACTCTCACCGCAAGACCAACAGAACCTGGAAGCCCAATATTCGCAAAGTAAAGTTGGAAGGCAGCAAGGCAATCTACGTTTGCTCCCGTTGCCTGCGCACCATGAAGAAGGCGTAAGCCAACGTGCAAATAAAGTAGGGCAGACACGCAGTGTCTGCCCTTTATTTTCATTAACCAAACGATATTGGAACCCGTATGGGCTCGAATACCGTTTGGTTATCCGCAAGTCAAAAAAAGGAGGGAGTCTCTTGACGGCGATCATAAGTCATACAGCCCCCAAGGAGGCAGAGGAGACACTTCGGCGTCTTGGCTACGACGTGCTCCGCATCCCACCCCACCCCGCGCTCCCGTCTCCCGTTGCATCGCATCCCGATATGCTTCTCTTTTTCGCGTCGGATGCGATTTTTTGTACGCAGAGTTATGCTAAGCTCGCACAAGCGGAGCTTTCACTAATCTGTGAACGTACACGACGACCGCTTTGCACGGTCAATGGCGAGCTTGGTGCAACCTACCCCCACGACGTTCTTTTCAATGCAGCGCGCGTAGGAAAAAAGCTCTTTTGTCTACCACACGCCACAGCGCAAGAGATATCGGCTTCCCCCGATGTCACGGTAATACCCGTTCGCCAGGGCTACGCCAAATGCTCGGTGATCCCCGTGGGAGACAATGCACTGATCTGCGCGGATCCGTCGATCGCAAAGGCTGCTCTTAAAGAAGGGCTTGAGGTGCTCCGAGTCCACGCAGACGGAATCCGTCTTGAAGGCTATGACTGCGGCTTTCCCGGAGGCTGCACAAGCTCAGCCCCTTATATCGACACAACCACAATTCTTTTTTGCGGTGCCGTCTCACTCCATCCCGACGCTGCGGCAATGCAGGATTTCTGCGCACGCCACAAGCACCACCTTATCTCTCTTGGAGACTTTCCCCCGACAGACGTCGGCACTATTTTTTTGATATAAGAACGAGGTAATTACCATGGAAAAAGAAAAGCTGAAACGCATCAATTTCCTTGCAAAAAAAGCAAAAGCAGAGCAGCTTTCCGCGGAAGAGCTTGCTGAGCAGAAGGCACTTCGTGCCGAATATATCGCAGAGTTCCGCGCAAGCTTTACGGGCATTCTTGAAAACACCGTCATTCAATACCCCGACGGCTCCAAGCAGTCCCTTCCCGAATTCAGAGAAAGCAAGAAAAAAGAAAAAAAGAATTGAAGGAAAGAATTGCGAAGAAAGCCTTTACAAAATCGAGAAATTATGTTATACTGTTATAAATAAGGTATGATTTCAAGGGCTTGCACGGAGGACGGATATGGATCAAATCAAAACTGTATATACCGCCTCTCCCGAAGAAACGGAGGAGTGCGGCGCGGTGCTCGCGCGCCTTCTTGTAACAGAGCCGTCACTTCCCCGCTTCGTAGCACTCTACGGTGATCTCGGGGTAGGAAAGACAGCCTTTGTCAGAGGATTTACCTCGGTCATCTCTCCCAATGCCCCCGTAAGGTCTCCTACCTTCGCCATTGTAAACGAATACCGCGCTTCCCCTCTTTCGGTCTTTCACTTTGACATGTACAGGATCGATTCGGAGGACGACCTTCTTTCCATCGGTTACGATGATTATCTCGTGCGCCCCGGTATTTGTCTTACCGAGTGGAGTGAAAAAATTGAGGACGCACTTCCCGAGGAGCGCATCAACGTACGCATCGAGAAAAACGATCCCACGCATCCCATGTCAAGAAGCATCACCATCACACACGTTTCGGAGGAAAACGCATGAAAATTTTAGCGCTTGATAGCACCGCGCTCGTTGCCTCCGTTGCACTGTGCGAGGATGAAACACTTTTGGGTGAGATAACCTTAAACAACGGCAACACACACAGCGAGACCCTACTGCCTACGGTGGAATTCCTTCTCGCTCGCTTTTCCTTGACCGCCGATGATATCGACCTGTTTGCCGTTTCAAGCGGTCCCGGCTCCTTTACGGGCGTACGCATCGGTGCCGCTACGGTCAAGGGACTTGCCTTTGGAGTAAACAAACCCTGCATCGGCGTGTCTACCTTGGAAGCTCTTGCCTACAATCTCCTCTCTCACGACGGACTTGTTTGTCCCGTGATGAACGCAAGGAGAAAGCAGGTATATACGGCACTCTTTCGTACAGAGAACGGAACGTTCACACGCTTGATGCCCGACAGCGCGATCGCGATCGCGGAGCTGGACGCAAAGCTTTCGGAATATGACGCCCCCATTCGTCTTGTGGGTGACGGCTATGACATTACACGCGAGCTTCTGACGAAGGAAACAGTCCCCGTGCCGCACAGACTGCGTAACCAAAGCGCGTATTCCGTAGCACAGGTCGCAAAAAGCATATATACAAAATCCCCCGATACGCTCTTTACAGACGTCTCCCTTGCTCCCACGTATCTGCGCCTTTCGCAGGCAGAGCGTGAGCGCGCGGAACGCATGCAAAAAGATACGGGAATCTAACAAGTGAAGGAAGAGGTACAGATTATGAGCATCCGAAAGATCACGGTCGGCTGTGACCATGCAGCATTCGAACTGAAAAAGAAAGTCATCGCGCATCTTGAGGAGCGCGGGATCGAGGTCATCGACGTGGGGACCGATTCCACAGAGAGCTGTGATTATCCTACCTTCGCACACGCAGTCTGCAAAAACGTACAGGACGGTGTGACTGAGCTCGGAATTCTCATCTGCGGAACGGGCATCGGAATGTCTATGGCAGCCAATAAGCACAGAGGGATCCGTGCCGCCGCATGCTCCGACACCTTCAGTGCACGTCTTACACGCATGCACAACGATGCGAACGTACTCTGCTTCGGTGAGCGCGTTGTGGGCATGGGACTTGCATGCGATCTTGTGGACAACTTCATCGACGCGGAATTTGAGGGCGGAAAGCATCAGCGCCGCGTGGATATGATCACCGCGATCGAAAACGAAGAATACAATGCCTGATCGGCACCAAATTATAAATTGAGAGAAAGGAACTCTTACTTATGAAACAGCAGGACCTTCAAAACGTAGCGGATACCATTGCCGATTACCTTCCCGAAAGCTACACCTCCGCAATCATCCTTGCCGCGGGTAGCTCTACCCGAATGGGCGAGATCAACAAGCAGCTTTATCAGCTGAACGGCATCCCTGTTTTGGCACATACGATGATCGCATACCAGAAGTGCCCTCTCATCCGCGAGATCGTTGTCGTTACAAAGAAGGAGGACTTCAATGCCGTCATAGAAATGCGTGATAGGTTTGAGATCACAAAGCTCAAGCACATCGTCACCGGCGGAAAGACACGCCAGGAATCCGCAAAGAGGGGCATGTCCAAGCTGAGTGCCGATGCCAAGTACGTTGCGATCGTTGACGGCGCACGCTGTCTCACCACTCCCGCGCAGATCGCCAAGGTCTGCCTTATGGCTTACCACTACAAGGCAGCATGCGCAGGACATCTTGTGGACGATACCATGAAGCGTGCAACGGTTTACGGCTCTGTCCGTGAAACGGTAGATCGCACCAATCTCTGGCAGGCTCAGACACCTCAGGTCTTCAACGCATCTCTTTACCGTGCCGCGCTTGTAAAGGCAGAAACCGACAAGTTTACGGGAACTGACGACGCCTCTCTCATCGAGCATCTCGGCTACCGTGTGCGTCTTGTGGAATGCGGACGCGCAAACATCAAGATCACGACCCCCATGGATCTTCCCATGGCACAGGCGATCCTTGATTACAGAAATCGCGAATGATGAAGGATATCCGTATCGGGCATGGCTATGACGTGCACCGTCTTGTCCCCGAGCGCAAGCTGATTTTGGGCGGTGTGGAAATTCCGCACGTCACAGGGCTTCTCGGTCACTCCGATGCCGACGTACTGCTCCACGCGATCTCCGACGCCCTTCTCGGTGCTCTTGCTCTTGGAGATATCGGCAAGCATTTTCCCGACACAGACCCAAAGTACAAGGGTGCTGACAGCATGCAGCTGCTCTCCCACGTGGTGTCTTTGGTCCACTCCATGGGATGGAGTGTGAGCAACATAGACGCAACGGTATTGGCGCAGGCACCAAAGCTCGCCCCTCACATTCCCATGATGCGCGAGAAAATCGCACATACTCTTGGCATCTCCCCCGAACGTGTCAGTGTAAAGGCGACAACGGAGGAGCATATGGGCTTTACGGGTGAGGGACGCGGAATTGCCGCCCACGCCGTCACGCTCCTTTACAAGGATTGATCTATGCAAAGCGTACGGAAATGACGGTGAAACGTTTTCGGCACTTCCTCTCTTTTCTCCAACCCTGCCGTCCACCGCACGCAAGTATTCAGTACAGTATATTCACATGCGCGCTTTTTTGACAAAATACGTGCGCGAACCCCATATTTTTCGGAAAGGACTCCTTCACTGTCATGATTTATATTTCCCCTTCCCTTCTTGCCGCTGATTTTGCAGATCTGAAAAACGACATTCGCCGCGTTGAGGAGGCGGGTGTGGACTATCTTCATCTGGACGTTATGGACGGCGCATTCGTTCCGAACATGAGCTTTGGTGCTCCCGTCATCTCCTGCATCCGTCCCCACTCAAAGCTCGTTTTTGACGTACATCTGATGATCAACGATCCGATTCGTTACATCGAAGACTTTGCAAAAGCAGGTGCCGACATCATCACGATCCACGAGGAGAGCTGCGAGGAGCCGCAAAAGGCACTGGATCTGATTCGTTCCAAGGGCATCAAGCCCTCCATCTCCATCTCTCCCGCAACCCCTGTAGAAAAGCTTTATCCTTATCTTGAAAGCGTTGAGATGGTACTGATCATGACTGTGGTGCCCGGCTTTGGCGGGCAGTCCCTAATTCCCGAAACACTTGACAAGGTCCGCGCCTTGAGGCGCTATGCCAAGGAGCACGACCTTCACTTTGACGTTGAGGTAGACGGCGGGCTCAAGCCCGACAACATCGGTCTTGCCACCGAAGCAGGTGCCAACGTCATTGTTGCGGGCTCTGCCATTTTCCTTGCAAAGGATCCCGCTGCGGTGATCGACTCCATGCGCAAAATCGCAGACGAGCACCCCTACCGCGCTTAATAAAATACATCGGGCGACCCGCCCCTAAGCGGTCGCCCGATGTATTTTATTCTTTAAAAAAGCATAAATACCAAGGGAATCGTAACGCACCCCAAAAGATGAGATACCAAAGCCATGCCGGCCGCGACAGAAACGTCACGTCCGTAAGCACTCGGGATCACCACGGTGTTAAGTCCCAAAGGCATTGCAAGGGATGCCACGGTGCAAACCATGATGCTCTCGGGAATCTCAATTCCGAACATGGGCGGGAGAAAATGTAAAATTGCCCAGAACACGATCGGGATCGCGAGAAGACGCACTGCGGTCACGCCGTAAATGCTAACATTGGAAAAGGTCTTTTTGAAATCAATATTCGCAACGGTAATACCCGTCAGAAGCATAGCAACGGGAGACATACAATTCTTGAGTGCTTCAATGCAGGTATCAATCGCGGATACGGGCGGCACAAGAGCTGCCGGCAATTCAAAGCTCGGCAGCACGGAGAACACCATCCCGAATACCATACCGAGAAGCATCCCCACAAACATGGGATTGACAAGTGATTTCAACTTCTGCCTAAGACTTGTCTTTCCTTCATTCATCAGAAGTGCGGGAACTGCCCAGAGATAGATCAACAGATACAAGGGCATCACGAACACAAGGTAATCCGCAGCATACATGGGAAATACCGCGCTGACAACCGAGATCCCTACATATCCGAAGTTGGAAAAGCAAAGTCCGTAAGTAAAAATATTCCGAGTAAAGGCATCCTTGGTAAATCCCTTGGAAATCAAGACTGCCATCGGTACGATGACAACGAGCAAGGCGGCGCTGAAGAGAAAGAGTATTCCCGAGTCTCCAAGACGGTCTACCGTGAAGTCATTCATAAAGGTCTTCAGCATCAAAGCGGGGATAAAAAGCATATTTTCAAGCTTGGCAAGAATTTTTGCCGCCCCCTCCGGTAAGAGCTTCCATTTTGTTAACAAAAAGCCGATGAGGATCAAAATAAAGAGATAGATCGTTTGTCCGCTCGTTGCGGAAAATATAGCCATAGCAGTGCCTCCTTCGAAATTCGCAAACGCCTATATTTTACACCATAAACACACAAAAGTCAAGATAAATCGCCTTATAAAAATTCAAAAAGTTGGGGGCTTGGAACATGTATTTTGAGAATCCTGCAACGATCCTTCATTTTTGTCTTTTGCTTGTGTAGTTTTTGCCTTTTTTCATATTGCCCCTTGATTTTTAGCGTAAATTGTGCTATACTTTGTAAATCATATTTTGAAAAGGAGATGCCATGCTTTCAGCGATCCACAATTTTTTAAACGGAATGTCCCCCACCGCGTCGGTCATCATCTCCATCGCATTCATGCTCTTTTTCGGCTTTGCCATGACGAGATTGACAAAGCTTTTACGACTTCCCAACGTGACTGCTTATATCATCACGGGAATTTTATTAGGTCCTTACTGTCTATCCTTAGTCCCCGCCTCCGTGATTGAGGGAATGGATTTTCTATCGGACATCGCGCTCTCCCTCATTGCCTTCAGCACGGGTGAGTTTTTCCGACTCTCTGTACTCAAAAAGAACGGTATCCGGGTGCTTGTGATCACGCTCTTTGAGGCGTGTGTGGCATCGATCGCCATTTTTGTGCTTGCATTCTTTATATTGAAGCTTCAGTTTGCTTTTTCCATTGTACTTGCCGCCCTTGCCGCCGCAACGGCATCTGCCTCCACCATGATGACCATCAAGCAGACGGGGGCTCGCGGAGATTTTGTCAATACGCTTTTGCAGGTCGTCGCCATTGACAATCTCGTAGCACTCCTTGCCTACAGCGTAGCTATCTCCCTGGCAGTTGCCTACAATTCGGGAGAGCCTATTCTCGCAGAGGATATTCTCCTGCCACTCCTTGCAAACCTTGCCGTTTTGATCCTTGGCGGCGTCTTCGGCTTCTTTATGAAGGCATTGCTCACCAAAAAACGCTCGACCGACAACCGCCTCATCGTCTCACTCGCTCTTCTTTTTGCCTTTTGCGGCATTTGCACTATACTGGACATTTCCCCGCTTCTCGGGTGTATGTCTATGGGAACGGTGTATATCAATCTGACGAACGACGAAAAGCTTTTCAAACAGCTCAACTATTTCAGCCCTCCCCTGCTTCTTCTCTTTTTTGTTCGCTCCAGTCTCAATTTCCGTCTGGACGCACTCTTCTCGGCGGTCGGTTCCATCGGTAACGCGCCGCTGATCGTTGTAGGACTTCTCTATTTTGCCGTTCGAATCGCGGCAAAGTACGCGGGCGCCTTTTTCGGCTGTTTGTGTGCCGGAAAACCCGCGAAGGTGCGCAATTACATGGGGCTTGCACTTATTCCGCAGGCAGGCGTCGCCATCGGTCTTGCGGCGATGGGAGCAAGAACACTGGGCGGCGAGATGGGCATTGCACTGGAGACCATCATCCTTGCTTCAAGCATTCTTTATGAGCTGGTCGGTCCCGCATGTGCAAAGCTTTCTCTCTATCTTTCAGGCTCCTATTCCGATACCCTTGAGGATCTTGTCACGGTGGAAAACGTGGACGAAACGGGAAAGAAAAAAACAGAAGTCGCGCTTCTCATCGAACGCATACAAAAAATACAGGAGCACATTCCCCCTGCCGTGACCTCCCACAAGGAAAACGAGGATGCGTTCACGGAAGCGGCAGAGGAGCAGTATACACACATACATACAAAATACCCGCCACGGCGGTTTCGAAAATAGGAGGATAGCCGTATGATCGATCCCATCGCTTCCCTTTTGGGAGATTGGGCTCTTGAGCTCAATATTTACACCGTCATTCTTCGCCTCTTTCTCACGCTCACGCTTTCCGCAATTCTCGGATGCGAGCGCTCCAGCAAGCGGCACGCCGCAGGACTCCGCACCTTTATGGTCGTCTCGCTTTCCACTACAGTCGCCATCATTCTTGATCTTTACCTTACTGCCGGTGCTACCGCAGGGCTTTATCCCATTTCTGCCGCCGCTATCATCGGTCTTGCGATCATCACGGTCAACTCCATTCTCTACTCTTCGAGAAATCAGATCAAAGGGCTTACCACATCCGTAGGACTTTGGTCCTGCGGGATCTTAGGACTTTGCATCGGCGCGGGTCTTTATACCATCACGCTGATCATCTTTGTATCTCTCATGTGCAGCCTATCTATATTCCCGAAATTCGAGCGTTATCTGAAAAATCGTTCCAATCACTTCGAGGTACATCTGGAGTTGAAAAGCATCGCGTATTTGCAAAACTTTGTAACAACGATCCGCGAGCTTGGCATGAAGATCGACGATATCGAGGCAAACACGGCTTATCAGAACTCGGGACTGAGCGTTTACTCCATCGCAATCTCCATCAGCAGTGAGGAGCTGAAAAAATACAAGACTCACACGCAGATCATCGAAGCGCTCGCCACACTCGATTATATTTACCATATTGAAGAAATGACCTAACAAGAAATCACCGCAGATCAGTCGATCTGCGGTGATTTCTTGTTACACTTCCATTTTTGTCATTTCTCTTTGTGCCATAACCAGTCCGTAATAGATGCCTTCCTTCGCCATCAATTCATCGTGCGTACCGACCTCGGCAACGCCCCCATGATCCAACACCACAAGACGTGTGGCGTTACGCAGAGTAGATAAGCGATGTGCGATTGCGATGGTAGTCCTTCCGGAGGAAAGCAACGCCAGTGCATCTTGGATGAGCTTTTCGGTTTCGGTATCCAGCGATGCCGTTGCTTCGTCCAAAATAAGGATCCTCGGGTCATGCAGAAGTGCGCGTGCGATGGAAATGCGCTGGCGCTCACCACCGGAAAGGGTATGACCCTTTTCCCCAACGTAGGTATTATAACCATCGGGCAAGCGGATGATAAACTCATGAGCCCCCGCCATCTTTGCAGCCTGTATGACCTCCTCGCGCGTTGCATTCGGCTTTGCGTAGGTAATATTCTGCCAGACGGAGCCAGTAAAAAGGAAGTTTTCCTGGAGCACCACACCCATTTGTGAGCGAAGTTGCTCCTGCGGGATATTCCGGATATCCTCGCCGTCAATGCGGATCATCCCCTCATCCACGTCGTACATGCGCATGATGAGATTGATAAGCGTTGATTTTCCGACACCCGACTTTCCGACAAGCCCTATAAATTCTCCCGGCTTTATATGGAGATCAATGTCACGAAGCACCTCGTGCGCATCCTCGTAGCCAAAGGAAGCATGATCGATATCAATATATCCCTCAATTTTTTTGTAGGCTCTCCTATCCGCATCCTTGACGTCAACCGATTCGTCCATGATCTCATAAACACGGGTAAGCGATGTCATCATCAACATAAAGTGCCGCGGGAAGTTCATCAGTGCCATCATGGGCGCGAAGATCATTCCCGTGTACGCGGAGAACTGTGACATTTCACCCGCGCTCATCTGCCCTGCAAGCATCTGACTTCCTACGTAAAAGAGAAGCACGTACTCACCAAAGCCCATCATAAAGTTGAGAAGCGGCATCAGCACCGCCCAGATGCGCTCCACGCGAAGCTGTGCGTCACGCTCGCGTGCCGCCATACCGACGTAGCGCTCCTCCTCACGCTTTTCCATTCCATAGGACTTTACAACACGGATCCCCGAGAAAATATCGTGAAGCGTTGCGTTCGCCTCGGAATTCATCTGCCATCTTCTGTGGAAAAGCGCGCGCATAAAGCGCCAGAAAAGTCGGAAGGAGAGCGCAACTAAGGGCATCGGAAGAAGAATCAGAAGCGCCAGCTTCCAATCGTACACCAGCATAATGACCGCGATTCCGAGAAGCAATAAAAATTGCTCGGCAAGGCTTGGAAGCTGGTTGATAAGGAAATTTTTGATCTGCTGTGTGTCACGGTTGACACGGATCATCAACTCTCCCGAGGTACGCTCCGAGATCTTTGCGATCGAGAGCTTTTGAATTTTTTCAAACACCAGATTACGCAGGCGAACGATCAGATTGTTTCCTGCCACAGCAAGGAAATACCCTCTCACCACGCCAATCGCGCGGCGAAGCATATTGGTAAGAAGAAGCGAGAGCACCACTCCGAAAAAACCGATGAAAAACGCCGCATTTTGGGTAACCGGTGATGATGGCTGTATGTAGGAGTCCACCATCACCCTGTTGATCATGGGGATGAGGATCGCCACAGCTGTGCTTAGAAAGAAAAGGATCACCGACAAGGCAAGGCGCTTCCATTCGCTTCTTGCATGCTCGGCAAGGCGTGTGAGAGCCTTGATCTTGGAGGCACAACGCGGGCAGGAATGCGCCCCGCGCGGGTACGGTTTACCGCATTTTGCCTCCAAGAT
>SVSZ01000072.1 GCA_015064025.1 Oscillospiraceae bacterium | reverse complement strand
GTGTCCTCATAAAAGGGGTGATACTGAAGCATGGCACCCTGCTGAAAGTTCCATGCGGTAGTCTCTCCGATCTTATAAAATACACCGTCCTCCAGATATCCGACCTCGCAAATGTCGTTCTCTGTCGGCAAGTGGTCGTCAAACTGCACGCGGTGGCACAAATGTCTGCCGCGTACCCCTGTCGCACGCATATCGTAATAGGCGAAGAAATAATGCGCACCGTCATCGGGTGTTATGATCTCACAATTGTCCGCAAACTTGCTGATAAAGCGTTCCATTGTATCCACCTCCGTCAAAGCGTAACGCCATCCTTAAAGATGGAGATCTCTCCAAAGCCCCGCACCTCGGCAAGGGTCTCCTTCCCATTCGCCACCGCAACAGAGAGGGACAGCAGCTCCTGTGCCATCACATCCATGTCGCGACCGTCAAGGAGAACACCTGCATCAAAATCGATCCAATGCCGTTTTTTTACGGCGAGTTGCGTATTGGTAGCAATTTTCAAGGTGGGAACGACAGAGGAGAGCGGCGTCCCCCGCCCTGTTGTAAACAGGATAAGGTGCGCCCCCGATGCCGCAAGATTCGTAACGGCTACCATATCGTTGCCGGGTCCGTTGACAAGGTAAAGTCCTCCGCGGGATCGGGGAACCTCACCAAAATCCAATGCCCCGCACAGGGGAAGCTTTCCTGCTTTTTGCACACATCCGAGCGACTTTTCCTCAAGCGTGCTGATACCTCCCGCGATGTTTCCGGGAGACGGATTGTCTGCGATCCCCTCTCCGTGTGCGATAAAATACGCGCGGAAGGCACGGATCATCTCTGCCGCCGCGTCAAACGCCGCGCGGTCGCGCGCACGGGAAAGAAGCAGCTGCTCAGCACCGAAGACCTCGGGCAATTCGCTCATCAATACCGTACCGCCGTAGGCGCCGAAGGCTTCCATCGTCCTTCCCACCAAGGGATTTGCCGTAATACCGCTGTACCCGTCGCTGCCGCCGCATTTGACGGCAATGCGCAGGCTTGAAAGCGGAAGCCTGACGCGCACGTCCTTTGCCATCAGCTCCCGAAGCTCCTCCAGGATCCGCATACCGTCCGTAAGCTCATCCTCACAGTCCTGAAGAGAGAGGAAACGGATCCGCTCGGTGTCATACGTGCCGAGCATTTGCTTCATATCCTCTATACGGTTGTTCTCGCATCCAAGTGCCAGCACGAGAACACCGCCTGCATTCGGATGCTTGATCAATCCGCAAAGTATTTTTTGTGTCGTCAAGAGATCTCCCCCAAGCTGGGAGCATCCAAAGGGGTGCACCAGTGCGCGAGCGCCGCTACGCTCGGCAAGTGTGCGTGCAATATCGTTGATGCATCCGACCGTCGGAACGATCCAAAGCTCATTTCTGATCCCCACGTCTCCGCTCTTGCGGCGGTATCCCATAAAATCGCCGTTTTTCGTACCGATCGGTGTCGTGTCTCCCGGGGTATAGCTCCACTCACCGAGCCCCGAAAGTGCAGAGCGAAGATTTTTCGGAGAGACCTGTGTCCCGACGCCGATATCCTCCCGGGCAATGCCTATCGGGAAGCCGTATTTGATCACGCTGTCGCCGCATAAAATCTTGGTACACGCATATTTTTGTCCGTCCTCGCGGACCTCTACGTTATCGGACGGATGGATCCGCATATTTCTCAACCTCCCCTGCAAGGTGTCCGAGATCCTCGCCCCAAAGCTTTACGTTTCCAAGGATCTCTTCCACTGACGAGCGCTTCATAAGCTCCGTCACCTCAGGATCGTCGTTCGGTGTACCGTTCTTATAAAAATCGATCAGCTTTCCGAAGGAAAACATCAAGTGAGGAGGTGTTTTTCCAAACCTCCTGCAATATTCCAAAATAGACGGGAGAACGCGCACGCGGAATTTGCTTACGGAATTGAGCGAGATCGCACTCAGATAGTGCTTGATGTAGGGATTGGAAAAGCGCACGAGAACGTTCTCTGCATATTCTTCAAGCTCCTCACGGGGAAGATCCAGTGTCGGAATGATCTCCTCAAAAAGGCAAGCCCTGATAAACGACCTCATCTCTTCATCATCCATGCAGGATTTCACGGTATCAAAGCCCGAAAGAAGCGCATAAGGCACCATAGAGGTATGGGCGCCGTTGAGAATGCGCACCTTTCTTGTGCGGTAACGCTCCAGCGCGTCACGCGTTACGATGACATTGAGCCCGGCACGGGAAAACGGCAGCTCACGTTCAAGATCATACTCTGTTTCGATCACCCAAAGATGGAAATACTCTGAGGTATTGATCATTTGATCCTCATAACCGAGATCAAACGTTTCTTCCTTCGGGTATCCCGTATTGATGCGATCCACCAAAGTATTGCAGAACACGTTCTCTCTCTCGATCCATGCCTCAAACGCCTCCCCAATGCCCCAGTGACGCGCATACTGCAGAACCGTTTTCTTGAGATTGTCTCCGTTGCGGTCGATCAGCTCACACGGCAGGAAGACAAAGCCGCCAAGTCCCACGTCAAAGCGTCTTTTAAGAAGCAACGTAAGCTTTGCGGGAAAAGCCGCAGGTGGCGCGTCCGTCGCCTTGTCGGTTTCACGGAATTCAATTCCCGATTCCGTGGTATTGGATATGATGAAGCGAGCATCCGGATTCTCAGCGAGCCCGAGATACTCCTCAAAATCCTCGTAGGGCTTGACGCACTTGGCGATCACATCGATCTTTGTCGCTTCAATCCCCTCCGCGCCGCGGATGATATGCGTATACACGTTTCCCTGTGCGGTGAGCAGATCGCAAAGTCCTTCGCGGATCGGCTGAACCACCGCCACACGTCCGTTAAAAAGCCCTTCGTCGTTGAGCTTTTGCAGCATCCAATCTGCAAAGCCGCGCAAAAAGCCGCCTTCCCCAAACTGGATCACACGGATAGGACTTCCCTTTTGGTTGACATTCATACGGCACCTCCTGTATTAAGGATTTTCTTTTTTGGCAAAGGAAAGATACTTTTCCTTTGCAACACGGTAAGCCAGCTTCGGCTTGCGGTACTCATTCAAAATGCCTTTATTGTTAAAGCCGCGAGCTCGGTTGATACCCGCTTCAAGGCAGGTGCGGATATCGGCAAACTGCCAGATAAAGCTACCGATGACCGAGGGATGACTGTGGAAGACCTCAAGGGCATGTCCAAGCTGCGCCGCTTGGTTCTCCTCACTCCAAAGAATCCCCTCATCGTCGTGACAGCCGTAGATCGCAGCACATCCGAATTCACTCATAACGATCGGCTTGTCTGAAACACCGAGTTCCTTTGTTTTTTCCGTAAACCTTTCAAGGAATTTCTCCCATGCATCCGCCTCGTACCCATAGTACCAGCCGTAATACTGATTGAGGCAGATGATATCGCAAAGCCCGAAGCATATATCCTCCCACGGCTTGTCCGATGCGTAAACGACCGCGCGATTTCCACCATACTCCTTAAGATAGGCATAATACTTGTCTGTCAGCTGATATGCCGCACAGGTCCCCAGCTGTATCTCGTTGTGCATACCCCACAGAATGATGGAGGGGTGGTTGTAGTAGTACCGTACCATTTCGCGGTGCATCTCAAGTCCGCGCTCCACCACCGTAGGATCTGCCAGCGCTTCCTCCGAAAAGCCCCATCCCCACATCGGGATCTCGCTCCAGAAAAGAATGCCGCGTGCGTCCAGCATATCCACAAAGATCTGCGAATTGGGATAGTGTGAACCGCGGATGGCGTTGCACCCCATCTCAAGGATCAGATCAATATCGCGCTTCATCAGTCCCTCGGGAAAAGCAAAGCCCCAGTCGGGATGCTCCTCGTGGCGATTGACACCGCGGATCTCGAGTTCCTTTCCGTTGAGAAGCAGTGCCCTGTCGCGCACCTCGACGCTTCGAAAGCCAACGCGGTCAAAAAGATCGTCCGCCTCCGTCATCACCGAAAGCTCGTAAAGCGCAGGCGCACCAACGTCCCAAAGCCTTACGTGATCCATTTCAAACATAGGCATGCTCACTTGCTTGCGCGCCCGTGCCTCCAAGGTGACCGATACGTCTCCGATGCAGAAAGAATCAAGCTTCGCACAGACGGTTTCCGTAAGCGACGTCTCACCGGCATTGCAAAGCTCCAGAGTCAGATGTCCGCGCACCTTTGAAAGCTCTTCGGAAAGTGTATATTCAAGGCGGCTTCCAAGCACACAAATACCGCGAAGCGTTTCCACGCTCACACTGCGCACGATACCGCCGTAGTGATACCAATCCACCCTTTTCTGCGGGATGGAGCACGCATCAAATCGGTTGTCAACGCGCACGGTCAGTGTGTGCCATCCTTCCTTGACACCGTATACAATAAAATCAAACTGAGAAAAGCCGCCGTAGTGCTCTCCGAGCTTCTCGCCGTCAAGATATACGCAAGCCTCGGTCATCACCGCACCGAAGCAAAAGCGCAACGTCCCCCCTTCGGTGTAAAAGCGCTTTTCATACCAGGCAACGCCCTCATAGGTAAGATTGCCCTTTTCCGTATTCCAAACAGAGGGAACCGTTACCGTCTCCCACTCGGGCAAAGCACGAAACCATCCCAAGGAGAGTCCCGTGTCATCACGGTCCTTCAAAAAGTGCCATGCACCGTCAAGAGGAGTCACTCTTCTTTTGATATGCTCGTCAAACAGTCTTGTCATAATGCCAACCACCTTTCTGTCTATCTTTTATTATAAAGCATCTTCCGTTTGATTACAATATAAAATCGTTCATCCCCTTAGCATATCGTTCATTTTTATGTGTTTTTTTCAAAAAAAACGGCAAATGCTATTGAAAATCATTCAAAAGCGTGATAGAATATAAAAAATCAGCGCAGGAAAGACCTACGCTTGCGAAATTTCAAGGAGTACGCTGTGGCGACAAATCTGGAAAATCTTCACTATCTCACAGAGTGGAACGATTGTACCGTGGATTATTACGAGGGATATCACCACACCATGGTCAACTTTCATATGCACGATTATTACGAGGTCAGTCTGATCCTTGCGGGAAGCGTCAAGGTCCTGCTTCCCGATCACGTTCAGGAGGGGATCGAAGCACGCCTTGTACTGACCGCGCCGAAAACACCGCATTTCATCTCCCGCAATCCCGATATTTTCTACAGCCGACTCAATCTGTTATTCTCTCATGACTTTGTTGAGGACTATATTCCCGAGGTCGATCGTCTCCTATCCGTATTCGGGGAACGCGGTCGCGTCATTCTCCTTCAGCAGGAGCAAAAGGAGCAGCTTTTTTCTCAGATCAAGGAGATCGATGCAGAGCATGACATACTTCGACGCCGTTTGATGCTTCTCTGCCTCCTCTCCCGCATCTCCGAAATGGGCGGCGAAAGCGACACCTCCTCCGAGCTCCCCGCACACGTCACGGGAGCTTTGACCTATATCAGCGAACACTATTCCGAAAAGATCATTGCCGAAAGGCTTGCCTGGCATCTCGGCGTCGGACGCACGACGCTGATGACCTCCTTTAAGGCATACACGGGAAGCACGCTGAACGAATACGTGATCCGTTGCCGCGCAAAAAACGTTCTGCATCTTCTTCGCAGAGGTGTAACCGAACAGGAGGCGGCAGAGCGTTGCGGCTTTGGTGACACCTGCAATCTCATCCGCGGCTTCAAAAAATGCTACGGCAAAACGCCGCGTCAGTATATCATGGACGAAAAAGAGAAAAACACGGGACGGGCTTGACTGAAGCCCGTCCCGTGTTTTTCTATTTCTGTCTTAAGCGATCGCGTCGGGATGCACGTACTGGATCTGCGTCACCTTCCCGTCCTCCCCCTTGGAAAAGGTAAATTGCAGATACATATTCCCCGCACGGTAAAGAAGAGCGCTTCCCTTTTCCTCGGTCGCCTCTCCGTAAGCGTCGGTCACGTCCTCACGGCTGTCGCCGATCCGAATACCTTCCTCGGTTTTGACCGTATCGTCAAACAGCGTCACCTTATAAACGTAGTCCTTTCCGTTCTTCGGATAGGATTCGATTTCAACCTGAGTTCCGTAGTAATAGAAATGCGCGTCTCCGTCGTGGTTGCAGGACGGAGAGGTCTCGTGCCTGTCATATTTTCCAAGCTCCTCGATCAGGGAGGAAAGCTCCGCATCAATGGATACCTCAACACCGTCATATACGAACACATAAGCCTGTGCAGCACCGTTTCCACCGCCCGCGCAGGACACACACCCGAGAAGCGCACATACAAAAAGCAAGCCTGCAATGATTTTTTTCATGATCCATCCTCCTTATGAATGCCGTTTCGGCACCTGTTTATGTTTCACCGTTTTTTTCTTTTTGGTAGGCGGTCACCTTTTCATCCCACAGCCTCGCGGTATCCGCCTCACCCCGTCGGTCGGGAACCCCGTATGCTTCGGAAAGGAGCTTCCCGAAATAAGAGGTCAGCTTCTCCGCGCCGTATACGTTCAAATGATAGCCGCGGTCATACGTATCCGTATTCCAATCAATACCGATCTCCTCGCAAAGCGGGATGAAATTGTAATAATCCAAACCGTTTTCCTCGGCATAATCCACGATCTGCGCGTCCCATTCGTCGTACCAATAATATCCGCGCGTATTGGTGGGCGCCTTGACAAGGATCAGCTCGGCACCCTTCTCCTTACACAGTGCATGCATCTTATCAAGATACTCGAAGGAGACAGAGGGCAAGGTATAATCTCCCAGGGACGGCGCCTGTATGGGCGCTTCGGGCTTTGGATCGATCGCGGTCTGCATCATATATCCGTTATGGGAGACAGTCTCCTTTTTGAAGAGGTATTGAAAATCCTCCCCCGAGAGCTGATTCCAACGGCTGTGAAAACGCAAAATGGGAAAGACATAGGACAGAAAGCTTTCCTCCTCTGTCTTGGAGGCTTGAATTGCCGAAAGCTTCGAAAGTGACCAGCGCATTCCGTCCAGCGTTTTGCGGTTAGCCGCTTCGTCCTGCGGCTCTCCGTATTTCATCGCGTAAACGTTGAAAACAACGACACGCGGTGTTTCCGTTTCAAGCATTTCCTCCAGAAGATAGTAGGATTGCCAAATCAATTGCTGCGCGCTCCCACGCACGTACGAGGTAATGCCGTATTCCTCCCAAAGGGTCGGAGGAGTGAAGGATTCGTAAACCTCACAGTCACCGACGAAGAGAACGTCATTCCCGCCTGCCGCACCGTAGTATTCCCCGATCAGGGCACCCTCGCGGAAATCCGTCATATATTTCGGCATCAGCACCGCTTGAAAAAGCCCCAAAAGAAGAGCTGTGAGAAGCAGGATGCCGACGCAGAGTATTATTTTTTTCTTCATGAAAAATCCTTAAGCTATATATTTTGATCCGGGTCAGTCAGAATTGCGAATAGATAAACTGCGACGCGTCATAACCGATCCCGTACGCACCGAAGATCAGCACGACCGAGAAAAGAAGAGCGACCAATGCGCACCACAAAACGGGCTTGTCCGCAATGCGATGGCGCAGAGGCACATCCTTGCCCGCTCTGCTGACAAAAAACACGGTGACGGCACTTGCAAGGATCACACCGTAATCAAAGAAGGATAACCCGAAGGAGATAAGTCCTCCCGAGAACAGCTCCCCGATATTCGGAACGGTGACCATGCTTGCCCACTGTGAAAAGGTCGTGGGAACGTCGCGATAGCAGTCAAGAGAGCGAATAAGCCCCATAAGAAGGAAGGTCCTCACCGCACACCACGCACCCCACACACCCGATGACCCCAGCCGAGGAAACCTTTTGTGGAACACACGGTAGAGCGGCTCCAATTCGCGGGAAACAAGGATCACAAGACAGTTAAGCAGTCCCCACACGATAAAATTCCAGCCCGCGCCGTGCCAAAGTCCCGTCAAAAACCAGGTCACGACCGTGGCAAGATAGACAGGGAGACGAAGACCGATCGCACGTCCCATCCGCTTGACCGAAAAAGAGGAAAAACGCTGCATTGGGCGACAGACGGAGAGCGGATAAAAGACGTAATCCGTAAACCATGCGCCCATGGTAATGTGCCAACGGTTCCAGTATTCCTTCGTTGATTTCGAGGAAAACGGACGGTTGAAGTTCTCTGTCAGCTTGATTCCCATCATTTCGGAAAGACCGATGGTGATATCGATCCCTCCCGTAAAGTCGCCGTAGATCTGTGCAGAATACAGAAGGATAAGCAAAAAAACGTAGATACCTCTGTATTGCTCGGGGCTTTCGATCAAAAGCTTGATACCGATCATGGCAGTGTCCGCCATCAAAAGCTTTTTGAAATATCCCCACATCACGCGCAAAAATCCCGCACGGAAGGAGCTTCCGTCAAAGCGGTGCGGAGTGATCAATTGCTCATGCAAAGAATCAAAGCGGCTGATGGGTCCTTGCAGCAATTGCGGAAAAAAGGAGACGAAAAGCAACAGCTTTCCGTAATGCGTCTCTGCCCTTGCCTTTTTACGGTACACGTCAATAAGATACCCCATAGACTGGAAGGTATAAAACGAGATACCGAGCGGAAGCAGGAGCGAGGGAATCGCAAGCCCCTCGCCTCCGAAGGATACCGCAATATCACTTGCCACACCGAGAACAAACGCGGTATACTTCAAAACGGCAAGCATTCCAAGACCGAGGATCAGTCCAAGGACAAGGAGGCGAAATCTCTTTTTCTTCCCGTCAGCCCGATATGCCTTCCTTTGTGCCTTGTCCATTTCCTCCCTGTGCGCGTCAACGTAAGAATCCTCCGCATCCGCCTTTTTTTGCAAAAGCCGTGAGATCACGTACGTAAGGGTCGCGGTATAGAGGATGAACACAAGATACTCGGCGCCGCTCAGTGCGTAAAAAACAAGGCTTGCTCCAAGGAGCACCCACCACTGAAGTCGTGAGGGCACCGTGAAATACAAAAGCAGCGTAAGAGAGGCAAAGAGCACAAACGAACCCGTTGTAAATAACATAAAGCCTTACTTATTCCTCGTCAAGACGCTCGATCATGGCAAGGATCGTTTTAACGTTCTGAAAATTCTCGGGGACCAGCTCCTCGGGGGGAACGGTAACGTCAAAGGTTTGCGAGATCTCGGTCACAAGACGGACCATATCCAAAGAATCCAGCACCCCCTCCTCGTAAAGGTCATCAACGCTTGTAAAGTCCACGTCGGGATGCAGTTGATTCAAAATTTCCAAAAGCTGTTCCATGATATCTTCCTTTCCTTAAAAAGCAACAATGTCTATTTAATATTATACATTTTTCGTTACTGTCTGTCAATGCGAAAACGAAAGAATTTTCAAAAACTCATCGATAAGGGACATGCCGCCCCGTCATGAGTAGTATCTCTCCATACACCTTTTGCGATACTGCCCCGGGGTGGTATACGTCATCTTTTTGAATTGCTCCGTAAAATACGCCTGCGAGGAAAAGCCGCACTCATACGCGATCTCGGAAAGTGTTTTTTCGGGCTGGGCAAGAAGATATTTTGCATGTCCGAGTCTTACGTCCAGAAGATAGCGCTGTGGCGTCTTTCCCATCACTGCCGTAAAGACGTGATGAAAATAATTCGGAGAATAGCCCGTAACGTAAGCAATATCGGAAAGCGAAATATCCTCCCTGTAATGCTCTCGGATAAATTCGACTGCCCGAGGGATCGCGCTGTCGGTCTGTATACGGCGTGCGGTGTGCTCCAGATAATTTCTGTTTCTCTGCGCATCCTTACCAAGGTAATAGAAAAGCTCCAGAAGCTTTGCATTGACGTAGTCCGATTCCTTTGAATACCCCTCGCTGAAAAGGTGCCGTATCAGATCCTCAAAGATCCGCCCGTAAACCTCGCGATCGATGATGCGATAAAAATTCGGCACCGAATCAAGGATCTCCCGATAGGGAGAAGCCTTTGGAAAACGCGCGTGGATATAAAAGCAACGGAAATCGAAGACGCTCCCCCGCGTCTCTCCGGGCTTTGAGCAGATCAGTGTCCCCGGGGTAATGTCGTAGATCCGTCCGTCCAGAACCGCGTGTCCCGTGACCGCCGTATAGAATTCGATCTCATATTCCGTCACACTTCTGGCAACCGTCCTCCGACGCCCGGGAAACGCCGTCTTGGTGTCAAAGATCCCGTATTCCGTCAATTCGCAAATTTCCATGTCTTTCCTCCCCCACTCCGATCTCTACGGGAATTATAGCATATATAACGTCAAAAAACAAGGCGAATATCGTAAGATTTTGAAAAAATATAATAACATCCCGATAGACAGAAGAAAGAAAAGCTTTTATAATGAAGGTGGATAAAACAAGCAAAGGAGAATTCTATGAAAATCACGGATATCAAAAGCTTTGTTGTCGATTGCTTCCGCACCAACTGGGTATTTGTCAAGGTCTACACGGACGAGGGAATTACAGGTGTGGGCGAGGGCACACTGGAATACAAGGAAAAAGCACTGGTCGGGGCTATCGAGCATCTGCGCGACACACTGATCGGAAAGGATCCTTTACAGATCGAAAAGCACTATCATGATATTTACAGAGACGCCTACTGGCGCGGAGGCGCCGTGCTGATGAGTGCGCTCTCCGCTGTGGAGATGGCACTCTGGGACATTCTCGGAAAGCATCTGGGGGTTCCCGTCTATCAGCTTCTCGGAGGCAAGGTCAACGAGGATTGCCGCATCTACGTCAACGGCTGGTTCTCGGGGGCGCGCGAGCCTGAGGAATTCGGCGAGAAGGCGCGCATTGCCGTGGAGCGCGGCGTTAGTGCTATGAAGTGGGATCCCTTCGGCAAGAGCTATCTGCAGATCTCCAATCAGGATCTGAACAAAGCCATTCGCTGTATCGCGGCGGTGCGTGAGGCGGTGGGAGACGAGGTCGATCTTCTGATCGAGGCGCACGGCAGATTCGACGTTCCCACGGGTATTAAGATCGCGCAGGAGGTTGCCCCCTTCAAGCCGATGTTTTTGGAGGAGCCCGTACCTCCGAATAACCTTGAAGCGCTGGCAGCGGTGCGCGAAAAATCTCCGGTCGCTATTTCGGCAGGTGAACGTCTTTACACGCGCTTTGACTACAACGAGCTCTTCCGCCGCCGTGCCGCAGACTACATCCAGCCCGACATCTCG
>SVSZ01000071.1 GCA_015064025.1 Oscillospiraceae bacterium | reverse complement strand
GCACGCGGTGCAGACATCTCAAAGATCGTTACCGCTGCCAACTCGGAGGAGGAGGAGCTGGAGAACCTGAAAACCGCGACCGTTTTGCGCCGTGAGCTGGATATCCCCTTCCTGTTTTTGTCGGGAGGCACACATAATCATCTGCACAGAGCCTTCGGACCTATGTTCGGCTCCTGTATGTGGCTGACTGTTCCGCTATACGACCGTTGCGCAACACAAGCACAGCCGCTTTTGCGTGCCGTTCGCGCGATCAAGGACAATTTTGATCAGCTTTAAAAATACCGAGACAGATGCGCAGAACGCATATCTGTCTCGGTATTTTTTTAGTTAGAAAACGTAAGTTGCTTTGCAGCTCTCTCGTTTGCCTGCTTCATCTCCTCCGCTGCCGAGGCATTACAGTTTACCTCGTTCGGCTCCTTGAAGGTGGGAACTGCGCGATGGAACGCCTCTCTGACAAGTGCGGGAGAGCCTCCGTCCTCCAGCGCCTTCACAGCGTCACAAAGCATCGTGATCTTTTCATCCACCGCCTCGCGCGAAAGAGGCATGTCGGTTTCGATAAAGATCATTTCATTTTGCGTCTTTGTCAAGGTTTCCGTCTTGATCAGAAGCTCTTCATAAAGCTTCTCTCCCGGACGAAGTCCGATCTCCTTGATCTCAATATCCACGTTGGGGGTCAATCCGCACAAACGGATCATATTGACGGCAAGATCGTAAATATGTACGGGCTTACCCATATCCAGGACAAAAAGCTCGCCCTTCTTTGCCATGGCGCCTGCCTGCATCACAAGCTGGCTTGCCTCGGGAATGGTCATAAAGTAACGGATGATCCGCTTATCCGTGATGGTAATGGGGCCGCCCTCGGCGATCTGACGGCGGAAAAGCGGGATAACAGACCCGTTGGAACCCAGAACGTTGCCGAAGCGCACCGCCGCAAAATCCGTCTTACTGTCGGTTCTGCACTGAACGATCATTTCGCACATCCGCTTGGATGCCCCCATCATATTCGTCGGGTTGACTGCCTTGTCCGTCGATATCAGAATAAACTTTTCCACCCCGTACTTTTCAGCCATGTCGGCAGCATTGAAGGTGCCGAGTACGTTGTTTTTGATCGCTTCCCCACCGCAATGCTCCATCAAGGGGACGTGCTTATGTGCGGCGGCATGAAATACGATCTGCGGACGATAGGTAGCGAAAACGGTTTCCAGACGCTGTCTGTCACGTACGGAGCCGATCTCCACGTAAAGCTCCAACGAGCTTCCGTAACGGCGAACAAGCTCCTGCTGGATCTCGTAAGCATTGTTCTCATAAATATCGAAAATGATCAGACGTGCAGGGGCACACTTGGCGATCTGTCTTGAAAGCTCACTTCCGATCGATCCGCCGCCTCCCGTGATCAGAACGGTTTTCCCGCTGTAATAATGAGATGCCACGGAATCATTGATGGAAAGCGACTGGCGGAACAAAAGGTCCTCGATTGAAAAATCGTGAAGAACGCCGCGTGCTTTCGTAGCCTCTCCCGCAGGTCCTGCCTCGTGAAGCGGAAGATCGTACACCTTGATCTTGCAGGAGGTCCTGCTGTAGCGCTCGTAAAGGGCGCTTGCAAGCTCACTGTCAAGATTCGTGACCGCGATAAAGATTTCCTTGATCTGCTGCGACTTGATAAAATCGATGATTTCATCGTTTTCCGCATACACCTTCAGTCCCAGCACACGGCTTCCGACCTTCGTTGTATCCCGGTCTATGAAAAAGAGAGGTCTATAGTTGGAAGTTTTGTTGCAAAGAAGCTCGTTTGCCAAAAGGACGCCGATCTGTCCCGCGCCGACAATGGCAACGGGAATACGATGCTCATCGCTACCGTTATGACGGCGCTTGTAAATGAGACGGTATGCAAAGCGAGACCCGAGGGTCAAAAGCGACGTGATCGCGGCAATCACCAAAAAATCCCAGAAATTGCGATAAGCGGTGCAGAGCAGTGAAACGACGACCGCCAAAGCGCCTCCACAGGCATCCGCTATGAGGATCCGTGCGTATACGCCCGTTCCCGCATATCTCCAGATACTCAGGTAGATCTTCAACATAATGCGGAAGATCAGCATGGAGAAAAAGAGAATCACGCAATTCGTAAGAAAAACGGCAGGGTCCGTCAATTCCATTTTTCCAAACAGGAAAACAGAAAAATAATATACAGCGGCAGTTGCAGAATAACAAAAAAGATCAAAAAGCAAAAGAATCACTTTCCTTGAGATCTTCATCCTTGAACTCATTGAAGACATATAAAAATCCGTATCCCTTTCTTTTTTTACGGGTGCTACCTTTTTATTATAGCACTTATTCCCTTTGTTTGTCAACCCCCAAGCATGAATCCTTTGGCATATGGGAGATATTTTTACCGCCTTTTTTTATGCAAATCCAACAATTCCCGACAAAACGCTTTTCCAAAAATTATTCCATCTTCTCATTGACAAAGATTCTTCAAAGCCGTATAATGGTCATATCACTCTTCCCCAAGCCTCGACGAAAGGAACCAAGCATGAAAAAAGCATCCAAAAGACTCCTTCTTACTGTGCTCATATCCTCGCTCCTTCCCCTCGCCCTTCTCTCCTGTGCAAACAATTATACAACCCTGTACGAGATTACCAAGGATGAGATCACATACCGTCTTGAGGGTGTCGACGAACAACCGAGAAGAATCTGTCTCGTCAAGGACGGCTACGCGATCAAAACACTGGACGTCTCTCCCGATAAAAGTGTCGGCAACGATAGCGGATGCTACGGCTTTTACGTGGAGGATGCAAACTTTGACGGCAGAAACGATCTCCTGATCGCTTGTAAAAAAGAAGGTGAGCTTCTCTCCTACGACGTATATCTCGCCACCGAAAAGAACAGCGGCTTTGAGCGTTCAAAGGCACTCTCCTCTCTTTACAACGTCCGTGTAAGCACGGAATACAAGGGGGTCTTCGGATTTACACAGACACGCACCTCTCTTGCCGGAGACCACTACGAGCTTTGTGACAGAGCAACGAAATACGTCTGGCAGGACGGAACGCTTTATCCCGACGTATACGCGGAATTGACCTACTATTCAAAGCTTGACCGCTACTGCTATTCCACGGCGGTGTATGACCTTGAAAGCAACAGCTTTGATCCGCCGCGCGACAACTGGCTCACCCGTGCGGAATACGAAAAAACGGATTTTTCTTTTCTCTATTACTTTAAATAACACAAACCACGGGGCAGGCTCAAATCGACCGATCGAGTCTGCCCCGTGGTTTTCATACAAGAAGATACTTAACGCCTGCCAGTGAATCCGCGGCATCTGCGACGGAACTGTCTGTCAGAGTGTTGTTTTCCAGGATTTTTGCAATGGGACGGCGGTAGCGCTTGGCGACAGACCAAAGAGTATCCTCATCTGACGGATAGCAAACGGTGTACGCACAGCTTTCTTCCTCCTCACCCGCTTCAAAGCTTGCCTCACGCAAAACGTCAACGCATTCCTCACCGCGTGCAACGATATTGACGGCAAGCTCCGTATCTACGGAAAGCCGCTCCCCATCAACCCTTGCACGCAAGGACACAGGGGTGACGTTTGCACTGTAATCGCCAAGTCCCGTGGCATCTCCATCAGCAAGATAACGGAAAGGAAGCTCAAATTCGTGCGCGGAATATTCGCCCTCCGAAAGCGTGACCGCATGGCATCGGCAGGAACCGTGCAGCACGAATCTGCCATTGTCATTTTCCAAGCCCGTCACCGTGGGCGTCACCGTAAGATCCACCACCGTATCCCCGCGATGCAAGCCCGCCTCTTCCATGGAAAGCGTCGTGTTAAGTGAGAAATTCCCCAAAATACACCTCAGAGCCGTTTGGTAAGACATGTGTGCCGTACGGTATTCCCCTGTAGCAGCCGTTGAATAAACGTCCTTTGTATAAGGCTTCGCCACGTTTCTCTGCGCTCTTGCCTCCAATCGCAACGTCACCTCACACAGAATGCGTCCGTCCTCAACCGTCACTGCCACGTCGGTGCACACACCGCCTGCGCACGCGCTGCAATTGACCTCAGCCCCATCGGTGGGAACACTTCCCGTAAACGGGATGCGACGCCACTGCACAAAGGGAACGTCCTCGCTCCCATCGCGCGTACAGAGAAGCTTGAGAGACACCTCGCCACGGCAATTGACGCATCCGCTCCCCGCGATCGCCTCACTGACGTAAGCCTCTCCCTCTGCCGAGATCACGCGAAGCGTTTCGCTCTCTTCTGTCAACACCTCATCTCCGAGATGCATCGGCTCGCTCACGCCGACAAAGCTCTCCGCGCACTCAATGCTTCCGACAAGGCGTTCAAGTCCACCCGCATCCGCACCGCTGACCGTCTCTCCGACAAGCCTCGTGCCCAAAAGACGCACGCGCGAGCGCAAGCGGCATTTGACGCAAAGCTTTCTCGGTCCCGTTACACGTCCCACAGGAGACTCGGGAACTGTCTCCACGTCACAGATCAGCCCCTCACCGATCTCGAAATCGGGCGGCAGCTCAAGGGGAGAGGTAAAGCGATACTCCGCGACCTGCGAGGAGCAATACAATTCCCCATCATTTCCCGAATAAAGGATGCTGTAATCCACCGTTCCCGAAAACTCCGCATTTCCCGCGCCGATATATTTGTCCGTCGGGGAAACGGTCGCACGCACGCGAAGAAGTCTCTTGATCTCCGGCTGATAATCGGGGAGAGAAAAATCCGAGGAAAGCTCCGTCACGATCCGTCGATCCGAGAGCACCGACTGGAGACGTACGCCTCCCTTTTCCATAGCTTTTACGTTGTCCATACATTCCGCTCCTTTGCTTTTTTGGTACAATCTATGCAAAGGGCTCAAAAAATAGAACAAACGGCGCACAGAGAGCACGTTACCGTGCGATCTCTGTGAGCCGTTTGTTTTTATATTACTTCAATTCACCGAGGTAATACTTTTTCTTACCGCGGCGGATAACGATATACTTGCCACCGAGGGCTATCTCCTCATTGATCTGTACGTCAATGTTGGCAATGGGCTCACCGTTGAGGGTCAAGGAGCCGTTGGAGATAAACTCGCGCGCCTCGCGCTTGGAGGAGCAGATGCCCGCACCGACAAGCACGTCCATCACAGCACCGCCCGCAGTCTCAAAGTGCGGAACATCCTTAAGACCTGCCAAAAGATCCTTCGTGGGGATCTCGCGGATCTTGCCCGCAAAGAGAAGCTCGCTGATATGCACAGCGGACTCGTAAGCGCCCTCACCGTGAAGATCGCGCAGGATCTCCTCGGCAAGCTTCTTCTGTGCAATTCTCTTCTCGGGAGCAGCCTTGTGCTCTGCCTCGATCGCCTCGATCTCCTCCTTGGAAAGGAAGGTCAGTCTCTTGAGATACTCGATCACCATGCTGTCCTCGGAGTTGAGGAGGAACTGATAGAGCTCGTAAGAGCTGGTCTTGTTCTTGTCAAGCCATACAGCGTTTCCTTCGCTCTTGCCAAACTTATTGCCGTGAGAGTCGGTTACAAGAGGCATGGTCATTGCATACACCTCGTCACCCGTGGTCTTGCGGATCAGCTCAATGCCCGTGGTGATGTTCCCCCACTGGTCGGAGCCCGCAACCTGAAGGTCTACCCCGCGTGTCTCATGCAGATACTTGAAATCCAAGCCCTGAATGAGCATATAGGAAAATTCCGCATAGGAGATACCGCTCTCCATCTGGCGGCGGATGAGATCCTTGCTGAGCATGTAGCCAACGTTGATATATTTACCGTAATCACGGAAGAAATCAATGATATTGAGATCCTTCACCCAGTCGTAGTTGTTGACGACTTCATAGGGGAAGATCTTTTGCAGCTGGGTCTTGAGACAGCCGTAGTTGTGGAAAACCTCGTCCTTATCGGAAAGCTTGCGCTCCACCGTGCCGCGCGGGTCGCCGATCAAAGCCGTTGCCATACCGACAAGAAGCAAAGGCGTGTGTCCTGCCGCAGCCAGACGTCGCGTGATCAAAAAGGACGAATAGTGCCCCAGATGCAGGCTGTCTGCCGTGGGGTCGGTCCCGATGTAAAAGGTCATGCCGCCCGCATTGAGCTTATCGATCAAATCGGGGCTGGAGATATCCTGGATGAGTCCTCTCCATTTGAGATCCTCGTAGAGTGTCATTTTGTAGTTCCTCCGTTTTGTAAACGTTTTGCATTCCTTGATATTGTACCACAAAAAAATCCTTCCGTCAATAAGAAAATCGCATTTTTTCAAGCAAAGCTTTCTTTGAGATCGGATAATTTGCAAAAAAACCGAAAAAATGTATTTACTTTCTCCTTTTTTTATGCTACAATAACAGTGTATGAGTACTACAAGAGGAAAAGGAGACGCTTATGGAAAGCCATCAAACGGAAGAACTGTTGGAATATCTCTGCCATGGAATCCTTACCCTGCAAACCCCCGAAGAATGCAAGCATTTTTTGGAGGATCTGTGCACCCCCTCCGAGCTTGCCGAAATGTCCCGCCGTCTTCATGCGGCAAAAATGCTGCAAAGCAACCGTATCTATGCCGACATTGCCGCCGAAACGGGACTTTCGACTGCCACCATCAGCCGTGTCAACCGCTGCCTGAAATACGGAAACGAGGGATACATTACCGTGCTTGACCGATTGGACAGAAAGGCAAGACGCGGATGAACACGCAAAGCTCTTATGAGGGCTATGAGGCTGCCCTCTCCCACGTTTACGACAAACTGAACAAAGAGATCGACTACGGTGCTTGGGCGGACTTTGTCGAAGCCTGCTTCAACCGTTTTCTTCCCGCCCGTCCTTCCCTTCTGCTCGATCTTGCCTGCGGCACGGGAAGCATGACAGTACAGCTTGCCGCACGAGGCTACGATATGATCGGCATCGACGGCAGTGAAAATATGCTCTCCGAGGCGTTTATGCGTGCCGAAAATACCCCGGGGATCCTTTGGCTTTGCCAGGACATGCGCTCCTTTGAGCTGTACGGGACAGTGGGAGCTGTCACGTGCTGTCTTGACAGTCTCAATTATCTGACCGAGGAAAAGGACCTGCTCCAATGCTTTCGTAGCGTGCACAATTACCTTGACCCCGACGGTCTCTTTCTCTTTGACATGAATACACCTTACAAGTTCGAGCACGTTTACGGCGCCAACGCCTACGTTCTTGAGGACGAGCTTGTATACGATGAGGGGACCGCCGAGGAGGTGCGCGTTTCAATCTTTTGCGGATGGCAGAACACCTACCATGAGGAGAGCGGAATTTGCGAATTTGACCTTTCCATTTTTGAGGAACTGCCAAACGGTACCTACCGCCGCTCCGATGAGCATCAAAAGGAGCGCTGCTACAGCATGGACACCGTACACACCCTTTTGAAGGACGCGGGCTTTGAGCTTTTGGGCGTCTACTCCGACTATACCTTTTCCACTCCGAAGGACTGCACCGAGCGCTGGTATTTTGTCGCCCGCGCCGTCAAAAAATAATACACGAACAAAAAGGATAACCGTTATGTCATCTACCATTTTGCGCGCCATGACAAGCGACGGAAGCGCACGTATTCACGTCATTCGCTCCACAGAAATCGTCAATGAAGCGATCCGTATTCACAAGACCTCTCCCACCGCCTCCGCAACGCTCGGGCGTCTGCTTACTGTCACCTCAATGATGGGATGCATGCTGGGCGAGAAAAACGACACCATCACCGTCACCCTCAAGGGCGACGGTCCCGCAGGAACAGTTCTTGCCGTTTCGGACTATATCGGCAACGTGCGCGGCTATATTCAAAATCCCACAGTCGAGCTCCCATTGAAATCCAACGGAAAGCTGGACGTCGGCGGAGCCGTCGGCAAAGGATTTCTCAATATCATCCGCGACCTGGGAGCCGCGGAGCCCTACAACGGCTCGATCGAGCTTGTCAGCGGAGAGATCGCGGAGGACATCGCATCTTACTACGCACAAAGCGAGCAGATCCCTACCGTGTGCGCACTGGGTGTCTTGATCGATACAGACTGTACCTGCCGTGCCGCCGGAGGCGTTCTTCTTCAGCTGTTGCCCTTTGCCGCTCCCGAAACCGTGGATCTGATCGAGCGCAACGTCTCCGCGCTTTCAAACGTTTCGGGGCTCTTCGATGCGGGAATGCCGCTTGAGGAAATCGCAGCGATCGCGCTGCGCGACATTCCATTTGACGTTTTTGATGAGTTGGACGTGGACTACGCCTGCAACTGCAGCCGTGAGCGTACCACAAAAGCTTTGATCACGCTTGGCAAAAACGACCTTCTCTCGCTTCTTGACGAACAAAAGGCCGAGGGAAAGCCCGAAACGCTTGAGGTCGCCTGCCGCTTCTGTGACAAAAAGCAATATTACACAAGAGATGACGTTGAAAAAATGTTCTGAGGTAACACCATGAAAAAAAGATTTGTATGGGATCATGATCTTCACATCCATTCCCGTCTTTCCTCTTGCTCAAACGACCCGGGACAGACGCCCGAGCGTCTTCTTGCCTATGCAAAGGAAAACGGGCTCATCACCCTCTGCCTTACCGATCACTACTGGGACAGCGCCGTCCCCGACACCTCCCTTTGGTATGCTCCTCAAAACTTCGAGCATATCTCGCAGTCCCGTCCGCTTCCTCTGGATCCCGAGGTGAACTTTCTCTTCGGCTGCGAAACAGAGCTCCGCGCAGATCTTACCTTGGGAATCCCCGATTTCAGATTCAAGGATTTTGATTTCGTCGTCATCCCCACAACGCACCTGCACATGACAGGTCACACACTCAGTCGTGAGGATGCGGCGTCTCTCGAAGCGCGCGCACGACTCTGGACAGAGCGTCTTGAGGGTGTGCTTAACAAGGATCTGCCCTTCCGCAAAATCGGGATCGCGCATCTTGCATGTCCTCTGCTCTCTCCCACAAAGGAAACCTATGCTACACTTCTTGATATGATCCCCGCAGAGGATATGAAAAGGCTCTTTGCAAAGGCCGCGTCTCTCGGTGTGGGAATCGAGCTCAATTCAGCGGATATGGATTTTTGTGAGAATGATGCAGAAGCTGTTCTGCGCATCTTCCGCATTGCAAAGCAAGAGGGTTGTAAATTTTACTTTGCAAGTGATGCCCATCATCCCGACTATTTGCCTCGGGTAAAACCGATATTTGAGCGCACAATTGACCTTTTGGAGCTTACCGAGGACGACAAATTTGCGATTCCGTCAAAAACCACTTGACGAGCACAGAAAAAGGCATTATAATAATTACATATTGAAAGCAAAGGAGATTTTTACCTATGTACCGTATCGGCATTGACCTCGGTGGAACCAACATCGCCGCAGGTATCGTAAACGAGGAATTTAAGATCATCGCAAAGGACAGCGTTCCCACCAACGCGAACCGCCCGGGTGAGGAGATCGTAACCGACATTGCAAATCTTTGCAAGAAGCTTTGCGCAGACAACGGTATCGCACTTTCCGAGATCAAATCTCTCGGCATCGCGTCTCCCGGCATCGTGGATGATGAAAGCGGCGAGGCAATCTATGCAAACAACCTCCCCTTCGACCATTTCCCTATTCTTCCGCTTCTTAAGAAGCAGCTCCCCTTCCCCGAGCTCCATATTGAGAACGACGCAAATGCGGCGGCATGGGGTGAAGCGATCGCAGGTGCCGCGAAGGGCTCCAAGTCCTCTGTCATGATCACGCTCGGCACAGGTGTCGGCGGCGGTATCATCGACGGCGGCAAGGTGTTCAAGGGCTTCAATTCCGCGGCGGGTGAGCTTGGTCACATCGTGATCGCAGTAGACGGAAGACCCTGCTCTTGCGGCAGACGCGGCTGTTGGGAGGCATATTCCTCCGCAACGGGTCTGATCAACATGACAAAGGAGAAGCTCGCAGAGTGCGAAAAGGCAGGCAGAGCAACCGTGATGACCGAGATCGCCGAAGCGGCAGGTAAGGTCAACGGGCGCACCGCATTCGATGGCATGCGCCGCGGTGATGAAGCCGCACGCGAGGTCGTGGAGGAATACATCAAATATCTTGCAAGCGGTCTTGCCAGCATGATCAACATTTTCCAGCCCGAGGTCGTCTCCATCGGCGGCGGTATCTCCAACGAGGGGCAGTATCTGCTTGATCTCGTTGTTCCCGCAGTGTATGCGCAAATTTACGGCAAGGGCGTGGTTTCCACTCCCGACATCCGTATCGCAACACTCCGTAACGACGCAGGCATCATCGGCGCTGCCGTTCTCGGAATGTAATTCATAAAAAAGGATCGAAGGAGTCATTTCTCTTTCGATCCTTTTTAATTTTTTTAAAAAAACTATTGACAACCTCCTTTGAATATGATATACTCTTATTGATACGAGATATCAATAAGGAGGTACCGATGAAACGACGTTCAACGAAGCAACGGGAAACCGTATACAAAGCGCTGATGTCGCTCTACCATCCAAGTGCCGAGGAGGTTTACGAAAAGCTCTGCGTAGATGCCCCCGGCATCGGTCGCGCCACTGTCTTTCGGAATCTCGCCATCCTTTCCGAGGAGGGCCGCGCGGTAAAGCTTTTCTTCCCCGATGAGGTTGTAAGGTACGATCCTAACATTGATGGGCACCATCACTTCATGTGCCGTAAATGCCAGCGCATCATCGATCTGCCCTCAACCGAAAGACTTCCTCTCCCCAAAAGCGAGGAATTCACCGCGGATGCGCAAACCATTCATTTTTACGGCTTGTGCCGCTGTTGCACCCCCCAAAAAAACGTAGAATCTTCAAAAAAATAAAACATATACAAAACAAGAAGGAGAAACAGTTATGAAAAAGTACAGATGTTTGATGTGTGGTGAAGTTTTCGAGGTAGCTGAGGGCGTTGAGCCCGTTTGCCCCAAGTGCGGACTCAAGGGCAAAAAGCTCGAAGAGATCAAGGAAGCTCCTGCGAAGAATAAATACGCAGGCACACAGACCGAAAAGAATCTTGAGGCTGCCTTTGCAGGCGAGTCCCAGGCAAGAAACAAGTACACCTATTTTGCTTCGGTTGCAAAGAAGGAGGGCTATGAGCAGATCGCTTCCCTCTTCCTCAAGACCGCAGACAACGAAAAAGAGCATGCAAAAATGTGGTTCAAGGAGCTCTCGGGACTGGGTGACACCGCACACAATCTTGTCGCCGCTGCAGAGGGCGAAAACTACGAGTGGACCGATATGTACGACGGCTTTGCGAAGACCGCGGAAGCAGAGGGCTTTTCCGAGCTTGCGGAAAAATTCCGCCTTGTTGCCGCAATTGAAAGAAAGCACGAGGAGAGATACCGTGCCCTGCTTCACAACGTAGAGACCGCCGCTGTATTCGCAAAGAGTGAGGTTAAGGTATGGGAGTGCCGCAACTGCGGACACATCGTGGTCGGCACCAAAGCCCC
>SVSZ01000070.1 GCA_015064025.1 Oscillospiraceae bacterium | reverse complement strand
GCTCCACGTCTTCCGCGGTAATTTGGATGGGCAGAAGATCCGGCTCGGAGAGGTAACGGTAATCCTCGGCGCACTCCTTGGCACGCATGAGCACCGTTTCCCCACTTTTCTCGTCGTAGCGGCGCGTCTCGGGAGTTACCTCCTTACCGCTTTCCAAAAGCGCGATCTGTCGCTTGACCTCAAAGCTCACCGCTCGCTCGATGAAGGAAAAGGAATTGATGTTTTTGATCTCGGTGCGTACGCCGAGCGCTTCGCTCCCCTTCTGTCTGACGGACACGTTCACATCACAGCGCAAAGATCCCTCCTGCATGCGACAATCCGAAATACCTGCCGTGACAAGGATATCGCGCAAGGTCTCGGCATATGCCGCCGCCTCAGCACCGTTTCGCATATCCGGCTCGGACACGATCTCAATGAGCGGCACACCGCAACGGTTATGATCGATCAGTGTTTGCGTTCCCGTGTGGGAAAGCTTCCCTGCGTCCTCCTCAATATGGATGCGCTTGATGCGCACCGTGCGAAGGGTGGCGTCTGACACGGGAACGGAAAGATTTCCTTCACCGCAAATGGGATACTCCGCCTGCGAGATCTGAAAGCCTTTGGGAAGATCCGGATAAAAATATTGCTTTCTGTCTGTGCGGCAAAGGGGCGAGATCTCACACCCAAGCGCCAAACCCGCCATCACGGCGAGCTCGACCGCACGGCGGTTAAGCGTTGGCATTGCGCCGGGAAGTCCCATGCACACGGGACAGCATTGCGTATTGGGAGGAGCGCCGAAGCCTGTGGGGCAGGCGCAAAAGATCTTGGTACGGGTGCTCAGCTCCACATGCACCTCGAGACCGATCACCGCCTCGTAAGCATCAAAATTCAAAGCCTTCCCTCCCCTCGTTGATTCGTCAAAAGCCCTGCGACAAAAAGGAGCATCGGTTCCTTTTCGAAGCCCGCGCAAAGCTGAACGGCAAGCGGAAGCCCGTTTTGATCTGCCCCCATGGGCACCGAAAGTGCGGGAAGACAGGCAAGGCTTGCGTACACCGTGCACATATCCGCATACGTCCGCTCGTCCTTTGAGGGCAACGTACCGAGCTTGAATGCGGCGGTCGGCGCCACGGGAGATAGAAAAATATCGTATCGCTCGCTAAGAGAGCGCATGCTCCTCTGTATCTCTTCGCGCACGCGCAAAGCACGCAGATAATAACGCTCACGGTTCTCACCCGAGAGCATATCGATGCCAAAAAGGATCCTACGGCAGACCTCGTCACCGAGAACAGCACGGCTGTTTTCATAAAGCGCATTGAGGGAATCTGCATTCTGACGACTGCCGAACCTCACACCGTCATAGCGCGAGAGGTTGCTTGCAGCCTCGGTCGCTGCGATCACCGTGTAAGCCGCCAGCGCGTTGGCAGGCTGCGGAAGTGTTACCGCATCACAGTGAGCGCCAAGCGCGGTCAACGCCGTTACGGCGCGCTCCACCGCAAGGGTAACGTCGGGAGAAACGCATCCCCCGTCCATTCCACCAATAACACCGACACGAACCGACGTGATCTCTCTCAACTCTGATTTTTCTCCTGCGGAGAGCGAGGTAACGTCTCTGGGATCCTTCCCCCGAAGGACAGAAAGGATCACGCCAATATCCAAGACACTGCGTGAAAGGATCCCCACACAATCAAGCGAGGAAGCCATTGCAGCCACGCCGTAACGGGAAAGAAGCCCGTAAGTTGGCTTGAGTCCCCAAACACCGCAAAATGCCGCAGGCTGACGGACCGAGCCGCCTGTGTCCGTGCCGAGAGAAAACACGCTCATCCCCGATGCGACCGCCGCCGCAGAGCCGCTTGAGGAGCCGCCCGCAACACGCGTCGGATCGTGCGGATTTTTCACCGCACCAAAGGCAGAATGCTCGCCCGTGCTTCCCATCGCAAACTCATCCATATTGTTTTTTCCAAGCAACACAGCCCCCGCCGCACGTCCCCGCTCGGTCACGGTCGCGTCATACGGAGAAACGTAATTTTCAAGGATCCTTGAAGCACAGGTCATAGGAAGTCCCTGCGCCGCTATATTATCCTTAAGAGAATAAGGGATCCCTTCAAGCATCCCTCTCCCTTCTCCACGCGCGATGCGCCGATCACTCTCTGCAGCAGCAACAAGTGCCCCCTCGCCGTCCACCGTCAAAAAGGCACCAAGCTCCCCGTTTTTCTCCTCGATCGCACAAAGGTGCGCCCGTGTCAGCTCCACTGCGGAATATTCTCTCTTGTCAAGGGAGGCACGGTGCTCCAAAAGGGTTCTATATAAAAGTTCCTTCATGCTCACCCCTCCACCGCACGGGGCACGCACACACACGTCCCGTCATTCTCGGGTGACAGAGACAGCACCTCGTCACGCGAAAGGCTCGCTCCGACCCGATCCTCGCGCATGCCATCAAGCGATAGCGCACCGAGGAAGGGATCGGGCAGATCGCATCCGTCCTCAAGAACGGATGCCACCGCATGCATCTCCTCAAGAGAATCGGAAAGGCGTACGGCACGTTCTCTGTCCAGAAAAATATGCGCCGTGGCAGCAAGCTCTGCGATTCGTTCCGTTGTATATTTCATCTGTTTACTTCCCTACGCAAAAATGTGAAAAGATCTCGCTGACAATGTCCTCCGATACGGCACGTCCGTCAAGGGAGGAGATTGCCTCCATTGCCCCCTCGGCATCGGCGCAACAAAGCTCCAGGGGATATCCTGCAAGGAGTGCCTCTTTCGCGCGGCGCACGCCCTCCGTTGCCGCAAGCACCGCGCCGTACTGACGCGCGTTGGAAAGCACGGCATCCCTTCCAAGATCCAGAGCACCTTCAAGGAAAAGCCCCGCAACCGTTTTGCGGAGCACATCAAGCCCCTTTCCGTCCCGCGCACAAAGCTCAACCGTGTGTGTAAAATGCGCACGGTAGGCGTCGACGCAGGGCGTTCCCAAGTCTGCCTTGTTGAGCACGGCGATCACCGCGCAATCACACTCGGAAAGCGCTTGCATCAGAGCCTCCTCCTCAACCGTAGGCGGCACGTTAGCGTCAAAAACGGCGAGGATCAGCTCTGCCTCCTCCATCGCGCGATGCGCACGGTCAATGCCGATGCGCTCTACCGGATCCGCAGTTTCGTGCAGTCCCGCAGTATCAAAAAGGCGCAGTGTCACATCGCCAAAGGAGGCTGTCTCACAAAGAACATCACGAGTGGTTCCCTCCACATCGGTCACGATCGCGGCATCATGTCCCAGGATCAAATTGTAAAGCGAGCTTTTTCCCACGTTGGGTCTACCGCAGATAACGGTGGGGATCCCCTCCGCTACGGCATGTCCCGTTTTATAGGTCGAGGCAAGAGATGAGAGATCCCTCAAGCACGCCTCCAGCGCCTCTGCCGCCTCGGGCACAGTCATTTCGGCAAGATCCTCATCGGGATAGTCGATCTTCACGTAGATCCCCGCTAAAATCGAGCAAAGACGCGCATAGATCTCTTCACAGCGCGAGGAAAGACGTCCACGCATGCCCGCGTGGGCAAGCTTCATCTGCGCATGCGTCTTAGCCTCCAAAAGATCCCCCAACGCCTCTGCCTCGGAAAGCCCCAGCTTTCCCGAAAGAAAGGCGCGGCGCGTGAATTCTCCCGCCTCGGCACACCGTGCACCTGCCGCAATGACGGAGGCAAGCACCGTTTCGCAAAGCAGGATCCCACCGTGACAGGTGATCTCGACCGTGTCCTCCCCCGTGAAGGAGGCAGGTGCACGGAAAACGGTAGCGATCCCGTCATCCACGCTTACACGGCAACCGTCCGCCTCGGGCGCCGTGATCGCGCCGTAAACAGCGGTTCTTGAAGGGATTTCCGACAATGCTTTTCCGCTCTTCGGCAAAAAAACGCTCTCGCAAATCTCCACAGCTCTATTTCCCGACACGCGTATCATACCGACTCCGCCCTTACCGCGCGGTGTACTGATCGCGGCGATGGTATCTCCCAACATAACTCTCTCCTTTGATAGCATGACGGGGGTGATGCAAACGGTAAACGATTTGCATGACACCCCCGCCCTTATTCAATATTCAATGCGGATTTATTCCTCGTCATCCGCCACGGGTGCAGACTTTTCCTTTGCGGAATCATCCAAGAACATTACGACACGGCGGTTGTTCTCGGCACCGATGGAGTTGGTGGAAACGCCGTCAAAGCCCTGGATCTCGGAGTGAATGATCCGTCTTTCATAAGGATTCATCGGCTCAAGCATAACGCTCTTCTTGTACTTGACGACCTTTGCCGCCATACGTCTTGCCAGTGCGCGAAGCGCTTCCTCGCGCTTTGCGCGGTAGCCCTCGATATCCAGCGTGATCTTTACGTACTCACGCTTCTCGCCCTTGACCTTCTTGTTTGCCGCAAGGTTTGCAAGATACTGGAGAGAATCCAAGGTTTCTCCGTGGTGACCGATCAGAGCGCCGGCGCCCTCGCCGTCCACGGTGATCAGAATGTCGTCGTTGGCCCCTTCCTTCTTTTCAATGGTGAGCTCAAGCCCCATATCCGCTACGACCTTTGCAAGAAACTCACATGCAATATCGGATCCGTCGGGCGTGTAGCTAACACAGATCTTCGCCTCTGTAGCACCGATTCCAAGGAAGCCGCGCTTGCCCTCCTCCAGAACGGTAAACTCCAAAAGCTCTGCGTCAAGCCCCAATTCGAGCGCCGCCTTCTCCTTTGCCTCGTCAACGGTCTTTGCCGTTACAATCAATTCTTTTTTCACAATTACACCTCATCCTTGTTGTTATCTTCGGGTTTGTCAGAGGCTTCCTCGGAAGTCTCGTTTTCCTTTTCGGAGGATGCCTTTTCCTTGTCCTTGCGTTCCTCCTTTAAGGGAGCCGCCGCCATCTTCGCGTTTTTCTCGCGGGACGCCTGCTCCTCTTTCTCTCTTTCCTCGATGGCTGCGCGACGCGCAAGCCCTCTTTCTCTTGTGTCCTCAAAATCCTCGTCGTCGATATAGTGCAAGGATCTGACAGCACCTGCCTTCGCGGATTTCGTCACAGTCTTTTTGCCTGCCATCTCCTTCGCTGCTGCCTTGTAGTCCTCCTCGGTAAACACGGGAAGCGGCATTGCACGGGAGACGATAAAGGTCTTAAGAAGTCCCAGCCAGCTGCGGAACGCCCAGTACACACCGATCAGTGCGGGAACAGCCAGCGTAAAGAAGGTAGACATTGCGGGCATCATGATATCCATCATGTTATTGGAGCAAGCCACCTGCGGGTTGGAATTGTCGTTGACTGCGGACTGGTACATCAGCTTGCGGTTGATCTTGGAGCTGACAAAATAAGTGATGAAGGTCACAACGGGAACGGAAAGAAGCACCAGTCTTTCCCATCCGCCGTCAAAGCCGGGAGTCATACCGAAATTGATCGGACCGATGTTGAAGTTGGGAATCGAATCCAGAGCACCGCCGAGGGAGTCAAGTGCGCCCTCTCCAAAACGGTAGAACTCAAAATTGCCGAGCACGTCGATCGAGTTTGCCTGATTTCCGATACGGGAAAGGAGCTCGATGCTTCCTCGGTTCGCGTCAACCGCCATACCAAGACCACCAGCCGCACGGCAGGTAGAGGCAAAGTTGTTAAGAACTGCGGTAAAGGCTCCGTCCTGTCCGAGCACGTAGTGCAACGGATCCATAACGATGGAGTAAAGGATCATAATGATGGGAAGCTGGATCAGAAGAGGCAAGCATCCGCTTGCGGGGCTGAAGTTCTCTCTCTGATAAAGCTCCTGGATCTCTGCCTGCATCTTCTGCATGGTGGGCTGGTCATTGCGCCCCTTGTACTTGTTCTTGATCGCCATTTCCTTCGGCCGCAGCTTTGCCTGCTTGATAGAGTTCTTCTGCTGCTTGATCGCGAAAGGAATCATCAGAATCTCAATGAGGATCGCAAAAATACAGATACCGAGAACGTAGTTCTTAAAGCCCAGAACGTTGGTGATCCAATTGAGCACCGCACCGATACCGATCATGATGCTGTCCCAAAGTCCGGGATTGGAAACAGTGATGTCCTTCGCCATTGCATCGATCATCATATCGATGTCTGCCGCAGCCTTTTCGGGTGCTGCGTCCAGCGTTTCAAAAAGCTTGCCAAGCTCCGCGTCGCTCAGCTTCGCGTCGCCCGATGCCGCATCGTTCGCCTTTTTGATGACGTTCTTCACGGCGGTGAGATTCATCCCGACGTCGGGATACTCCTTGCCTTCAAGGTTTCCGTTGTCCTTGCCGTCGGTGATGTCGTAGCCGCGGTTTGCCGCGATCAGAGCCTCTTGCCCGTCAAAGCCCGCGTAAGCAGATACGAAAATATCCATAACCTGCTCAAGCTCCGAGGGTGTGAGAGCATGCCGGTCAAACTCTTCGGCAGAGTCAAAGGAAAGCTTGCTCTTATCATAGCTCAGTGTCGGAGTCGTCTGTCCACCGCAGGAAACCAGCGTAAGTGTCAGAAGCACCAACGCAAGAAGAGCGGCAAGAATACGACCGTTCAAAATTTTCTTCATTGCTTTCATTGTTACTATTCCGTAAATCCTTACGGAACATCCCCCTTCTTTTTTTGGGTATCACGCCGTCTGTGTCTGTTTTCCGCACGGCGCAGCGGAATCACTGTGAAGAATCGGTGTTCTCACCGTTCTCAAGCCCGTATTCCTCGGGATAATAGTATTTCGTAATGGGAAAAGCGGCATAGCGCGGATTGCGCAAGCCCCGTTCGGGCACGGGATCATACCCGCCCGCACAAAACGGCTGACATCGAAAGATGCGCATCCACATCAAAAGGAACCCCACGAAAAAACCGCGTTTTTGAAACGCGAGAAGAGCATATTCGGAGCACGTGGGTGTAAAACGGCAACACGGCTGCCTCTTAAGCCCTGACAAATACCTTCGGTAAAACCGGATCAGCCAAATAAACAGATGCTTCATAAGCCGATCGGATCTCGCAGCATTTCAAGCCTTCGGAAGGCATAGCGAAGCTCTGCCTCCACGTCGGTGGATTTTGCCGCAAGGATCCCCTCCCGTGGGCTGATAACGACAAGATACCCCGTTTTCAGCTCCGCTTCCACGGCACGGTAGCCCGCGCGCAAAATGCGCTTGACACGGTTTCTTTGCACCGCTCCACCGACGCGCTTTGTTACGGCGACGCCGAAGCGGTTGTAGTACTTCTTTTCGGGATTCTCCTTCCGCAGTCGCTTTGCCGCCAGATCGCGCAAAACGAACACAGAGACAAGTCTCCCCGAAAAGCGAGCGCCCTTCTGGAAGGTCTTATTGTAGAGATGGTGTTCCTTAATGGTCGTGTATTTCATTGCTTTCCCCTCAAAGGTTTACTTCCGTCGAAAAAATGTGTGAAATAAAAAATGTCCGTACAAACAAAAACGCCGACGGCGAGGGCGCGATACGCTTCACGGCAGTCGGTGTTTTATGTTGGAATCGGTAAATCAATAGGTCAGTCTTTTTCTGCCCTTTGCACGTCTTCTTTTGAGTACGTTTCTGCCGTCAGCAGTCTTCATTCTTTTTCTGAAGCCATGCTCCTTTTTTCTCTGACGCTTTTTCGGTTGATAAGTTCTGAGCATCGTTTGCACCTCCTTTAGATATAGATCGGAAGCGTTTCACCTTTTCAAGCTTGGAATACGCTTTTTTACACAATGACACGCTATATTATAACCGATTCTTTCCTTTTTGTCAAGCCTTTTTTCGATTTTTTTCAAAATAATTAAAACCTTACCAAAATGCTTGACGCATGCGTAAAAAAATGATAGAATATATACGAATCAAAAAATGGGAGGTGAGAGCGTGGACGTCATCAAGGAAGCGGAGTTTCGGAAAGAGATCAAATCGGCACCGCGTACGGGATATCTGTTTTTCGGTGATGAAGATTATCTGAAGTCCTTTTCTGTCAAGCTCGCGCGTGAGACGCTCTGCCCCGATCCCTCCTTCTCCTTCTTCAACGACATTCGTCTCGACGCCGTCGGGTTTGAACCTGACAAGCTTGTTGAGGCTCTGATGCCCATGCCCATGATGGAGGAACGCAAGCTTGTCACCCTCACGGGACTCAACTTCAACACCATGCGGCAGTCGGAGCTTGACGGGCTTTGCGACGCGCTCTCCACACTTTCGGAATACGATTACAATACGCTCATCGTCGTTGCCGCAGCAGACTGCCTCACTCCGGGGATCCTTCCGAAGCGCCCCTCTCAAGTCCTTACCAAGCTTTCCGAATTTCTCACTCCCGTGCAGTTTGACAGATGCAGTACGCCAAAGCTTGCGGCATGGGTACAAAAGCACTTTGCACACAACGGCGTGGAGGCGTCCCCTGCCTTCTGCGTAGCCTTTCCCGAGTATTGCGGACACAGCATGTACGTGCTCGCCTCCGAGATCGACAAGCTCTCCTACTACGTGCTCTCACACGAAAGAAGCACGGTGACCGAGACGGACATGCGACTTGTCTCCACCCCTGCCTCGGAATACGACGCCTTTGCCTTTACCAATGCCATTATGGAAGGAAAAAGCGAGGCGGCACTTGCCATCCTCGCGGATTACCGTTTCCGCCGCATCGATCCTTTGATCGTGCTCGGCGACGTTTCCCGTGTCATCTGCGATATGCTTGCCGTCAGCGCGCTTTGCGACGACGGGCTCCCCAATGCACAGATCTCTTCGATTCTCAAGCTCCATGAATTCAAGGTAGGCTTGTATCGAAAAAGCATCGCATCCTCCGATCCTGCGCGTCTTTCCCGCGCGCTGGACGCATGTCTTGATGCCGACAGACTCCTCAAGCTCTCCCCCACGGGATATGCACCGCTGGAACAGCTGATCTGCACACTTTAAACCCAAACAAGCACGTCCCGCTCTCGGTTGAGAGCGGGACGTGCTTGTTTAATGTTTTACGGTTTTGTCGATGAATTCGCCGCTTTGCAGTCGCTCGACATCCGCCTCAAGCTTATCCAGTACTGCTGCGCTGACGAAGAATCTGCCGCGCACCTCCTCTGTGGAGGGCTTCCACGAACCGTCCTCATTCTGCTCCATGGCTTCGATCGTAAGCATCGCTTTCATATCGGAGTAGCGGTAAAAGCGGAACACCAAACGCCTTGTGATATTCTCCGCATGCACAGGGTATTCATCACCCGCGCTGTCGTATTTAACGGAATCGTTCAGAATACGTGCATAATCCTCCACCTCCATGGTAACGGTGACGTCGGGCTGATCCGCACGGTCGCCGGCAAGGAACTGCTCGACAGTGAGTCCCGTATTCCTCTTAAACTCCTTTTCGTCGATATCTCCGCGCAGAGAGTATTGCAGGATCTGCATATAGAGATTGCGGAAATTGTCGGTCGCACTGAAGGTCTCGGTCACAGTCACGCCGTTGTCATTGACGTAGGTGTGCTCCGACTGATAATCCATCAGATGCTTGTCGTCACCTCTGCCCTCATCGTACTGCTCGCAGATAAGGAGAAGTCCCGTGGAACCGATATTGAGCTCGACCTCGGTCCCGTCCTTAAAGCGATAGATCAGAGCCCCTGTCGTCTTACCGCCGTCGATGGCAATATTGGATCCCTTGGCGACATAATAGTATACGCCGTCCTTTTCTATCAACGAATCTCCCGCCGCATAATCGGGGGTGATACGCACGATCTTTTGATCGCTGTTATAATAGTAGAATATATCCTCTTGATAAAGAATATTCCCTACGCCCGAATTCTTGTCTGCCTCCTCATGGGAAAGGCGGGTCATGCCGTCAAAATCAATGATCTGAAGACGTCTTTCCTTTCCTCCGTCAACGGAGATCCAGTAGTTGCCGTACTTATCCTTCATCACCTTGTCGGTCGCCTTGAAGGAGTATTTCTCCTTGGTATCGTGATAATACGCATAGGTCAGATCGTTGTTGAGCGTGAAGTTATAAAGCTTACCGTCACCAAAATCAAAATCGATCTCCTTGAGATACGCAACGTCCGCACTCATAAAGTACTGATTATACCACTCGAAATGCCCCCACTCAAGGAAAGAGAGATAGTACTGATCCACCTCCACGATCATGTCATAGGCAAGGGAGGCAACAAAGTGCGTACCCTCCTTTGTTTTTTGGCTAATGATCAGATCGTTTGTAGCGTAAAGCGGATTTCCGTCCTTGTCGTTCTTTCCCGTTTTGGTCTTATAGGTCAGATAAAACACATTTTTATCGAGACCGAATTCTGCGAGAAGTGCGGGATTGTTCTTCACACCGATGGCACGGCATCCGAGATATTCCATGCTGTAAAGAGATCCCAATGCATCGCTTGCCTTACCGTCATTGATGGCATATCCGCTCATTCCCTCCAAAAGATCGGAATCGCAGATAAAGGGGGTCGTAGTCATCAGCGTATTCTGACGGTATTCCATCTCCTCATAATCGAAGGCAACAACGGGTGTGCCCTTGATGTTCTCCGTATCGATCCAATTCTCAAGATAGGTAAGATAAAAATCCTGTACCATCGTATGCTGGTTGACCGTCACGGGATGTGTAGCATCGGGAACGATCAGTTCCTCAACGGGCTTGAGAACGCTCTCCTCGATATACGTTGAGGAAAGAATATAGACGGAGTCACTGTTTTTAAGCTTCACATAAAAGCCGGAATCCGAAAGCGTGCGGTCACCTATGAGAACCGTAAAGGTTCTTTTGGGGTCCGCCTCATACACATCCGCCTTCTTGTCCTTGATCGCACTGACGGTGAACGTCGCCTGCGGTTGATCCAAGCCGTATACCGCATAATCGATCTTTCCGTTCTCCAGACGCGGCACCGTGGAATCCTTTGACGTGGCATCCAGCTTCATCTGTGTCGAGGTATATCCGCAGGACATACATAGGTATGCAAATTTGTTTTCATCGTAGGCGATCAAGGAATCCTTAAAGCCCTCAATGTAAACACCGTCTCCTTCGTTGAGAAAGCGGTATGCGGGGGTATCCGCGTCCTTGTGTGTCACCGTGATCGAGTAGATATCCGTAGAGCTGATCTGCGCATACATCAAAAGATTTGTGCCGGGAGCGACCTCAAGCCCTTCGGTATCAACCACGATAAATTGCTTGTAGTCACCTGTTTCCTCATCGATCTCATACTGGTTTCCGCTCTTTTTCGCGATATAGATATTGCGGTCACCCTCATACATATTCTGCTCCATGAGGACACCGTCCTCATCAAAGAGCCTGTAAATTCCGTTATGCTTCTTGATGGTGTATTTGTCACTGTACTCAACCCCGTCCACCACGTAGGTGTCGGTAAGTGAATAGATGGAAATGAGATTCAGTACCCCGACCAGAATCACCGAGAGAAGAACCGCGCATACAGTAAGAGAGAACAGCGCGATCTTCTGCCGCTTGAGCATGGATTTCTTTTGATCCTTGCTTTTCACACGGCTCCACCGTGCGATAAGGCGCATGTCCTCATTTCCCGCAAGGGCACCGCCCCTCACCTCGTCCTCGCCGATATACCAACCCTCAAACCGATATCCACGGCGGAAAGGC
>SVSZ01000069.1 GCA_015064025.1 Oscillospiraceae bacterium | reverse complement strand
GAGCGTGAGCTGCGTCGCGGAAATACCTACGACGGGATCATTATGGACCCTCCTTCCTACGGAAGGGGACCCGGGGGCGAGGTTTGGAAGCTTGAGGACAGTATTGATGAATTCATCGGTCTTGCCTCGCGCTTGCTGTCCGACCGTCCGCTGTTTTTCCTTGTGAACTCCTATACAACAGGGCTTTCTCCTTTGACCATGAGTTATCTTCTGGAGCTGAAGGTGCGCGCGCGCTTTGGCGGTGAGATAGAATCGGGTGAGTTGGGACTTCGCGTGACCCAAACGGGCGGTTTTTTGCCTTGCGGAGCAAGCTCACGCTGGTATTTGAAAAAGTGATCTGGAAAGGACTGAATACAGTTGTCTAATGTTTTTATCCATGCGGAAAATTTATCCTACTCCTATGAGGAGGACGGCGGCAAGGACAAGCATCCTGCATTGCAGAATTTTTCCGTCGATATTCGTGAGGGGGAATACGTGGCGGTTCTCGGGCATAACGGCTCGGGAAAGTCTACCTTTGCCAAGCTTCTCAATCTGATTCTTGAGCCGACGGACGGTATTCTGACGGTCGGCGGCGTTGATCTGACCGATCCCGACATAGAGGATGCCGTGCTCCTTGAGCATCGCAGACGGGTCGGAATGGTATTCCAGAATCCCGACAACCAGCTGGTTGCGACGATCGTCGAACAGGACGTTGCGTTCGGGCCGGAAAACCTTGGGGTCGAGCGGGAAGAGCTTCGCAGACGGGTGGACAGTGCATTGGAAACCGTCGGTATGACACAGTATGCACAGCATGAGCCTCACAGACTCTCCGGTGGACAAAAGCAGCGTGTGGCGATCGCGGGGGTGCTTGCCATGATGCCGAAATGCGTAGTCTTTGACGAATCCACTGCCATGCTTGATCCCGGCGGCAGGCGTGAGGTGCTGGATACGATCCGCATGCTAAACCGTGAATACGGAATGACGGTCTTGAATATCACACACTATATGAACGAGGCGGCAGAAGCTGACCGCGTGATCGTCATCAACGACGGAGAGCTTCTGATGGACGGTACTCCGGACGAGGTCTTTTCGCGGCGAGAGGAGCTGCGTGAGGTGGGGCTTGAGGTTCCGCAATGCACGGAGCTTATCCATCGACTGAGACGGGAAGGAATCTCTCTTGAGGGAGATACCGTTTCCACTCCCGAGGCATGCGCGGCGCTTCTTGAGGCAGCGTATACAAAACTTTCAAAATCATGAGAGGCTTTGAATGGATAAGATATGTTTGGAGCACGTAAGCTACGTTTACAGCGCGGGGACTCCTTTTGAGCAAAAGGCGCTGGATGACGTCACGCTTGGAATACGGGGCGGATGTATTACGGGGATCATCGGGCATACAGGCTCGGGAAAATCCACGATGATGCAGCTTCTTAACGGATTGGCAAAGCCAAGTGCGGGCAGAGTTCTTCTTGACGGTGTTGATATCAACGCCGATGTCGATGACGTTTTTGAAGAATGGAAGGGCCAGCCGCAATACGCCTCTCTTTCCCGTCACAAGGCGAAACGTGCAATGACGGCTGAATTGAAAAAAAGAAAGAAAGAGCTTTGCTTTCGCGTAGGTCTTGTGATGCAATATCCGGAGTACCAGCTTTTTGAAGAAACGGTATACAGAGACATTGCTTACGGACCTCAGAATATGGGGCTTTCCGAGGAAGAGATCCGCGAGCGCGTACTGGAGGCTGCGGATTTTACGGATATTGACGAGGAGCTGTTGAATAAGTCTCCCTTTGACCTGTCCGGAGGACAAAAAAGACGCGTGGCATTGGCGGGCGTGATGGCAATGCGCCCCGAGGTGCTTGTTCTTGACGAGCCTGCGGCGGGGCTGGATCCTTTGGGACGTACCTATATCTTTGGCGGAATTCGCGACTATCAGAGACGGACGGGCTCGACTGTACTGATCGTCAGCCACAGCATGGAGGATATGGCAAAGTATTCCGATGACGTCATTGTGATGGCAAATGCACGTGTTTTACGCCACGGAACGCGCGAGGAGGTCTTCGCTCACGTCGATGAGCTGGCAGAAAGCGGACTTGACATCCCACAGATCACTCGCCTTATGAAGCTTCTGAGAGAGAGGGGCTTGCCGATCCCGAAGAATATTTATACGGTGGACGAAGCGGTTTCCTATCTGAAAAAGCTATTCGGGGAGGTCGCGCGATGAAGGGTATCTCATTTGGACAGTATTACCCGGGAGATTCCTTGCTCCACCGTCTGGATCCCCGCATCAAGATCGTTTTGACGATTCTTTATATCGTTTGCACGTTTCTCTGCAAGAGCGCCGTATCCTTTGCGCTTTTGCTCCTTTCGGTGTTTGTGCTGATCCTTGTCAGCCGTATTCCCGTAAAGATCGTTTTGCGCTCGGTCCGTCCCTTGCTGATCATCATTGCCTTTACCTTTGTGATCAATATTTTCTGGACGCAGGGAGATACGCCGCCCTTGCTTGAAATCGGTTTCGTCCGCATTTATGCGGAGGGCATCTGGAACGCGGTGTTCATGTTTTTCAGAATTTTTTCTCTTGTTACGGGGACAGGGATCTTTCTGACCTATACCACGACCCCTATGGATCTGACGGATGGCCTGGAATCCCTGCTTTCTCCCTTGAAGAAGCTACACGTTCCTGTGCACGTTTTTGCGATGATGATGTCGATCACGTTGCGCTTTATTCCCACGCTGAGCGAGGAGACGGAGAAGATTATGAACGCACAGAGAGCGCGCGGCGCCGATTTTACAAGCGGAAGCCTTATCCGACGCGCAAAGGCGTTGATTCCGATTCTGATCCCTCTCTTTGTTTCGGCGATCAACCGCGCGCTTGAATTGGCAAACGCGATGGAATGCCGTTGTTATCACGGAGGAGAAGGGAGAACGCGCCTCAAGGTCCTGAAATGTCATGCAAGAGATCTTGTCGTATCTCTTGCCGTGATTGCCTTTGGTGTAGGGCTTGTGCTCCTTAACGCCGTTAAATTCGGCTACGTAATGAAGTGATGTTATGAAGCTGCTTTTGAAAATACGTTATATCGGAACAGATTATTGCGGATATCAGGTACAGCCCAACGCCGTAAGCGTTCAGCAAAGGCTGAATGAGGCTGCCTTGTCGCTTTTCGGATATGAATGCGATATTGTCGGATGCAGTCGCACTGACAGCGGTGTGCATGCAAACATGTTCTGCGCTACGGTTTCGCGAAAGGGAGCGACATCTCTTGAAACGTCGGTGCCCTGCGAGAAGCTTCCCTTGGCGCTTTCCGCGCATCTTCCGTGGGATATCTCCGTATACGGTGCCGAATGGGTGTCGGACGACTTTCATGCGCGGTACGACGTGGTGGAAAAGGAATACGTATACCGCATATGGAATTCTCCTTCGAGAAATCCGTTTGAGGAAAACAGATCCTTTCATGCCCCAAAAAGAATCGATGCCGAGGGACTGCTGCAAATGCAACGCGCGGCGGATTATCTTGTGGGAACGCAGGATTTTTCATCCTACATGGCACAGGGATCCTCGGTTGCATCCACCGTCAGAACCGTGAAGCGAGTCACGGTAGAGCAAAGCGGAGAGGTTCTGACGCTTCGTTTTTGTGCGGACGGATTTCTTTACAACATGGTTCGAATTCTTGCGGGAACGCTTCTTGACGTAGGTCTTGGCAAAAAGACCCCGGAGGATATTCCGCGTATCACCGCCGCCCGAGACCGTGCAATGGCTGGAATGACCATGCCTGCATGCGGGCTCTATCTTGACCGTGTCCTGTACAGGGACGAGGATAAGAAAAAATAAAATTTGATCGGAAAGGAGGAGGGGTATGAAGCTCTTTCATAAGCTTTTTCGAAAAAAAGCAAAAAAGCTTTCAATAGAATCGGACAAGCCGCGAAATGAATATTATGAAAACATATCGGTGCGCTTCGGAATCGCGCAGGTCGTTTTGTACCTTTTGCTCTTTTCCTTTGTCATCCTTTCGTTTTTTGCGAACACCGAGCTGATCACGTATCGGAATTTTTACTATTTTTTCAAGGATCTCGGTGCGACCGCAGATGCGGTGGATATTTTTGAGTCGGATTCCTTGACCTATCCGACGGATGTAAAGCAAAGCTTTGCTCTTTATCGCAAGGGACTTGCCGTTGCGGGAAACAGCTCCGTTACCGTATTTTCGGCAACGGGACGGCAGATATTGAGTGTTCCGATCAGCTATCGGAATCCCACCGTTGTGTCTGCGGGAAAGTATTTTCTTGTGTATGAATCGGGCGGTACGCGCTATTCGCTCTACAATTCTGACGTTCAGATCCATTCGGATACGATGGAATATCCCATCACGGGCGCGACGATTTCAGATTCCGGAAAATATGCTCTGATCTCATCCTCTAAGGATCACAACAGCGTGGTATATCTTTACAATGCCAGATTCAACTGTACGGCGCTCTATAATTTCAAGGAATACGTGATGGACGTTTCCCTCAATTCCAAGGGCTCGCACATCGGAATTGTCTATACAACGGCAACGGAGGGGAGCTTTACCACCGGGGTGCGCCTTGCCGAGGTCGGCAAGGATACCGCCATTGCGTCTCCGAAGGTCTCATCTTCACTGGGGCTTTCTTGCGCATTTACAAACGGTGGCAAGCTTGCAGTCGTTTGCAGCGACCGAGTGACCTATTATAACCTTGACGGAAGGGTTGAGGGGGATGCCTATCTCTTTGATGGTTTGACGCTGACCAATGTGGACGTCGGTGCGGAGGGAATTGCGATCTCCTTGAAAAAAAATGCGGTCTCCGAGGAGAATCGGGTCATAGTATTTGACAAAAACGGCAAAATAGTGTATAATGAGACCGTTGTGGAGAAGCTGGGGCAATTGAAACGCTCTGCCGATGCGGTGTTCTGGACGACACCGAGTGGCGTTAGCCGTCTCAATCTGAACACGAAATCGATCGAAAAAAGAGATTGCCTTACGGATGGACGTGTGCTGCTTGCCATCAGTGAAACGGAGGTTCTTTGCTGCTCTCCGCAGAAGGCTGTCTACATCGGGTTTTATTCATAGCCCAAAGTGCGTAGCCACTTTGGGGCTTCCCGAAAGGAGCTTTTCGCATGTCAACCGTGCTCTTTTTTGACATCCTTTTTGTTCTTTTCTTTCTTGGATTTGTTGTTTTCGGAATCAGACGCGGCTTTATCAAAAGCTTTTTCCGTTCTGTGGGATTGATTTTGTCATTTGTCGCATCTTACGTGTTCGGAGATTCGCTGTCCTCACTCTTTTGCCACCTTTTTGTGAAGGAATGGGTGTATCAGGGTGTGTACGGCACCGTTGCCGGGATTCTTGCCGAGAGCATGGAAGGAATGAATGCCGATTCCTTTCTCTCGCGCTTTCCCCCGTTTTTGATCAGCGAGGACTTCAGATGCCGCGTTGCGGAGCTTTTTTCTACACAAACAGGGGAGCGTCTGACGTCGGCGCTTGCCGAGGGGATCTCTGTTCCTCTTTCCTCGCTTTTGTCAAGCCTTCTTGGGTATGTTGCTGCATTTGTGATTGCATTCTTTGTTCTGCGCATGTTTGCGTGGGGCGGTACCGAGATTGCCGAAAGGATCGCACCTCTGGGGTTTTTGAACCGATTCTTGGGAGGTGCATGGGGGGCGCTGACCGGCGCTGCTTCGCTTTTGCTCGTGTGTGCGGTGATCAAGCTCTTTTTTAAAGGTAGCGAGATCTACACGGATTCCGTTGTCGTGCGAGCGTTTTGCGATTCCGCATTTCTGAGCTTTTTGAATTTTTGATTGATATTCATTTACAGACGTTAAAAATATTTTCCTGAAAGCCCGTTTTCTTTACGCGCTTTTTCGGAGAAGAAAGGGACCGATTTTTTTTCGGATACAGATTTCATGGTCATGTGTTCAAGATGCCATAAGCGTATGGCAGTTGTGTTCGTTACAAAAATGGAGAACGGCGAGAAATCCACGCAGGGGCTTTGTCTCAAATGCGCAAAGGAGATCGGCGTTCCCGTAGATAATCTTGTGGGAAACGTTATCGGACAACTTGGTATTTCTCCCGACAATCTTGAAAATGCCGAGAACGAGATCCTTTCGATGCTTGAGCAGGCAACCCCTTCGGATTGTGATGATAATGAGGATGGCGGTGCTCCCACCATTGATCTTCCCAAGCTTTTCCGCGACGCGGGATTCCTTGCGCAAAACGGAAATGCCGCTCCCGGAGCGCCCAATTCTCAGAATGCCTCCGAGGAAGGAAAACGCACGGAGAAAAAGAAGGCGAAGGAAGAAAAGAAGCTGAAATTTCTGCCTACCTACAGCAGAAATCTGACGCAGTTTGCCAGAGAAGGAAAGCTTGATAAGATCGTCGGACGCGAGCGGGAGCTCTCCCGTCTGATTCAGATCCTTTGCCGTCGACAAAAGAACAATCCCTGTTTGATCGGAGAACCCGGCGTCGGTAAGACCGCTATCGCGGAGGCGCTTGCCATCAAGATCGCCGCAGGGGACGTTCCGTATAAGCTTCAAGGCAAAGAGATATACCTTTTGGATATGACCGCGCTTGTAGCGGGAACGCAGTTCAGAGGTCAGTTTGAGTCGCGTATTTTAGGGCTTCTCGGTGAGGTTCATGCGCTCGGCAATGCCATTCTTGTGATCGACGAGGTTCACAATATCGTCGGAACCGGGGAGGCGGAGGGCAGTGTGAATGCCGCCAACATTCTCAAACCCGCGCTTTCACGCGGTGAGGTACAGATCATCGGTGCCACGACCTTGAACGAATATCGCAAGTACATTGAAAAGGATTCGGCTCTTGAACGCAGATTCCAGCCTGTAACAGTAGAGGAGCCCTCTGTAGAGGAGACTCTTGAAATGCTTGGCGGTATCAAGCACTATTACGAATCCTTCCACGGTGTCGTTATTCCCGACGGCGTTTTGCGCCGTGCGGTGATCCTTTCGGAGCGTTATATTACGGACCGTTATCTTCCCGATAAGGCAATCGACCTTTTGGACGAGGCAGCGTCGGCGCTTTCTCTTTCCTCGGCACCCTTGAACGAATCCTACAGTATTCGGGATAAGCTTCTGGAGCTGAAGCAAAAAAGAGAGGATCTGGAATCCGAGATCGCGGGAAATGAATCGGTCGAACAGAATCGCTATGAGGAGATCGCGAAGATCCGCGCACAGGAGCTTGGGCTTTCTGAGCGCCTCTCGGCATTGGAGCCGGAAACACAGCAAGTCACCTTGACGGAAAACGAGATCGCGAACGTGATCGAGCTTTGGACGGGTGTGCCTGCGGCAAGCATTACGGAAAATGAATTTGCGCAGATCGACCGTTTGGAATCCCGTATCAAGGAGCGTATCATCGGTCAGGACCGTGCTGTCGAAGCAGTAGCAAAGGCGATCAAGCGCAACCGCGCGGGCGTTTCCTATAAAAGAAAGCCTGTTTCCTTTGTTTTTGCAGGTCCCACGGGTGTCGGAAAAACAGAGCTTGTCAAAACTCTGGCAGGTGAGCTTTTCCATTCTCCCGAGACGCTGATCCGTCTGGACATGTCGGAATTCATGGAAAAGCACTCGGTTTCCAGAATCATTGGAGCCCCTCCCGGATACGTTGGATACGATGAGGCGGGACAGCTGACGGAAAAGATTCGCCGCAGACCTTATTCTATCGTTCTTTTTGATGAAATAGAGAAGGCGCATCCCGACGTGCTGAATATCCTTTTGCAGATCCTTGACGACGGACGTATTACGGACGCAAGAGGAAAGACCGTCAATTTTGAAAATACCGTCATTGTGATGACGACAAATGCAGGATCCGATCGCACAGCGGCGCTCGCGGGATTTTCTTCCGAGGAGGGCACCGCAGAAGAGGGGAAAACGCAAAAAGCGCTTGAAACCTTTCTCCGTCCGGAATTTATCAACCGTATTGATGAGGTCATTACCTTCCGTCGACTTGATCGTGAGGATTTCGTAAAGATCGCCGATATCTTGATGAAGGAGCTGAAAACGGCTCTTGAGGAAAAGGGAATTGCGCTGTCTTACACAGAGCGTGCACTTAACGTGATCGCAGAGCGCTCCTATTCCGGAAAATACGGAGCACGCAATATGCGTCGGTTTGTACAAAAGGAGATCGAGGACCGCCTGGCAGAACAGATCATTTCCAATTACACGCATTCGTGTACGGTGGCAAGGATCGATGCAAACGATGACGGCTTGACGGTTTCCTGCATGTAAGGAGCTTTTATGAACAAGCGGAATGCAAAATGGTACAGAATGACACCTGAGAGCATCATTCAACAATTGCATACCGATGCCGCCTGCGGGATTTCCCCAAAGGCGGCTCGTTCGCGTCTCAAAAAGAACGGCGCCAATACCTTGTTTGACGATCGTGGGAAACGTCGCAGCTCTTTGAAAAAAATGCTGATCCCCGATTCTCAAGCGTTGCTTCTTTTGGGCGGCGTTCTGCTTTCCTTGCTCTTTTTACCTCTCGGTGTTTCCGTTCTTTTCGGAGTGTTGTTTCTTTTGAGCGTCTCCTTCTTTTACGTTTCTCTGAGAAGGATCCGAAAAAACGAAACGGAAATTGCAAAATACCGTATTCCCGACGCATGTGTTATACGCGGTGGCGTGCCGCTTTCGGTGTCCGCACGGACCGTGGTTGCGGGAGATATTTTGATATTGAAGGCCGGAGACATCGTTCCGTGTGATTGCAGGCTGCTTTCCCAGCATGATCTGCGCGTTCTGACTCTGATGCCCGATGAAAAGGGACATCCGATTTTTTGTGAGCTTCCAAAAAACGCGGATACAAAATATTCCTACGGAGATGCCTACACTCCTCCTTACTGTGAAAACGTGCTTTTCGGAGGCTCCGAGATCCTTGCGGGCGGTGCACGCGCGGTGGCTGTTGAAACGGGTGGCTTTTGTTTTCTCGGCGCCATGGAGCATTTTCATATGCCCGCGGAGCAGAGAAACGGACAGAGTGGAGAGGATTCCTTGCGTGAATTGCGCTCTTATCTGCGTGTCTACGGTTTTTTGATGCTGGCTCTGTTAATTCCCTTGAGTGTGATCGGCGTGCTGGTAGCCCCCTCGACACTCGGTATTCCCGATATCTTTTTCCCGCTGTGTCTCATTTGCGGCATGGCGTCTCCTGTGCTTTTGATGCTTTATTTCCGCTTGATCGCCATGCGCGCCGCGGTCTCTTGTATGGATCCAACACTCAAGCAAAGCTGTGTTGTGTTCAAGGCTGACCGCGCGGCAGACAAGCTCGGAATGTCTTCGGATCTTTTTTTGCTTGGACATAAAGCGCTCTCTGACGGCACACTTCACCTTCATTCGGCGATCCTCGGAACGCTTCAGACGTACCCTTCAGCCGATGCCGATACGGATGCACTGCGCCATCTTTGCGAGGCCTTTGCGATCTTGAAAAAGGCGTCGGCAGAAAAGCTGAAAATAGCCGATGCGGATCTTGCCGAGAGTGAGAACTCGTATCTTAAGGAGTTGATTTCTCTTTGTAAATACGATATGGATGCGCTCGATATTCGCTTTGTCCATGCTTCGCACTATCGGGGGGCTGAAAGGGACGTTGAGCTTGTTGACGTACAGATGAAATCGGGAACCTTTACGCTTCTTTTTTCAAGCAATGCAGCCTTGCTTGACCGATGTACGCTTTACGAGGACAAGGGGAGGCTTGGCGAGCTTTCTCCCGCAAGGAAAAGAGAGCTGTGCATCTTTTTTGAGAGTGCGGTGAAGGATGCGTGTCACGTCACGCTTGTAGCGAGGAGATCGGCGAACAGTCTCTTTTCTTTGGTTGGAATTCTTGCCACTCGCGAGCGCATACAGGATGGACTTGATGCGAGCGCGAACGGATTTTTGGAATGCGGTGTTCGCCCAAGCTTTTTCCTTTACGGCGATGCAGTTTACGAAGATGCGTTTGCGAACGCATGTAAGCTTCCCGGAAGACGCATTGTTTGCTCCGATACAGCACCCACGCTTACGGAAGATCTTTTGGATGAATACCGTGTGTTTATAGGCTTTCCGCATGAACAGCTGGCGCCCTTGATGGCAAAGCTGCAAAGAAAGCGCCGCTGTGTGGGGATCCTCACGGGGAATTGTGAGGACAGAGCTCTTCTGAAGGAGGCATCCTTTACGGTAGCGACCGATCCCACCACCATACACAAGGGAGCAAAAGAGGATGCTGTGCGAAGGGATCCCTTGGGAGGCGGAAAGGAGGGAAGTACGCGCGCAGCACAAACGGTGCGCCGCCGTGCCGACGTGCTTGTCTCACGTGCCGAAAAGACACAAGGCGGGCTTTCAGCACTCCTTGGTGCATTTTATGAGTGCCGTGCGATCGGATACCGTTCCTTTCTTTTGTTTTCCTATCTGGTCCCGACACAAATGCTTCGTGTGTTCGCCGCCATCTGCTTTACCGTTCTGGGACTCGGACTCCCCGGGGCGTTGCAAATCCTTTACGTGGGGCTTTGTCTCGATACGCTTGCGCTTTCTCTGATCCTTTCTATGAATATTCCCCGCGTGCTCTTGAAAAAGCCGCGCAGGATCGGGGAGCGACACATCGAGCAGCTTGTGCTTGAAAAGCGTGCGTGGATACCTACACTGGTAAGCGTTGGTGTGTTCGCGCTCTACCTTGCAATCCTTACATGGATCGGTGTGATCGACGTATACTGTGTTCACACTCTGACCTTCGTTTCCTTGCTCTTGCTTGAGGTTTTGATGCTGTACAAGGCGATCTATCCCGAGGGGATTTCCTATCCGACCTCTCTTTGGCGCCATCCGGCGGTCATGCTGCTTCTCCCCATCGTTCTTTTGATCCCGTTTTCCGTGATCTTTCCGTTGGTCGGCTCCGTTACGGGACTTGGAAGCTGGAGCCCTTTAACGGTGCTTTCGGTACCGCTTTTGCCCATCCTTTATCTTCTTTCGAAATATTTTTTTGATAGGACAGCCAAGTAAAATCCGCCCTTCGCATATAATGCTTTGTATACATTGAATGCGAAGGGATGGATTTTTTATGAAGCGTTGCAGTACCGCCGATCTGCGGAAGCTGGAGATCATCAACTTATGTGACGGAACAAGACTCGGATATGCCTCCGATTTTGAATTTGATCGTGAGGATGCAAAAATTTTGGCGCTTCTGATCACGGGGAGCAACGGGATCTTCGGTCTGGGAAGAGAAGACGACATTGTGATTCCGTGGCATAAGATCGAATGCTTTGGAGAGGACACGATTTTAGTGCGTCTGAGCCCCGCGGATCTGTCCTGCTGCATGTGCCAAAAGCCGAAGGGAAGGTATTTCCATTTTTGAGGCAACCAAAATTGTAAAAAAAATGTAAACACTTCGGCTTTCTGTTGAAAAAAACAACGGCATATGTTATAATACTAACACTTGCGCGTAAATCGCCAAGAATATAAATACACACACCGGACGAGCGTTGCATCGGTGCCGCCTTGGCGGTTTTGGTAACTGCGTTGCGGTGGTGGAAAAACCGAAGGAGGACATTCAAATGTCTGTTATTTCTATCAAGCAGCTGCTTGAAGCAGGTGTTCATTTCGGACACCACACCAGAAGATGGAACCCT
>SVSZ01000001.1 GCA_015064025.1 Oscillospiraceae bacterium | reverse complement strand
CAAAAAGCTCACCTCAACGTTCGGCTTTCGCCTCACTTTCGCAGTTTGCTTCGCAAACTCGCCTCAAAGAGGGAGGCTATGCGGGCGACCGCAGGTCGCCCCTACCGTATCATCGGGTGCGAACACGGTTCGCCACGCTTTAGCCCTCCTCCGAGAGGAGGGGTGACACCGCTTTGCGGTGCGGGGAGGAGTGCGCGTGACTAAAAAACAGCACTTTTTATCATGCATTCAACTGTTTGGCATTGCGCACACTCCTTCAGTCACGGCTTCGCCGACACCTCCCCCAAAGGGGGAGCCTCTTGCGGTAGTGAGGCGAAAGCCGAACGTTGGGGTGGATGCCGACAGACAAAGTGGGAGCGTTTCCTTCCGAAGTAACGAAAAAATATACAAAAAGCTGCATCGAATTCATTATTCGGTGCAGGAATACACTGAAAAAACTTTTAAATCCCCAAAAACAACCAAAAAAATCCTAAAATTGTGAATATATTCTTCCGCATCCACTTGAATTATTCAAAAAAGAGTGATATAATACAATTTGATTCAAAAATGCTGCACCGAATAATGAATTCGATGCAGAAAACAACAATCAAAAGGAGAATGACATGAAAAAACGAGTGATTTCTGCATTGCTCACGCTTGTTTTGCTTTCTTCCATGCTCCTAACGTCCTGCGGTGGTTTGCTTGCACCGATCGACGGAGGCGTGGTTGAACAGGAAAGTGAAAATCCCGATCTTGGAACAGGCATCGTGGAAACAGATCAAAAAAGGGTGATCTATGATGCATACGTAGCAAAGCTTGCGGCAAAGGGAGAGAAGCCCCTTTCCTACGACGCATGGCTTGCAAGCATCAAGGGGGATTCCGGAATGACCCCTTACATCGGGGAAAACGGTAACTGGTTCATCGGCGACTCCGATACGGGCGTTTCCGCCAAGGGAGACACACCGAACATTGAGGTCGGCAAGGACGGGCATTGGTGGATCGACGGTAAAAATACCGGCGTGAAGGCAGACGGCGGCGATACGATCAAAAGCGTTGCGGTCAACAGTGAAGGTAAGCTTGTCATTACCATGGAGAGTGGCAAGAAGCACACCGTGGATCTGAGCGTTGGGGAGGACTCTTGCGCGCACCGTTACGGCGCTTCCGTACTCTACAGCTCATACGACGTTCATTGTGACGAACGGATGTATTACAGTGTGTGCAGTGAATGTAAGGAAATCAAATGGACCGAGGGAGATCAGGGACATGAGCCCTTGAGTGCATGGAAGAGAAGCAGCACAGGACACTGGCATGCATGCCAAAACTGTAATGACACGGTCGATTTCGCCTCTCATACGTTTGACGATTTCAATCGCTGTACCGTTTGCGGGTATATATACAACCAATACGTCCCCGGTGGTAACGTTGAAGTGGGACTTGACACCTATACGGATCTTGGCGGTTACACCTACAAGGCATACGTGCGCAGCTCCGAATCCGGTAACGGTGGGTTCCTGTGCGAGGACTTCTGGGTAGAGGCAGCCGGCACGGACCCCGTGACCTATGCGGTCTATCAAAGAAATGCTGACATTGAAAATGCGTATAACTGCAAGATCCGACAGGTAGGTTCCAGGCAGCACTCCATGTACGATGAGATGAAGAGCTTCTATCTCAACGGGGAGACGTACGAGCTTGGCATCATTGAGGCAATGAATGCCGCTGCTTGCTCAACCTCCTGCCTTCTTCAGGACATTTACAGCCTTGATAGCATCAGGCTTGAGAATACGACCTACGATCAGAACTCCGTAGATCAGTTTACCATGGGCGGCTGCCTTTACTATCTCAGCGGAGATATGAATATTTCCACCATGGATTCTGCGGCGGTGACGATCTTCAATCCGGAGCTTCACGAGGATTATGACTTCGAGACGATCATCGGCGACGGAGCCGCTGCGTACAACGACCCCTACAAGATGGTAGAGGATGGCGACTGGACGCTTGAAAATATGCTTAAAATGGCGAACGTCGTCAATAGAGATACGGACCACACCGGCGGTGTCCTTGATGCAACCACGGGGGACTACGTCGGTTACTTCCAGTACTCTGCTTCCGCACAGTACTACTGGTTCGGATGCGGCGCGCGTCTTTCTCAGCTTACGGACATGAGTGAGGGCGGGTACCCCGAGATCGCTTTTGACAGCGATAAGGCTGAAGAAACCTTTACGCTCCTTTACAACAGTCTCAATACTGCGGTTGAGAATACGTCTATGCCTATTGGCGGATCCGGTACCAGAAAGGATAACTATGCGACCGGCTACACGCTCTTTACCGATATCCTCCTTTGGGATGTCCGTAAACATTACTACCCTGCGGAATATGACTACTGTATTCTTCCCATTCCGAAGGCGGGATCCACACAGGAGCGGTACTATGACATTGTTTACTATCCCTATCAGACTGTACACCTGTGGACGGTTCCCAGTATGTGTGCAAACAAGGATTACGCCTCCTTCCTCTTCAACGTGATCGCAGTTTACTCCGCGCGGGTGGACAATACGATGGATGCGTATTACACAAAGACCCTTGAATTGTCCGTCGCGCAGGATGCGGAAGCTCGCTCAACTCTGAAGATCGTGCGCGACAACCTGACCTACGATATGTGCCTCCTTTACGACTGGGGCGATTTCCTCAGCGGCACTCTGTTGGGTATTCACAGTGCGACGTCTAACGGCTACGCCGATGCGACCACGCAGGATGATATAGATCTTGCAGTAGAGGAAATGGAAAGGACCCTCCAGGGCTTCAGAGAACCCCAGCTTCCGGAGGAGGAAGAATAAGGAAAGTCCGACAAAAACAGTATGATGCGCGGCAGAAGAACAAAGGTTGTCTTCTGCAAGCACAAATGAGGAGAACATTATGAAAAAAAGACTGACAGTTGCATTGCTTGTATGCTGCTTGCTTACGTCGCTGCTCTTAACCTCCTGCGGAGATCTTCTGACTCCTATTGAGAACGTTACCGTGGGTGGTGGAACCGGTGGGGACCTTCCCGACGTTGTGATCCCCGACGTAGAGGTGGATCAGAAGCGTGTGATCTATGATGCATACGTGGCAAAGCTTGCGGCAAAGGGAGAGAAGCCTCTTTCCTACGACGCATGGCTTGCAAGCATCAAGGGAGACGCCGGAATGACCCCTTATATCGGGGAGAACGGTAACTGGTTTCTCGGTGACTCCGATACGGGCGTTTCCGCTAAGGGAGATTCACACCAAATTGAGATCGGCAAGGACGGACATTGGTGGATCGACGGTAAAAATACCGGCGTGAAGGCGGACGGCGGCGATACGATCAAAAGTGTAGAGATCAACAGTGAGGGGAAGCTCGTCATTACAATGGAGAGCGGCAAGAAGCACACGACTGCCTTGCCTGACGGAATGAACGGTCACGTACACAGCTACGGGAACCCCAAATATTACGGCTCCCATTCCAATTCCTGTGATGAACGGATGTATTACAGTGTTTGCAGTGATTGCAAGCAGATCAAGTGGACGATGAGCAGTAAGGCTCACGAGCCTCTCCTTGACGATTGGTCGACGGATGCCGCAGGACATTGGCGCGAATGCCGCGATTGCGACGGCTCCGTGAATTACGGTGCACATTCCTACGGTAACTCCTATACCTGCACTACGTGCGGTTACGTAAAGGGAATGAACGGCGACCTTCTTGAATTGGGACTTGACACCTATACGGACCTCGGCGGCTACACCTACAAGGCGTACGTGCGCAGCTCTGAAAACGGGGACGGTGCATTCGCGTGCGAGGACTTCTGGGTAGAGGCAGCCGGCACGGACCCCGTGACCTATGCGGTCTATCAAAGAAATACCGATATTGAAGAAGCGTATAACTGTAAGATCCGACAGGTGGGTTCTCAAATGGAATCCATGTATGATGAGATGAAGAGCTTCTATCTCAACGGGGAGACGTATGAGCTTGGTATCGTGCTTGCGACGGATGCCGCTGCCTGTGCCACCTCCGATCTTCTCGCGGACATTTACAGCCTTGAGAACATCAAGCTGGAGAACACCACGTACGATTCGAATTCGGTTTCGGAATTTACTATGGGAGGAAGGCTTTACTACCTCAGCGGAGATATGAATATATCCGCCATGGATTCTGCGGCGGTGACGGTCATCAATACACGGCTTCATCGGGATTATGACTTCGAGGCTTCCATCGGTGACGGCGAGGCTGCCTACAACGATCCTTATGAAATGGTGAGTGACGGTGACTGGACGCTTGAAAATATGCTTAAAATGGCGAATGTCGTCAATAAAGATACGGACGACACCGAAGGTGTTCTTGATGCAACCACGGGGGACTACGTCGGTTACTTCCAGCATTCATCCTCCGCACAGTACTATTGGTTCGGATGCGGCGCGCGTCTTTCCGAGCTTGAGGACGTCGATGAGGGCGGTTACCCTATGATCGCTTTTGCCGACGATAAGGCAGAGGAGACCTTTACGCTCCTTTACAACAGACTCAATACCGCTGTTGAGAATACGTCTATGCCTGTTGGTGACTCCGAGGCAAGAGACGATAGCTATGCCACGGGATACACCCTCTTTACCGACGCGGTTCTCAGGGATATCCGTAAGATCTATCATCCGGAAGAATACAGATACGGTATCCTTCCCGTTCCGAAGGCGGAAGTAACGCAGGAACGCTATTTTGACCTGGTCGATATGGCATCGGAAAAGACACATTTGTGGACGGTTCCCAACGTGTGCGCAAACGAGGAGTACGCTTCCTTCCTCTTCAACGTGATCGCAGTTTACTCCGCGCGGGTGGACAATACGATGGACGCGTATTACACAAAGACCCTTGAATTGTCCGTCGCGCAGGATGCGGGATCCCGTGCAAGCCTGAAGGTGATCCGCAACAGCTTGACCTATGATATCTGCCTCCTTTACGATTGGGGTGATTTCCTCAGCGGCACGCTGTCAAGCGTTCACAGCGCAACCTCTAACGGATACACGGATGCGACCACGCAGAATAAGCTTGACCTTGCATTTGTGGAAATGAACAGGACCCTTGAGGGCTTCAGAGAACCCGTGATGCCCGATTGAGCGAGGATGCTTGATACAAATAATCAGTGAAAAACAAACAGACGAAAAACCGCCGAGCGATCGGCGGTTTTTTGTCTGTCGGTTGCAATTTTCCTGTAACCATTGAGGCAGCTTTTTAGCCCTCCTCCGAGAGGAGGAAACCTTGTGGGCAAGTTTTCGTAGTGAGCGAAGCGAACGTTGGGGGGATACCGCCCTGTGGTGCGGGGAGGAGTGCGCGTGCACGAACGGGGGGCAATTATAGCCGTAGGGGCGACCTGCGGTCGCCCGTCAAAATGACGGTGAAATCTCTAAAAAACAACTCCTTCCGTCTTTTTGCTGCGCAAAAAGCCACCTCCCTCAAAGAGGGAGGCTATTACTCCTTCCGTCTTTTTGCTGCGCAAAAAGCCACCTCCCTCAAAGAGGGAGGCTATTACTCCTTCCGTCTTTTTGCTGCGCAAAAAGCCACCTCCCTCAAAGAGGGAGGCTATTACTCCTTCCGTCTTTTTGCTGCGCAAAAAGCTCACCTCAACGTTCGGCTTTCGCCTCACTTTCGCAGTTTGCTTCGCAAACTCGCCTCAAAGAGGGAGGCTATTACTCCTTCCGACTTTTTGCTGCGCAAAAAGTCACCTCCCTCAAAGAGGGAGGCTATGCGGGCGACCGCAGGTCGCCCCTACCGTATCATCGGGTGCGAACACGGTTCGCCGCGCCACCTCCCCCAGAGTGGGAGGCTACCCTCTCCGTCACGGCTTCGCCGCGCTTTAGCCCTCCTCCGAGAGGAGGGGAACACCGCTTTGCGGTGCGGGGAGGAGTGGGCGTGCACGAACGGAGGGCAATTATACCCGTAGGGGCGACCTGCGGTGTAGTGGGTTGCTTTTGTTCCAATGAAATCTGCAAAACGACAGCAGGTTAGCCCCCTCCGGGGTTCCCCGAAGCGAGCTCGCGAGCTTTGGGGGTTCGCGGCGACGGGGTTCCCCGAAGCGAGCTTGCGAGCTTTGGGGGTTCGCGGCGAAGCTGTGACGGAAGGAGTTGTGCAACCGCACCAATTTGCGTACGTTCATTTTGTTTCCTTTTCTTCTTGACAAAATGTGTAAAAAATGATAAAATAAAATGTCAGATCCTTTTTGAAAAAAGGGAAGGGCATTTTCTGTTCGTCTACTCACTCACAGACGGATTTTCGTTTTGATAACAGCTTTTTATTTGATTCGTTTTTCTTTTTGAATCCGCGAAGAAAGGAAGAAAAATCATGAAATTTCAAAAAACGCGTAGGTCTTTGGCAGTCCTTCTTTCGGTCGTGCTCCTGTTCTCTCTTGTGCCCACGTCTGTATTTGCAGAGACACAAAAGGAATACGTACAGAGCTTTGACGGGGCAGAGCTTTCAAGCGTTGTTAAGGAAAGGCATGCATCCGGCGCCGCACTGACAGCCGCGACGAATGATTCCGCATCACACGGAGACGTTCTTCAATTGGACGTAAAGCCGCAAGGCAATTATGATTATTATCTATGGGAGTCAGCTTCGAATTCGCTCTCTGAAATCACGTCGCCAACTCTTAACGGTTCTCTCCTTAGCGGTACGGCGGCAAACGGTGTTGCCTTCACGAATGCGACCGTCAACACGGCAAAACCCGTCAGCGGCTCCTTCACGTCGGGTGGGAAGACCTACTGCGTTGTCAGCGGTGCATTTGCGGATGCGTACGTAGGTGCCGGAAATATTGCAACCGCGACGGTGCTGAATAACCCCGCTTTTTCGAATACCAACGGAAGATACGTTGCCATCAAGCTTGATCTCTATCTTTCGGCTGATTTTGCATGCTCTGCGGGAATTTCCTCCCGTATCGGATCCTCGGGCGGGAACGTTGAGCTCTTTGAGATCAAGTCCTCGGGAACGGCGGCATCCTTTGATCATCACGAAAACGGTGTTGATCTTTCAGGCGGTGCTGTAACGCTTTCACTGGGTAAGTGGCACAGCGTAGCGATCCTCATTGACCTTTCTACGGCACAGCGCTCCGTATTTGTCAATGGAACGATGGCTTCTGTACAGCAAAATACAAGCGCGCCCGTCAATACAAGTATCAGCTTGACTGAAAAGTCGTTCGGCTTCCAGACCGACCGCAGCGGCGCACCCACGAGCTACGGCGGTTACGTTCAATATGATAACGTAGAAATGTATTTTGCCGATGAGGATGAATTTACAAGGACGTACGTTGATTTTTCGGATGAGGGAGTCCTCTTGACGGACGCATCGCTCTTCCCGTCCGTTCCTTCCTTGGCAAAGACGGTCACCGCAGAGGACGGAAATCGCGCGGTGTACTTGGATATGTCCGCAGCTTCCTCGGAGGATTCCTACGCGCTGATCACACGCGACGGAAGAAGCGTGAAAGCGTGGAACCTTGAGTGGGATCCCACATCTCCCTCCACAGGCACTGTGGACGGTACCCCGTACACCTTTACGTGGGAACCGAGCACAGGAAAATATATCACCACCTACGACGGCACGGTGGTATACGTGGTAAGGGATTCGCTTGCAGAGACTGCCTGTGGCGCTGCCAACGTAGCCAAGGCGTTCAAGGTGGGACATACAAGCTTTACGTATGACACTACACCTCAGCTTCTCTTGGAGGCAAAGTATTTTATCGAAGAAAATTCTACGGGGAAGCTTGAGATCCAATTTGAGGGATATAAGTACAATGCGGGAGCTTCCACGGGAACGTGGATCCAGATGTACGTGATCGAAATGGATTCGGGACGCTTTGACGGTACAAATATGCATCTTTCCATAGGGGAATGGAACACAGTAACGGTGTTCTTCAATCTTGAGACGGGTGTGTACGACATGTACGTCAACAACGTTTTTGCCAAGCAAGAAACGGTGGGGGCGACCAATCTCTCCGTGGGATACGACAACACCTCCAAATGGAGCTTTGCAAAAATACAAAGATCGACCAATATCACAGGTGCGGAGTATTCGGGCGGCGTTTATATCGATGATGTCCTTGTGACCTCGAAGGTGGATTTGTCGAATGCCGACTTGAACGGTAAGGTGTTGGACGAAAATGCGCTTTCCCGTTACGTGCAGGGCGCGTTGGAAATTGTGGAGGGGGCGTCAATTCGTTTGGCAGAGCCCACAGGCTTGCGCTTTGCGACACGGGTTGATACACATGTTCTGGAGCATCTGTCCGACCTTTTCGGTGACGCCGCGATCAAGGACATGGGAACGTTGATTGCACCTGCTGACTACGTGACCCGTGCGGGAGCGTTTACCAAGGAAGCCTTGGATGCCCTTGGGAATGCAACCAATTATCTGGACGTCAAGTTTGACGGTGTTTATTATCCCTATGCGGAGGCGGTAGGGCTTCCCGAAGGGGACTATATGGCAGGAAGCATTACAAATATCCGCGCCTCGAACGTCAGTCGTGAATTCGCGGCAATTGGATACGTTACCCTCGAAATCGATGGAGATGAGTATACCTTCTACTCCGATATGACGAAACGGAGCATCAAAAACGTAGCGATCGCAGCTCTTGCGGATGAGAATATTCAGTGGAATCGGGAAAATCTTGATATCCTGACCGCTTTTGCAAACGGCACAGTTCCGGCGACGTAAAATTTCTATTGTGCGTCTGCGAAGCTTGTGATAGAAATCGACGGTAGACAACATCATACAGATGACGGCTTCATGCAAGATGGGGAACGTGATTTGTATATGGAATCCCTTGGGTTGCGTGTGTTGCGGTTTTCCAATAAAGAAGTGGATAGGTGTTTTTTTGGAGTATGCAACGCGATAGACGAAATCATTCTGGAAAGAATCGCTGTTGAGAATTGATCTTTCAGCATGGTTTTCTGTGTGCGATATGATCGACCATCTTCTAAAGGGCAACCTTCCATACTAACAAGCTACATACGTATGCAAAAAAGAAACGTTTTCGCTTTTTTCGAAAAACGTTTCTTTTTTTGCAGTATATTGACTTTTTCCGGCGTTTGTGCTAAAATATTCCTCGGCTCATGCCAGTGTCTCGGGGAGCTTTCTGCCGCCCAAAATGTGGAAGTGCAGGTGACGGACACTCTGGCAACCGTCTTCGCCGCAATTGGTGATCACGCGGTAGCCGTTCGCAAGTCCTTCGGCAGCGGCGATCTTCGGGATCGCCTCAAAAATGCGCGCGACGTAGGCGCTGTTGTCGGCAGACACGCCGTCGGCAGACGCGATGTGAAGCTTGGGGACGACAAGGACGTGGACAGGTGCCATGGGAGCGATATCGTAAAACGCATAGACATACTCGTCCTCATATACCTTTTTTGAGGGGATCTCTCCCGCAATGATCTTGCAAAACAGACAATCGTTCATATAAAAAACCTTCCTTTCGGTGTACTGGATTCATTATACACCGAAACGTGAAAAATGTCAACTGCTTTCTGTGAGGTAGGTATGCTTGAAGAGTGCAAACGTGATCTTTGGGATCATCTGCAACAGACAAACAAAAAAATAGTTCTTTGGGGGATGGGGAACGGTGCCGACAAGATCCTTGACGTTCTTGACGGTCGCAGTATTCCCGTTTCGGGTATCTTTGCCTCCGACGGCTTTGCGCGCGGCAATCTTTTCCATGGAATGCCTGTGCTCCCGTGGAGCGCGATGAAGGAAAAATTCGGACAAGAGAACGTCATAGCTCTTTTGTCCTTTGGCTCCTCCCGTCCCGAGGTTCTTGAAAATATTGCCCGTATCGGCTCCGAATGCGAGCTGTACGCCCCCGACGTGCCTGCCTTTGGCGAGGGGCTTTTTGACCGTGCGTTTTTCAATGTGCACAGGGAAGAGCTGAAGGCTGCACGCGAGCTTCTTTCCGATGAAGAATCCCGCCGCATATTTGACGGTGTGCTTTCCTATAAGCTGACAGGGGATATAGGAACACTGCTGGCGGCGCGGAGTGACGCAGACGCAACGTGGAATACACTCATTCGCCCGGCGCGTTTTTCCTTTGCCGCCGACCTTGGGGCTTACAACGGAGACACGGTGCGTGAGTTGATCGAGCGTGGCGGCGCGCTTTCCAAGGTCTATGCCATGGAGCCGGATACACGCAATTTCAAAAAGCTACAGACGTACGCCGCCGACGAGATCCGCGCGCAGGTTTGTGCGGTGCATGCGGGTGCATGGTCGGAAAATGCGGTGCTTTCCTTTGACAAAAGCGGAAATCGCAATGCTTCCTTTTTGAAAAATCGCTCGGAAACCCTTGCGGCAAGACCTCCCAAAACCGAAGAGATCACGGCAATGCCGCTCGATGCGGTTTTGAACGGAGCTCCTGTGCAGTACGTTAAATATGACGTAGAGGGGGCAGAGAGGGAAGCCTTGCTTGGTTCACGCGAAACGCTTGCACGTCACGCGCCCATGCTGATGGTATCGCTTTACCACAGAAGTGAAGATCTGTTTGCACTTCCGCTTCTGATACACAAGCTTTTTCCGCACTATAACAGATATTATTTGCGCCGCTTTGGCGGCGTCCCTGCGTGGGATCTGAACCTTTACGTTGAAAAGGAGAATTGACAATGCCTGCCTTTTTCGAAAATGCCGATCCGATCTATCTCATCGCGCAGATCATCGGTGTCTTTGCTGCCTTTTTCGGCATCTTTTCCTTTCAGCAAAAGAGCAGAAGTGGAATCCTCATATGGCAGATCATCAACAACGTTCTTTGGACCGTGCACATGTTTCTTCTCGGTGCCTTTGCGGGCGGAATGCTCAATGCCATCGGTATTTTTCGCGGTATCGTTTTCTATTTTCGAAAGGATCAAGGGTGGGCGCAGTCAAACGTTTGGTACGCTGTGTTCTGTGCGCTGTTTGCCGCTGCCTCCGTCTTTTCGTGGATACAGGGGGAGGGGGCATTGGCGCTTCTTCCCATGGCAGGAATGTTCTTTACTACCTTTTCTTTGGCGCAAAAAGATCCCTTCCGTGTGCGCCTCCTCAGCTTTTTCTCCTCGCCCTGCTGGTTGACCTACAATATCATCAAGGGATCGATTCCGGGTGCTGCCACAGAGACCTTTCTTATTTGCTCCATCGTCATCGGCATTTTGCGTCACGACCTGCCCCGACGGAGAAAAGTATAGCCTCCCCTTATCCCGCCTTTTTCTCTTTTTTTCGCATCCCCGCTGCGGTGATCATCTTTGTCACAGCGCTGGTCAGGACGATGCCGAGTGCCAGTGCGGCGGCAAGCTCCAGGGTGTAAATGCCTTTTTCCAAAAAGCTTTCACTGCTCCCCTCCAGGAGGGAAGACATTGTATAATAAAGAGAGCCTCCGGGAATGAGCGGAATGAGCGCCGATATAATGAACGTGGTAGTGGGTGTTTTCAGTACACGTGCTAAGATCTCTGCGTAGACAGAGATCAAAACAGCAACAAGGAAGTAGCGGAATGCCTCATTCGGGGTGATGAATTTGAAGAGGACAAAGAGCGCCCAAGACAAAAATCCGCCAAGCGCGGCAAAGATAAGCTTTTTTCCTCGGACGTTAAAAAGAACAGCGAAGAAGAGGGAACCGAGAAATCCCGTGATGATCTGTAATATCTCAGCTTGCGTCATGACAGGACACCTCCCAACGTAAGAACGCACAAAAAGTAACCCGCTGCAATGGCAAGCGCCACAAGCACCGCTTCAATAGAACGCAAGAGTCCCGCGATGCTGTCTCCCGTGAAGAGGTCGCGCAGTGCAGTGGTAAGACCAATGCCCGGGATCTGAGTCATAATGTTTCCGATGATGACCTTGTCAACGCCGCCGATGAAGCCGATCTTGACAGCCAGAAACGCCGACGCGGTTGCGAGAAAGGTGCAGATGAACTTTGCAAATATTTTATTGGGCATGGTTCGATCGGTCAGCATGACGACAAATTTCAAGAGGATCCCCACAAGGAGTGACACTGCCGCTTCCTTGAAGTCGCCTCCGAAAAAGAGGGTAAAGGCGCCTGCGATCACGGCGTATGCAACGTATTCAAGCCAAAGCGGATAGTTCTTGCATTTTTTGATGTCGTCAAGCTCTGCGCGGATGTCGCAAATAGTGAGCTTTTCGTTGCAAATGCGGCGAGAAAGATCGTTGAGGCGGTGAAGTTTTTCGATGTTCGTGCCCGACACGGTGATGCGGCGCGTTTGCGTAAAGCATTCGCCGCTCTCTGTATGGATGCTTGCCACCATACTGCTTGGGATGATGAAAATATCTGTACGCACAGCTCCCAAAGCCGTGCACATTCTGCGGATGGAATCCTCAGCACGGTGTACCTCGGCGCCCGAAACGAGCATCTCCTCACCGATATCCATTGCACAATCAAGTAAGTCCTTCATGTTGTTTCTCCGTAATAAAATAGGGAAGTCTCTCCCACCCCTTATTCTATCACGCTTTTCTGCCTTTTTCAAGGCTTTTTTTCTTTTTTTGAAGTGCGTTTTTCACGGCGGATACAAAATACACGTTTCTTTTCTTACATATTTTTGACAATCTCTTGACAAGGCGTTGAAAAAATGATAAAATAAAATGTATTATAGCAAACACAGCAGGAGAATCATTATGAACAATTCTGAAAAAACAATGGATAAAATCGTAGCGCTTTGTAAAACGCGCGGCTTCATTTTCCCCGGTTCCGAGATCTACGGCGGTCTTGCCAACTCCTGGGACTACGGTCCCTTGGGCGTTGAGTTCAAGAACAACGTCAAGCGTGCTTGGTGGAAAAAGTTCGTACAGGAAAGCAAGTACAACGTCGGTCTTGACAGCGCCATCATCATGAATCCCCAGGCTTGGGTCGCTTCGGGTCACGTCGGCGGCTTCTCCGATCCCTTGATGGACTGCAAGCAGTGCAAAATGCGCCACCGTGCGGACAAGCTGATCGAGGATTATGCCTTCCAAAACGGTCTTAACGACAACCCCGCGGCATGGAGCTTTGAGGAAATGGCTTCCTATATCAAGGAAAAGAACATTGCCTGCCCCCAGTGCGGCGGTCATGATTTTGCCGATATCAAGAAGTTTAACCTCATGTTCAAAACCTTCATCGGTGTCACCGAGGATAACTCCAGCACCGTTTATCTGCGTCCCGAAACGGCACAGGGAATTTTCGTAAACTTCCCCGCGGCACAGCGTACCACGCGCAAGAAGCTCCCCTTCGGTATCGCGCAGATCGGTAAGTCCTTCCGCAATGAGATCACCCCCGGTAACTTTGTGTTCCGTACCCGTGAGTTCGAGCAGATGGAGCTTGAATTTTTCTGCAAGCCCGGCACCGATCTTGAGTGGTTTGCATATTGGAAGGATTACTGCCATCAGTTCCTTCTGAACCTCGGTATGCGCGACGAAAATCTCCGTCTGCGCGACCACGATCCCGATGAGCTTTGCTTCTATTCCAAAGCAACCACCGACTTTGAGTTCCTTTTCCCGTTCGGATGGGGCGAGCTTTGGGGCGTTGCCGACCGTACCGATTACGACCTTGGTCAACACCAGACCCACAGCGGTAAGGATATGACCTATTTCGATCAGGAAACGGGCGAGCATTACATTCCTTACGTTATCGAGCCCTCTCTCGGTGCTGACCGCGTCGCTCTTGCATTCCTTGTTGACGCCTACGACGAGGAGGTCATCGACGCGGAGAAGAACGACGTTCGTACCGTTCTGCATCTCCATCCCGCACTCGCGCCCTTCAAGGCGGCGATCCTCCCACTTTCAAAGAAGCTGGGTGATAAGGCGGGTGAGATCTATGACGAGCTTTCCAAGTACTTCATGATAGACTACGACGAAACAGGCTCTATCGGTAAGCGTTACCGCCGTCAGGACGAGATCGGTACACCTCTTTGCATCACTGTTGACTTTGAGACGGTAGGTGACGGTGAGAAGGAAGCAGATAACTGCGTAACCGTACGCGACAGAGACACTATGGAGCAGGTTCGCATCCCGATCTCCGAATTGAAGTCCTATATCGAAAAGAAGATCGAATTCTGATCCGCGCGGCGTGTGCCGGACGGAGAAGAGCAGGCGCTTATCAACCCCCATCGTCCGCGGTGCAAAACGCACCGCGGACGGTTTTTTTAATAATATAAAATGCCGTGATGTGAACGCCTGCCGAAAATGACGGTAAAATTTCTAAAAAATACTCCTTCCGTCTTTTTGCTGCGCAAAAAGCTCACCTCAACGTTCGGCTTTCGCCTCACTATCGCAGTTTGCTTCGCAAACTCGCCTCAAAGAGGGATGCTATTACTCCTTCCGTCTTTTTGCTGTGCAAAAAGCTCACCTCAACGTTCGCCGCCGGCTCACTACCGCAAGAGGCTCCCCCTTTGGGGGCAACGTCGTCAACTTAAGAATTATTTGAAAATTTCAGCGTTGTAAAACGCGGAAATTTTCTTCCTCAATGTGTTGCGAAGCAACACGCCTCACAGCCACACAGCGGCGATATCACTGTGCCGTAAAACGGCACGCATCATGCGACGCAAAGCGTCGTGCCTCACGCAATGGCGGCAACTTTAAGTTGACGACATTGCCTTTGGGGAGGTGGCAGCCGCAGGCTGACGGAGAGGGTACCCCTCTGTGAGAGCTGTCGCTGTAAGGCGACTGAGAGGGCAAGGTGTTGACTGGCACAGAAGAGAGTCTTCCAAAATGCCTTTGTTCAAAAAATACAATTTGTCGGGAGGCTTTTTGTGCCGTTTGTTAATTGACAAAATACGGGTCGAATGATATAATATGAAGTAGGATCAATCAGTGTGTCTTCACACGGTTGTCAACAGGAGAAAATGAAGCTTACTTGCATGTGTTCCCGTCGTTTCGCGCTTGGCGATCTTGGGGAATCGGGCTTGGTTTTCTTATGGCATACAGCTATATTTCAATCGGTGTTCGATCCTCCCGCGGGACGCACCATGTGAGACTTCGTTGCTTTGATCTGAAAAAACGGGTTTTTCCCGAAACAAAGAAAGGAAAAATGCTATGAAAATCAGAAAGCACAGCAGGATCCTTGCGTTTGCATTGGCACTTGTAACGATTCTACCTCTGATCAGCATCCCTACTTTTGCGGATTTTAACGGCGTCCTCTTTGAAGAACAGGAAACGCCGCCCGCCACGCCGACTCCGATCTTCGCTCTGGATTTTGAAGCGGAAACGGTTGGCAAGGCGCCTACCTCCGGGATGAAGCTGGCGCTTGCGAATTCCGTCATTTCCGATACCTTTGGTTCCAATGCGTGGAGCTTTGATTACAAGGTCAACGATACGACGAACAATAAGGCTCCGGACGAATTGAACAAGGACGTCAGCCAAACGATCAACAATCCCGAGATCAGCCATGAAACGTATGAAAAGATCGTATACGAGGTAGATCTCTTCTTTGGTCCCGGCTCTACGGGAAGACTCCAGACACAGCTTACGAACGCGCGTTCCGCAGCCGGAGACGCTTCGTGGATCTCTCTCTTCTGCGTGCAGCTGCAGGACGGTAAGGCATTCTTGGTGACGGAGGGCGGCGGTTCCTTTGGAACTGCTCTGGCAGAGAACAGCATGAAGCTCGGTGTCTGGAACACCGTTTCCATGGTGCTCGACATGAAGGCATGCAGATACGACCTTTACATCAACGGTGTAAAAGTTTTTGAAAATGTCAGCAACATGGGGACCAAGGTTAGCACCAACCTTGTCATCCCCGAAGGGAAGTTCATTGTTACAAAGCCCAATAAATATCCCGGTGCCGGCTCTGTTCAGATCGACAACATCAGGTTCTTCGCAGGCGACACTCCGACGGCTGAGCCCAGGGAATCCAAGCCCTATGAGGATTTCGAGGATTACATCTACAGCGTAGGCTACCAGGCAGGCGGTGTTTCCACACCTTCTCTTGCAACCTACGAGCGTATGGATGGCAGTATCGTTTGCCGTATCCCTATGGCGGCGGCACTTCCTACCGATACTTACACACTCATCAGTGCGGATTGCAAGAAGACCTATGCTTCGGGCATCGTATGGGACGGTAAAAGCAATACCGTGTCTTTGGATACCAAGGAGCACGGTGTGGAGAACTTTGATCTGAAGCTTGATAGAAACAACGGCTTCTATTACGTGACCGATGACAGCTGGGGCGATCTTTTGACCGACGGGAAGAGATATTACATCGTTCCCGATGCGGTCACCGAGATCGCGAACGGCGGACAGAACATTGCTAAGGCTTCCAAGTTTGTACACCCCACCTTCGCATATAACGATGCGGAGAATCCCGGTAAGACCGTTGTTCTTTCGGCGGACTACTTCATCGAGCATGGCTCCAAGGGAATTGTAGAGTCCCAGTTTGAGTCGTTCTACAGCTACAATGCGGCAAGCACTGCAGAGGATAAGAACGAGAGAAAGTCTTGGATGCAGATCTTCAAGGTCGACATCGCAACGGGTAAGATGTCCGACAACGACGGTCAGGTTGCCATCGGTGCTACCGAGACCTACATGAAGATCGGTCAGTGGAACAATCTCAAGCTTGTTCTGAATCTTGAAACGGGTGTCTATCAGATCTATCTTAACGACACCTACGTGGCAGAGAGAACGGTCGGACATGGCAACCTTACCATCGGTAAGGATGCGGGCTCCTATTGGAACGTTGCGAAGATTCAAAGAACCAATAGCCTTGAAAGTGAATTGAAGGGCGGCATTTGTATCGACAACGTCAAGGTCGAAGTGGCAGATCCCGCAAATTACGTGGACGGGGAAGGCGAACACCTTTCCTATCTTACGAAGGAAGCGGAGCTGGATGCGTACAACGACGTTATCAACACCTTGGGTGAGACCACCGTTCGTTTCGAAACTCCCAACGGCTTGCGTTTCGCAACCGAAGTCAACACGGCTCGTCTTGAGGAGATCACCGAGACCCTTGGCGCCACGATCGTTGACCGCGGAACGCTCATCGCTCCTTATGATTACGTATTGACCGCAGGCTCCTTCAATAAGGAAAACCTTGATACCCTTGACAAGGACGTGAATTACCTTGACGTCAAATACGTAAAGGATTTCGAGGGAGCGGCAGGCTTCGAGATCGACGAAGAGGATACCTCCAAGACCTATATGACCGCTTCGATCATTGATATCAAGCCCGAAAATCTTGACCGTGATTTTGCGGCGATCGCTTATATGACCTTGAAGGTCGGGGAAAAGACGGTAACCCTTTACTCCGGAAACTTTGCTGTTGCGAACATTCGCGGACTTTCCGCAAAGCTGATCGCAAACACGGCAGGCTCCGATGCATTTACGAATCCTCAGTTGACGATCCTCGGCGGATTTACAGGTAACGTGACCGTAGATGCGGATCTCGGAAACAAGAACAATCCCATCACCATCGTCAAGAACAACACCACCGCTGTTGTAAACGGGACCCTTTATTATCAAGGTGCTTTCCCGGGTGAGGTCATCACCGTTACAGGTCCTGCGGGCTTCAAGCTTCTCTACAACGACGGTGAGATCACCGACACGTTGATTCCCAACGACGATCCCGATGCTGAGGCAAAGGGAATTGCAACGATCGAGCTTAGCACCGATCAAACCGATGCAATCACCTTTGCGATCGAGGGATGCGGTGTTTACAATATCAACGTGAACGACCCTCTGGGCTCTGCCGCAAGACATGATACGCTTGCCTTTGGTGAGACGGAGCTTCACCTCGGAACCTATATCAAAGATGGATATTACTTCGACTTCGTTCCCAGTGCAACGGGTACGGTAGAATTTATGCTCACTTGCGAGGCGGCAGATGTAGAAACCGACCTTATCGTAATGATGGGAACTACCCCCTATAAGAAGATGAGCGCAAACGGAGTGGACGGTGTCCTTAGCTTCAAGGCAATAAAGAACGCAGAATACACGGTACACGTTGTTGTCAATCCCGGATCCGACGATACCTATCCCGCAGAGGCGGATCTTGTGCTATCCACTGCCTTTACTGCCTCTCTCAGCAAGCTTTCCGACGTGCTGGCGGTCAGTGGTACCGTGTCCTTCCAGATAGATTACAGTGCACTTTACGTTGAAAGCACGAATGCTTATAAGAACGAGGCGACCTTCACAGGTCCCACGGGCTTCTCTGTAATCTACAACGGAACTACTTATAACGATACAGATGGCAGAATATCCTTCCTCTTGGCGGACGAAGAGTCGGTGAGCTTTAAGATCGTGGGAGACGGAAGCGAATATACTTATACCTTCGATTATCCCGTAGGTTCTGTGAATAAGCCTGTAAGCATCCCGAGCGTAAAGAATGAGGTTGCTTCTATCGACCTTAGTCTTGAAGCGAACGATGCGGACGGTTACTACTACACCTGGAAGAATCCTTACAGCGACGTTCCCGGAACCGCGTCCTTTGATATTGCTACCATCACCGACGGTGTTGTTGCCGATATCATTGTAACGACAGCTACAGGCACCTTCAAGCTCAGCGACGTGACCGAAGGGGCTCTCAACGTGACGGTCGCAGCAAGTGAGACCGTTAAGATTCAAGTGATTGTGATTGCAGACGAGCTCACGGGTGACCGTGCAGCGGCTGACATTACCTTCACTGCAGGCTTTACTCCCGAAGCCGGTACGGTATACAATCCGATCGTGCTTGATGCTACGGTAACCTCCTGGACAGTAGATCCCGGTAAGTATTATTCTCTGGGGCTTACAGGTAAGGAAATTACGGTTGACGTAAGCGGACTTACGTTGGTTGACGGAGAGACCAATGCAGAGGTTGTTTACTATCTTGCAACAGCTCCCGACAACAAGACATCCTTGTACCCGAATGCAACGGCGACAAAGCCGATTCCTCCCGTAGAAGAGGGTACAGGTCCTGTGATCTTCGTCGTGAACCGCGGTGTGAGCGGTACGATCTCTCTCAGTGCCGACATTAAACTCGGCTCTGCGGCGAACCCCGAAGAAATTGCTTCCCTGAGTGCAACCGCTACAAAGGTGGCAATAGGTGCCCAGAGTGCTCCCATTACAACGGACGGCTATTACTTTAAGTATACGGCAACAGCCGACGGAACCTTGACGTTTGATCGTACGACACCGATTACGAGCAGTGCGAATATTAAGATCGTTGTTACGGATAAGGCAACCGGTCTTGAGCTTGCAAGCGGTGTTGCTAAACGTAGGAATCCCTTGACTGTTGAGCTCACAGCAGGGACCGAGGTATTGATCCAGATATGGGTGGTCAATTCTTCGGATGAAGTGATCGCCGGTTACGCTTCTGCGAACATCACCTTTGCGTAATCTCGCAGATACTTATCTAAAATGAAAACAGCATAACGCTTTTTCGGAACCGCAAACGTTTGTTTGCGGTTCCTTTTTTGAAGAAACCAATACCGATTTCGCAATGTGGTTTTTCACGGGAGCATAACGTTTGCCACAGGCACTGATGGTTAAGATGCAAGCCCTCTCAGTCTCGCATTCGCTCGCCAGCTCCCCCAAAGGGGGAGCCTTGCCTCTCCCTTCGTGCACGCGCACTTTGGGGGGAGGCGAATCCGTGACGGAGAGGGGAAGGCGCGACAGGCACCGGGGAGCCCGCAGAAGAAACGGTGAAAGCACAATAAAAGCGGTAAGCCGGGGGAAAACTTGCTTTTTTCACTTGACTTTTTTTGTCTCTTCGTGTATAATAATAAGATGAGATATTATTGTTTTGACAGGGGGAAGAAAATGAAAAAAAGCAATATTCTCCCCGCTTCGGAGTTGGTTCGGCAACGGGAATACATTGCGCGCATGAGAGCGGAAAACGACCGCTTTTTTGCGGAATCGGGTGTTCGTCGCCGTGCATACGTTCTGACCTTTGGATGCCAGCAAAACGAGGCGGACAGCGAAAAGCTTTCGGGACTTTCCATTGCGATGGGATATGAGCTGACAGGCGCGCCCGAGGATGCCGATCTGATCGTTGTCAACACCTGCGCGATCCGCGAGCATGCCGAGCAAAAGGCGCTTTCCATCGTAGGGCAGTACAAGCATCTCAAGGCAAAAAAGCCCTCTCTTGTGATTTGTGTTGCGGGCTGTATGGTGGCGCAGGAGCACCGCAGAAACGATATCAAATTCCGCTATCCCTACGTGGATTTTATCTTTGGCACCGCGTCACTGCACCGCTTTCCCGAGCTGCTTGTTGAGAAGCTTGCCACAGGAAAGAGACTCTATTGCCCCGAGGAAACAGAGTATCTTGTTGCCGAGGAGCAGCCCATTTACCGCGAGAGTGACTACCGTGCATGGGTCTCGGTGATGTACGGCTGTAATAACTTCTGCTCCTATTGCATCGTGCCTTACGTGCGCGGACGGGAGCGCAGCCGCGAAAAGGAAGAGATCGTCAAGGAGGTGCGTGAGCTTGTTTTGCGTGGATACCGTGATATCACGCTTCTCGGACAAAACGTCAATTCCTACGCAAAGGATGCGGCGTTTGGTTACGACTTTGCGGATCTGCTTTCGGAGCTTGATGCCATTGAAGGCGATTTCCTTCTTCGCTTCATGACAAGCCACCCGAAGGACGCAAGCCGCAAGCTGATCGACGTGATGGCGTCATCACGCCATATCGCGCATCAGTTCCATCTGCCTGTGCAATCGGGAAGTGACCGAATTCTCGGCCTTATGAACCGTCGCTACGACGTAGCGCGTTATCTTGACATTGTAGACTATATGCGCGAGAAAATGCCCGACGTCACGCTGACCTCCGACATTATTGTGGGATTTCCGGGGGAGACCGAGGAGGACTTTGAGGGGACGATTTCTATCCTTGAGCGCGTCCGCTTTGATATGCTTTATTCCTTTATCTATTCACCGAGAAAGGGGACACCCGCGGCTGAAATGGAGCAGGTGCCCGCGGACGTCAAGAGCGCGCGTTTCGAGCGTTTGCTTACCGTTCAGAATGCCATCGGACTGGAGAAGAATCAAGCGCTTCTCGGAAAGCCCATGCGTGTGCTTTGCGACGGTGAGAGCAAGAAGAACGCAAACCTTTATTCCGCACGTACGGAGGGGAATAAGATCGCCTTTTTTGAAGGTGTGCCCGAGGACACGGGTAAATTTGTCAATTTTGTAGCCGATCGGGCGGATGCGTTCGCCCTGTACGGCAAAAAAATACAGTGATATAAGAAAGTTGAGGATATTACCATGGAAATTTTTGAACTTGCAAGCGAGCTTGGAAAGAAGCTGAAGGAGGACGCGCGTCTTGTCGCTCTTGAGGAGGCAAAGAACGCATATGAAGCCTGCACGGAGCTTAAGACCTATCTCACCGAATATGACGTACAGCAGATCGCAATGCAGAAGGCTGTCACACAGCCGGAGCGTGATATGCAGCTGATCGAGAGCATTCAGCGCCGTATTGACGAGCTTTACACGCTGATTTCGGAGCATCCTCTGTTTGCAGAGCTCAACCGCACGCAGGAGGTCGTGAACGAGCTGATGAACAAGGTCAATCAGACCATCATGACGCAGATCACGGGGGAAGAGCCCTCCGGCTGCACACACAATTGCAGTACCTGCGGAGGCTGCCACTGATCTCCCGATAAAAACGAAAAAGGAGCGTACCGACTATGACTCCGATGATGGAGCAATATTTCCAGATCAAAAATGAATACAAGGATTATCTCCTTTTTTACCGTCTCGGTGATTTTTACGAGATGTTCTTTGACGACGCCATTCTTGCCTCGCGTGAGCTGGAGCTGACGCTGACGGGAAGAGATTGCGGAGAAGCCGAGCGTGCTCCCATGTGCGGCGTCCCCTTCCATTCGTCGGAGAGCTATATCGGAAAGCTGATCGAGAAGGGCTACAAGGTCGCCATTTGTGAACAGGTGGAGGACCCCGCACTTGCCAAGGGACTGGTCAAGCGAGAGGTCATCCGTGTGGTCACTCCGGGAACGCTCATTGAATCGGATCTGTTGAGCGAGCAGATGAACAACTACCTCTGCTCCCTTTATATGTGCGAGCGCGAATGCGCCGTTTGCTTTGCGGATGCCTCCACGGCAGAGGTGCACGCCACGGTGCTCTCGGGCGAGAACATGACGCAGAGACTGAAAACCGAGATCGGCACTTACGCACCGCGTGAGATCATCTGCAATCTCAACCGCGCAAACATGGGGGAGATCGGAGAATATCTTAGTTCTAACAAGCACATTCTGATCACAGACGGCGAGACCGCGCGCTTTGATCCCGTAAAGAGCATCGAACGCGTAGCTGCGCAGTTTGGTGAGGGGGTGCGCGAGGAGCATTTGAACGCCCGTGCTCTGATGTGCGCGGTGGGCGCGATCCTTTCCTATATTGAGGATACGCAGAAAAGAGACATTTCCTATATTCGCTCACTGAACATCTATACGGACGGGCAATATCTGGATATGGATCTGAACACACGCCGCAATCTTGAATTGACCGAGTCGATGCGTTCCAAGGACAAGCGCGGCACGTTGCTTTGGGTTCTTGATAAAACAAGGACCGCCGCAGGTGCCCGTATGCTTCGCAAATGGGTGGAGCACCCCTTGATGAATCAGGGTGTCATCGTGCGCCGCCAAGGGGCTGTTGAAGAGCTTTTCGGCAATTTCATGCTTCGTGAGGAGCTGGCAGAAGCGCTCTCTCACGTATTGGATCTGGAAAGACTGACGACGCGCATCGTTTACGGAAGTGCCAACGGTAAGGATCTGCGCGCTGTCGCGGCAACCGCCGCAGTGCTTCCCGAGGTCAAGCTTCTTCTTACCAAGTGTCAAAGCGCACGCCTTGTGCGCATCTGTCACGAGCTGGACACCCTTGAGGATCTTTGCGCAACGATCACGAGCGCGATCTGCGAGGAGCCGCCCTTTTCTCTTCGTGAGGGGGGCATCATTGCCGACGGATACAACGAGGACGTTGACAAGCTTCGTTCCGTTATGAAGGACGGCAAGGGTTGGCTTGAGCGGATTGCCGAGGAGGAACGCAACAAAACGGGGATCCGCACGCTTCACGTAGGCTATAATAAGGTTTTCGGCTATTACATTGAGGTCTCAAAATCCTTTATGGATCAGGTGCCCGCGCACTATATCCGCAAGCAAACGTTGGCAGGCGGGGAGCGCTATATCACAGAGGAGCTCAAGGAAATGGAATCCGTCATTCTGGGGGCTGCTGATCGCATCTGTGCTTTGGAATACGAGCTTTTCCAGGACGTCCGCAACCGCGTATCTGCCGAAAGTGTTCGCATTCAGAACACAGCGGCGCTTCTGGCGGAGCTTGACGTATACCTCTCTCTTGCCACCGTTGCATCCAAAAACAAATACGTTCGTCCCGAGATCACGCAGGACGATGTGATCGATATCAAGGACGGCAGACACCCCGTGGTGGAGCAGTTTGTCAAGGATACGTATTTCGTTCCCAACGACGCCTATCTGGATACCGACAAGAACAGGCTCATGCTGATCACAGGACCCAACATGGCAGGTAAATCCACCTATATGCGCCAGGTAGCTCTGATCACGGTCATGGCACAGATCGGTTCCTTTGTTCCCGCGCGCGAGGCGACGCTGGGGCTGGTTGACCGCGTTTTTACCCGTGTGGGTGCTTCCGATGACTTGGCATCGGGACAGTCTACCTTTATGCTGGAGATGAACGAGGTCTCTTACATCTTAAAGAACGCGACACGCAAGAGTCTCATCATTTACGACGAGGTGGGAAGGGGAACCTCCACCTTTGACGGCATGAGCATCGCGCGTGCCATTGTGGAATATACAAACAGCAAGAAGATCGGTGCCAAAACTCTTTTTGCGACTCATTACCACGAATTGACGGTGATGGAGGAGGAATTTGAAGGAATCGTCAACTACAACGTTGCCGCCAAGAAGAGAGGGGACAGCGTCACCTTCCTTCGTAAAATCGTGCGCGGCTCTACCGATGACAGCTACGGCATCGAGGTCGCAAAGTTGGCAGGGCTTCCTGCGGAGGTCGTAAAGCGTGCCAAGGAAATTCTCGCCTCCGTCGAGGCGACCTCCCGCGCTGTTGCAGAGAGTGACACGGGGGCGAAGGGAAAGAAAAAGGAAGAGGTGCGCGACGACAGCCTCATCTCCTTTGACGATTGCATCCGTGAGCAGATCATCGCTGAATTGAAGGCAGTGGATCTGAACACCCTTTCTCCCTTTGAATGCATGTCGTTTTTGTTTGATCTGAAGAAAAGACTTTAAAAAGAGCTTTACGGAAAGGAGAATACGTTTTCATGGGAAGGATCAATGTGCTTCCGTTCGCCGTTGCAAATCTGATCGCGGCAGGCGAGGTGGTAGACCGCCCCGCATCTGTGATCAAGGAGCTGATGGAGAACGCCATTGACGCAGGTGCCGACCGTATCACGGTCGAAATACAAAACGGCGGCGTGACCTTTATGCGTGTCACGGATAACGGCTGCGGTATGAGCCCCGAGGATCTTCCCGTGGCGATCCGACGCCATGCGACCAGCAAGATCAAAAATGCCGAAGACCTCGACGGGATCATGACATTGGGCTTTCGCGGAGAGGCGCTTGCCGCCATCGCGTCGGTATCCGATCTGCGTATCATCTCCAAAACCGCCGACGCACAGTTCGGCGCTGTACTTGAGGCGCACGGCGGTGAGATTGTCGGTGTCACGGAACAAGGGTGCTCTACGGGTACCTCTGTCATCATTGAGAATCTGTTCGCCAACGTGCCTGCACGTCGCAAGTTCCTCAAAAAGGACGTGACGGAGGCGATGGCGGTGACTGCGAACGTAGAAAAGGTTGCACTCTCCAATCCTCACATCGCTTTCCGTCTCATTATTGACGGCAACATGAAGCTGGAGACAGCGGGAGACGGCAATCTTCACAATACCGTTTACGCAATTTTTGGGCGTGATTTTGCCTCGCGCCTTATTACCGTCAATGCAGAGAGCGACGGGATCTCGGTTTCCGGCTTTATCGGACGGAGCGACAATTTCAAGGCAAACCGCAACTATCAGAACTTTTTCATCAACGGACGCTTTGTCAAAAGCAAGACTGCTATGGCGGCTCTTGAGCAGGCGTATACCTCTTATATGCCTCCCGAAAAGTTCCCTTGCTGTGTGCTGTATATCAAGATCAATCCTTCACGTGTGGACGTGAACGTTCATCCCGCCAAGCTGGAGGTCAAGTTTTCCAACGAAAAAGCGGTGTTCGAGGCGATCTATTACACCGTTCGAACCGCTCTTGAGAGCAACGCGACGCGTCCCAACGTGGAATTGAGCTTTCAAAAGAAAACCAAGATCTCCCCTTTTGCGGGACGAGTGTCGGATAGCGCTCTTCCCGTAAGGGAAGGGGCAGGGGAATCCCTTGCCGCACGTCAGATCTCCTACAAGGAGACGCCCGCAGCAAGAGCGTCCGGTCGCATGACTGCGGAGGAATACCGCTCGCTTTACGCAAAGGAAGAGCGTCCCCGCGCCGATCGGATCCAAGCCTCGCGTTTTGATCTTCACGCAAAACCCTCAGAGCCTTCAAACACGCCGATCGACGTGCCTGCGGCTACTCCCGCTGCTCCCGTGCAAGTGCCGGGCGGTGAGCCTAAGCGGGTGACTTGTGACGAAAGCACCCCCGTTCCCACGCCGGAATCTGCTGTCGAGCCTGCGCACGTTGTACACGAGGAGCCTTTACCTTCTTCAAAGGAGGAGCGCGTGAGTCCCGAGTACCGAATTGTCGGTGAGGTTTTCCACACCTACGTGATCGTGGAGTGCGAGGATAAAATGCTTCTTGTCGATAAGCACGCGGCGCACGAGCGGATCATCTTCGAATCCCTCAAGGCAGGACTTAAGAACGCCGAGATCTGCTCACAAATGCTGATGCTTCCGATCGATGTGATGATGACGAGCGGTGAGGTGGAGGCGTTGCGGGACTATGAGTCCGAGCTTTCCGATATTGGTTTTTCCGTGCGCTTCGCGCGCAACACCGTATCCGTTGACGCGATTCCCGAGGGAGTTGAGACCGACGCTGTTGCCGACATGCTCGGCACCATGGCAGGGCGGATACTCACCGCTACGGGAAGCGTGAAGCTGACGCGTGACATCATCTTTGAAAAAGCGCTTTACCAAGCATCCTGCAAGGCGGCACTCAAGGCGGGAAGAGCCTATGCCGACGAGCATATCAAATGGATCATCGGAAAGCTCATGGAGCTTCCGGACATCACCTTCTGTCCCCACGGACGTCCCGTGGCGCTCGAAATGTCTCATCATGCATTGGACAAGCAGTTCGACAGAACGGGATTTTAAGCTTTGTTTTTAATATACATTTGCAAGCTGTTCTCTTGCAAACGGAAAGGATATTCTTATCATGTCAAAAAAATTTGAGGTACTTACCACAGACGGACGCGCGCGCCGAGGTGTTTTGCATACCGTGCACGGTGACATCCAGACCCCTGTCTTCATGAACGTGGGAACCTGCGGTGCCATCAAGGGCGGTATCAACACCATGGCTTTGCGAAAGATCGACTGTCAGGTCGAGCTTTCCAATACCTATCACCTCCATCTTCGTCCGGGAGACGGGCTAATCTATCAGCTGGGAGGGCTTCGCAAGTTTATGAACTGGGACGGTCCGGTGCTTACCGATAGCGGCGGATTTCAGGTGTTCTCGCTTGCAAAGCTCCGCAAGATCACCGAGGAGGGGGTGCGCTTTCGCTCACATCTGGACGGCAGTGCTGTCTTTATGGGACCCGAGGAAAGCATGCAGATCCAATCGCATCTGGCGTCTACCATTGCTATGGCGTTTGATGAGTGTGTCGAAAACCCCGCACCGCACGCATACTGTAAGCAGAGCATGGAGCGCACCTATCGTTGGCTCCTCCGTTGCCGCGCGGAAATGGACAGACTCAACGCTCTTCCCGATACCATCAATCGCGAGCAAATGCTCTTCGGTATCAACCAGGGCGGCACCTATGAGGATCTGCGTATCGAACACATGAAAATGATCCGTGAGGTCCCCTGTGAGGGCTACGCCATCGGCGGTCTTGCCGTGGGAGAGGCGACCGAGGAGATGTACCGCATCATTGACGCGGTAGAGCCTTATATGCCTGCCGACAAGCCAAGATATCTGATGGGCGTGGGAACCCCCTGCAACATTCTGGAAGCGGTTCACTACGGCGTGGATTTCTTCGACTGTGTTATGCCCACAAGAAACGCGCGACACGGAAACGTTTTTACGTGGCACGGAAAGATGAACCTCACAAACGAAAAATACGCTCTTGACGACCGTCCGATCGATGAGGGCTGTGAGTGCGAGGCGTGCAAGAACTACAGCCGCGCATACATCCGCCATCTGCTCAAGGCAAAGGAGACGGTGGGGATGACGCTGGCTGTCACGCACAACCTCTATTTCTATAACAATCTCACGCGCAAGATCCGCGAGGCTCTTGACGGAGGTTATTTCGAAAGCTTCTATCAAAAATACAGAAACATCCTCGGTGAGAGGGTTGATGACTGATCAAAGATCGGCTGTCTCAAATCGCGATTTGAGACAGCCGATCTTTGATTTGTTTATAATTTTGTAACGTTCCTTTTGGAAACGGATTTGCTGTATTCCGTGGGAGTGATGCCTTCTCTCGCCTTAAAAACGCGGGAGAAGTAGTTTGCGGAATTAAAGCCAAGGCATTCCGCAATCTCCGCAAAGCTTTTTGACGTGCCGTGGATCAATCTCTTGGCCTCTGCGATCTTCCGATTCATGAAGTAATCCATGATGCCTTGACCGTTCTCACGACGGAATTTTTTCATCAGCGTGGTCTGGCTGATGCCGAATTCCGCACAAATGCGGGAGATGGTCAACTGCTCCGTGATGTGCTCCTCAAGAAATTTTTTGATGTTTTCAGAAAATACCGTCTCATCAATATATTTATTCGATTTCTGAGATTCGTCGATCAGCAGCTCAACACCGCAGATCCTGCAATACAGCATGCAAAGAAATCTTTCAATGGATGCGGAAAGGAAGTCAATCACTACGTCCGGGGTATCGGGCTTGAAGCGCATACCAAGCATTTCGTCGGTTGCGCGAAGCTCCTCGCAAACGCGTGTGCCTGTGCGTATCAGATCGAAAAGACTTGCGATCTCGTCGCCGAAGAGAGGAATGGGAGCGCTTCCCAAGGCGTTCATCGCCTCGGAATCGCAAACAAGACTGATCAGACCGAAGCGAACGTTCTCGCTTGTCCACTTATAAGAGGAGGTGTGATGGGCGGGACGGTAGAACATCATACCGGGGGAGAAGGGATATGTGCCGTTTTCGGTTGTATAAAGGCCTTCTCCCTCAAGAATGAGAAAGATCTGAGAAAAATCGTACGTCTCGGGACGGGGGACAAAGCGCGGCTTGTAGGAAAAATAATAGGCACTGACAAAGGCAGAGACGTCGAAGGTCTTTTTTCTTTCTATTTTATTGAAATTGTATGAGAGTCCCTCCATGCGGTTACCTCGCTGTTTATTTGTTTCTCGGCTTGAAATACTGATAAAGATTGCAGGGGATCATTCCGTTGTAAAGCTTTTTGATTTTGTCTGCTCGGCGACCGTAGCAGCGTTCAAACTGCGGGTGCGACGTGATGATATAGATCTGCCAAGGGGAAAGCTCCTCAAATGCATGTCCCATATCGCGGTAGAGCTGTTCCGCCTCGGCGGGGGTCATCAATCGCTCCCCGTAGGGTGGGTTGCAAACAACGGTGCCGCGCCTTGCGTCGGGCTTTTGGATTCTCCGCACGTCCGCAGAAAAGATGTTCAGATGCTCCTCAACACCGGCCCGAAGTGCGTTTTCATAGACTGTGTCCAGAATATCCTCGTCGATGTCCGAGGCATATACTTCATATTGGGAGCCCGCGCGAATCTCGTCCGTGGCTTCCTCTCGTGCTTCCTTCCAAAGGACAGACGGAATGGTGGGGAAGGCTTCGGCAGCAAAGCTTCTCCCAAGACCGGGGGCGCGATTTGACAGGATCAGCGCCGCCTCTATGGCGATGGTACCGGAGCCGCACATGGGATCCCAGAAAAGGGTATCCTCGCGAGGGCGGGAGGTTAGCGCCAAAGCCGCCGCGAGCGTTTCACGCAAGGGGGCGGGACCTGCCGCGGGGCGGTATCCGCGCTTGTGCAGAGGCACTCCCGAGGTGTCGATCATCAGCGTTGCCATGTCCTTGAAGATGAAAAATTCGATCTGGTATTTTATCTCTGTTTCGGAAAACCACTTCACGCCGTAGTGCGCGGAGAGCCTGTCAACGATTGCCTTTTTGACGATGCTTTGACAGTCGGGCACGGAATACAGGCGACTTTTGATGGCGTGTCCTTTTACGGGAAACGCATCGAGCCGTCCGATCCATTCCTCAAAGGGGAGTGCCCGGGTCCCCTCGTAAAGCTCGTCAAAGCTTGTGGTGGGGAAGGTGCCGAGCTTGATGAAGACGTGCTCCGCACAGCGCAAGGAAAGATTGGCGCGAGCCACGTCGATTTCCTCACCCAGAAAGGTGACGCGTCCGTCCATTGTGTCAAGACGGTGCAGTCCCAACGCGTCGATTTCCTCACCCAGCAATTTTTCCAAGCCGAATAGGCAGGTGGCGACCAGCTCTAACTTCATAAGCATTCTCCCTAAAAAAATATCAAAAAACGTTCATCTTTTATTATACTATTTCCGCAAAAAAATGTCAAGAAGGTATTGCAATTTCACATTGTTTCATGTATAATATAATACATACTTTTTATCATAAGTGTCAAGAAAGGACAATGTTATCATGAGTAAAATGAAGGTTGGTGTCATCGGCGCGACAGGTATGGTAGGTCAGCGCTTTTTGACGCTTCTTGCAGACCATCCCTATTTTGAGGTTTCCGTTCTGGCGGCTTCCGCAAGATCTGCGGGAAAGAGCTATGCCGAGGCGGTCGGCGCGCGTTGGAAGCTGGATATTCCGATGCCGGAGCAGTATAAGGATATGGTTGTTCTCGATGCGGCTAATATCAAAGAGGTGGGAGCGAAGTGCTCCTTCGTCTTCTGTGCCGTTGATATGAAGAAGGACGAGATCAAGGCTCTTGAGGAAGCGTATGCGAAGGCGGAGATCCCCGTGGTTTCCAACAACTCCGCAAACCGCTGGACTCCCGACGTACCCATGGTGATCCCGGAGATCAACGATTCACATCTTGAGGTGATCGCCGCACAGCGTAAGCGTCTGGGGACGAAGCGCGGCTTTATTGCTGTCAAGCCCAATTGCTCTATCCAGTCCTACGTTCCTGCCCTCACGCCTCTTCTCAAGTACGGTATCAAGGAGGTCGTTGCGACCACGTATCAGGCGATCTCGGGTGCAGGTAAGACCTTCAACGAGTGGCCCGAAATGATCGATAACGTCATTCCTTACATCGGCGGTGAGGAGGAAAAGAGCGAGCAGGAGCCCCTTCGTGTTTGGGGACACGTGGAGAACGGAGAGATCGTCAAGGCAGATGCACCTCTGATCACCACCCAGTGTATTCGCGTTCCCGTAACCAACGGTCACACGGCTGCGGTGTTTGTGCGCTTTGAGAATAAGCCTACTCGCGAGGAGATCCTTGAGGCGTGGAAGAATTTCTCCGGAAAGCCCCAGGAATTGAAGCTCCCTCACGCTCCCGAGCAGTTTGTCACCTATTTTGAGGAGGATAATCGGCCTCAGGCAAAATTGGACCGCGATATTTGGGGCGGTATGGGGGTTACCGTGGGCAGACTCCGTGAGGATACGCTCTTCGACTACAAGTTTGTAGGTCTTTCTCACAACACCCTGCGCGGTGCCGCAGGTGGAGCTGTGCTGATTGCCGAGCTTCTTTACAGAGAAGGTTATTTTGATTGATTGAATAGAAACTGCGGTAAGTGCGTTTTTGCATTTACCGCAGTTTCTGTTACTTTTTCAGCTTTTCCAAAGCATCCTCCAGCGCGTTGGCAAATTCGTCGATCTCTTCCTCCTCCGTGCAAAAGGAAGGGCTGACGCGCACCGCTCCTCCCTCCGGAGTTCCGAGAGACGTGTGTGCCAGGGGGGCGCAATGATAGCCCGTGCGTACGCAAAAGCCAAGGGAAGAAAGCTTTTGCCCAATCGTGTCGGAGGGGACACCTGTAGCGGAGAAGAGAAGCACCTCCCCCACGTGGTGCTTTGCATGCACCGTAACAAAGGGAAGGGCGCAAAGATGAGCGGACAGACGTTTGTTGAGAGAGCACACGTGTTCATGCATCCTTGCGATTCCCTGTGTCTGCAATGTGCGGATCCCCTCGCAAAGCCCTGCGATGATTGGGGTGGGAAGCGTTCCTGCCTCGTATCTTTCCGGTGGATCGTTCGGCATTTCGGGATTGAAGGAGTCGTAGCCGCTTCCTCCCTCAATCAATGCTTGTGAAATCACCCCGTCACCCCATACGATCCCGCCTGCGCCTTGCGGACCGAGAAGTCCTTTGTGCGAGGGGAAGCAAAGCGCATCGATCTGCATACGGACGACGTCGATCGGCAAATGTCCTGCCGATTGCGCGGCATCCACGCAAAAAAAGATCCCGTGCTCCCGACAAAGAGCGCCGATTTTTTCAATCGGAAGCGTTGCAGAGCAAATGTTGGATGCATGTGAGGCGACCAAAAGACGGGTCGAAGGGCGAATTCGCTCCCGTATGGCATTCAGAATATCCTCGTCAGTGCGCTCCGGGAAGCGAGCGAAGGTAGGAAATACTGTGTAACGAATGCGTTTCTCACGCGCAAGCCTGTAGATGGGACGCAATACTGCGTTGTGCTCCATGTCCGAAATGAGGACGTGATCTCCTCTTTTCAGTACCCCCTTAATGACCGTGTTGAGCGCCATGGTGGCGTTCATCGCAAAGGAGACGTTTTCGGGAAAGGGAGAGGCGAAAAGGTGGGCGATCTCCTCACGGCATTCGTATATTTTTTCGGCGGCGCGGAGGGCGAGCGGATGTGAGCCTCGCCCGGGATTGCCTCCGTATTCACGCATGCAGCGCGCGGTCTCCTCGATGACCGCGCGCGGCTTTGGATAGCTTGTTGCGGCATTATCAAGATAGATCATTCCACGTCTCCTCCCATATAGGCTTTGACGCGAATGCCGTTTTTTTCAAGAATTCTTTGGACGTTCTTTTGTTGTGTGCAGGAAAAGGAGAGTGCATAAGCACAGCCACGTCTGCTCTTACCCGAGTCAGCCTTGACCGTATCCGCGAGAATCGCTTCTCTTGCAAGCGCCCTTTGCGCCCGCAGGGTCTCTGTCATAGAGCCGATGATGCACGCACATCCCTCAAGGTCCTTGTGCATAGGTTGACACCTCCTTCAATGTCATTATATGACGAAAAAAGGAGGGGGTGAAAAAAAGAGTGGTTCAAATGCGAGACGCATTTGAACCACCTTTTTTTATGTGACTATCAGTCGGTTACGAAGGGAAGAAGAGCTACGTTACGAGCGCGCTTGATCGCGGTGTTGAGCTCTCTCTGGTGAAGTGCGCAGGTGCCGGAGATTCTTCTGGGAAGAATCTTACCTCTCTCGCTGATGAACTTGCGAAGCTTTGCGCTGTCCTTGTAATCAATAAAAGCAACCTTGTCTGCACAGAAAATGCAAACCTTTTTTCTTCTGCGGGGGTTGTTCGCGGGACGAGCCGGGCGTACAACTTCTTCCGTCTTGGTTACGTTGTTATCCATTTATCAAATCCTCCTATTCATTTTGTGTGCCGCTTCATCAGAAGGGCAGATCGTCATCCGTCTTCAACTCTTCAAACTTCGGTGCCGCAGTGGGCGCGGAAGAGTAGGACGGTGCATTGTAGCTGTCGCCGAATTGACCGCCGACGGAGCTTCCGTCGTTCTTGCTGTCAACAAACATTGCTTCATCGGCAACAACCTCGGTAGCATAGCGCTTCTGTCCCTGCGCATCCTGCCAGGTTCTCGTCTGAATGGAGCCTGTGATGCAAAGGGCAGAGCCTTTCTTAAAGTAGCGAGAAATAAACTCTGCAGTTTGTCTCCAAGCTACGACACTGATAAAGTCAGCCTGCTGTTGGGTGGACTGTGCACCGTCTGCGGATCCGGAACGGAACCGACGGTTGACTGCCAGTGTGAAGGAGACAACGGCAATGCCGCTGGTGGTCTGCTTCAATTCAGGGTCCGCGGTCAGTCTTCCGCAAAGAACGACCTTGTTAAGATTCAAGCTTGACATCGTAAAATGCCTCCTTTTTTGCAGTGTAAAGAATTACTCTGCGTCGGTTGCAGGAGCTTCTTCTGCAGCTGCTTCCTCGGTAGCTTCTTCAGCAGGAGCCTCGGTTGCCTTTACAACGGGCTCATGATCGAGCTTGAGAACCATGACGCGCATAACGCTCTCGTCGATGTTCATCAAACGCTGAAGCTCAGCGGGGAAATCACCCTCGCACTTGAAGGTTGCTACGGTGTAGTAACCGTCGTTCATATCCTCGATGGGATATGCAAGGCGGCGCTTGCCCCATTCATCGATCTGAATGACCTCTGCGTTTGCAGCGATCAGACCGGTGAACTTGTTCACGGTCGCTTTAGCGGCTTCTTCGCCGTTTGCAAGGCTGACGATGAACATGCTTTCATAAGAGTTGATAATCTTTTCCATGTTTTTACCTCCCTATGGACTATTCGACCATGCTGTGATATTTTTTGCATGGCAGAGAGACGGGCTTTTGCCCGTACCAATTCAGTATTATACCACGGAACCTTTTTTCTGTCAAGAGCTTTTTTGAAGTTTTTTTGCTTTTTGGAGAGATTGTAAAAAAATATGTGAAAATTCTTTGCGCGTTGACTTTTTTGCGAGTTTGTGGTAAAATAAAAACAGTATTGGGAAAAGGGGGGAGCGCATGAAAAAACGGAAATACAGAAGTCGGCTTCGTAAAATTTTCGGGCGCAGACTTCTGATCATTCTGGCGATCTTATTTCAGATCGTTCTTCTTGCGCTCATGCTCTTCAGCTCCAATCGCTTTTATTGGCTTGGTGGGCTTTTCACTGCGCTCAGCATTGCAACCGCACTCCATTTGATGATCCGTTCGGACAAAAGTGCCTTTAAGCTTTCCCTTGTGTTTCTGATCCTTTTGTTTCCGCTTTACGGAGGTGTGTTTTATTGGGTATTCCATTATCAAACGGCGAACGTAGGATTCCGTAAAAGACTTGAGAGCTTTTCCAAAAAACAGCGCGATGGCTTTGAGCGACGCGAGGATGCACTTCTTCGGGCGACGGAAGCCGCTCCCGAGGATCGGAAGCTTTTGCATTATTTGCAGGGAGTGCCCGCATTTCCGGTCTATCAGAATACGGCAAGCCGCTATTTTCCTTCGGGGCGAGAAATGCATGCATCTCTTTTGGAGGATCTCAGACGCGCCGAGCGCTATATCTTCATGGAGTATTTTATCATCGAGGAGGGCTTGATGTGGGATTCAATCCTGGAGATCCTTACGGAACGCGCCGCACACGGCGTGGACGTTCGCTTGATCTATGATGACTTCGGTTCTATTCTGACGCTTCCGCCCCGCTATGACAAAAAAATGCGCGAGGCGGGGATCAAGTGCAAGATCTTCAATAAGTTTCACCCCTTTCTCACAACACTTCAGAACAACCGCGATCACCGCAAGATCACAGTGATCGACGGCAAGGTCGCTTATACGGGAGGTGTGAATCTTGCCGATGAATATATTGGCGAGAAGATTCGCTTCGGGGTATGGAAGGACAGCGCGATCCGTCTCTGCGGAGAAGGAGCGGCAAGCTTTACTGCCATGTTTCTTGGAATGTGGTGTCTTCTGACGCAAACGGAGGAGTCACTTTTGTCTTATCTTCCGAGTCAAAGCTTTGGCTCGGTGTCGGACGGTTGGGTTCAGCCATATTCTGACAGTCCGATGGATCGTGAAAACGTCGGCGAGCACGTTTTTTTGCATGCCGCATCACGTACACAGCGCTATCTGTATATCACAACACCGTATCTGATGGTGGGAGACGAGCTGCTTTCCGCTTTGAAGTTTTGTGCAAAGAGCGGCGCGGATGTCCGCATCATCACGCCACATATCCCCGATAAGCCCGCAGTGCATTTTACCACACGCTCCTATTATCGGGAGCTTGTCGAGTCGGGGATCCGCGTCTATGAATTTACAGACGGCTTTATGCATGCAAAAAATGTGGTTTCCGACGGAACCTTTGCGGTGGTTGGCACTGTGAATCTGGACTACCGAAGCCTGTATCTGCATTTCGAATGCGGTGTGTGCCTCTACGGTGCCACCACGGTTGCCGCTGTCGAGGAGGATTTTCTCAAAACGTTGGAATCCTGCCGCGAGATCACAGCTCCTGACTGTAAGAGCAATTTTATCGTACGCCTTTTCCAACAGGTCTGCCGTATTTTCGCACCCTTAATGTAAAGGTGCATAAGACGGATATATCGTTATAAAGGAGTATTTTCATGGAAAACGAATTTCGTAAAGCGCTCAACTCGGGGCGCCGTTTGCTTGGCACGCACGTCAATCTAACGGATTACCGTATGTGTGAAATGCTCGGTTACATTGGCTTTGATTACCTCTGGATCGATATGGAGCATCTTTCCACCGATTTTCAGGTGGTGGAAATGCATCTGATTGCGGCGAAATCCGCAGGTACGCCTTGCATGGTCAGAGTGACGTGGAACGATATTCCGGACATCAAGCGTGTGCTTGAAATGGGGCCTGCAGCCATTGTGGTTCCTATGGTCAACAGCGTGGAGGAGGCGCAAAAGGCTATCGATACCTGCATCTACCCACCTCTTGGTAAGCGTGGTTTTGGTCCCTGTCGTGCCGTGCGCTACGGACTTGATACTATCAACGAGTATATCGAAGAGAGAAGTTATGAGGTTTGCCTCCTTTTGCAGGTGGAGACTCGCGATGCAGTTGAAGCGCTTGATGAAATCTGCAAGATCCCTTACGTGGATGGATTTGTGATTGGTCCCATGAATCTGAGCGGCTCCGTGGGGGCGCTCGGACATGCATTGGAGGATGCGGAGACCAACCGACTCATTGAGAGGGCGATCGGGATCGCGCATGCGCACGGAAAGCCCATCGGCCTTTCCACAGGAGCCGACAATGAGGCAGAGCTCCTCCATTGGATGAGCAAGGGCGTCGATTTTATATCCGCGAGCACGGATATGTGGAGTGTTCTCATGGGGGCAAAAACGCTCCTCGCGAAAATGAAGGATGTATCAGAACGCTGTCCGCTAGAACCGAAAGAGGGAGCGAAGCAATGAAATCCTCGGTCGTTGAATACATAAAAAGCGGAAAAATCTATCTCGGGATCGAGGTGGGATCGACCCGTATCAAGGCGTCTCTCATTGACACCTTCGGTACTCCCATTGCTAACGGTGGCTTTTCTTGGGAAAATCGCTTTGAAAACGGATACTGGACGTATCCGCTGGAGGAGGTAAGGCGGGGACTTCGGGAGTGCTACCGCAGTCTTTCGGAAAACGTGCGCGAGATCTACGGTGTTCCTCTTACAAGCATAGGGGCGATCGGTATTTCGGGAATGATGCACGGATATCTTGCGTTTGATGCAGAGGACAATCTTCTCGTGCCCTTCCGCACGTGGAGAAACACAACCTGTGCGGCGGCATCGAGGGAATTGACCGAGCTTTTCAATATCCACATTCCGCAACGCTGGAGCGTAGCGCATCTGTATCAGGCGATACTGAACGGTGAGGAGCACGTATCCCGTGTTTCTCTCGTCACTACGGTGGCGGGATATCTGCATTTTCTTTTGACGGGAAGACGCGAGGTAGGGCTTGGTGAGGCATCGGGTATGTTCCCCGTAAAGGATGGCGCTTTTGATCCCGAAATGATCGAGAGATTCAACAAAAGAGCGGCGGAGAAGGGCGTCGCACTGGATATCGGCAGGATCTTTCCCACGGTGCGCTGCGCGGGAGAGACGGGGGCTTATCTGACGGAGGAGGGCGCACACTTTCTTGATCCGACGGGGAATTTGCGGGCGGGCATTCCGCTTTGTCCCCCCGAGGGCGACGCAGGCACGGGTATGGTGGCAACGAACTCCGTGCTACCGCGTACGGGAAACGTCTCTGCGGGCACTTCCATCTTTTCTATGCTGGTCTTGGAGAAGCCCCTGTCCCGCGTTTATGAGGAGATCGATATCGTAACCACTCCGGACGGTGCCCCCGTTGCAATGGTGCATTGCAACAATTGCTGCTCGGAGCTTGATACTTACGTAAAGCTCTTCCTTGAGTTTTCAAGCCTTATGGGAACGGAAGCAGACCGCTCCGAGGTTTACCGTAGGCTCTACGAGCACGCTATGACGGGTGAGGCTGATTGCGGCGGCGTTACCGCTTATAACTATCTTTCAGGGGAACATATTGTCGGTGTGGAAAAGGGCGTTCCCATGTGCTTCCGCACATCGGACAGCCGCATGACGCTTGCCAATTTCATGCGCGCACAGCTCTATACAAGCATGGCGACCTTGAAATCGGGAATGGATATTCTTTTTGAGCGCGAGCAAGTCAACGCAAAGGTTTTTCTGGCACACGGAGGACTTTTTAAGGTCAAGGGTGTGGCGCAGCAGATCCTCGCCGACGCATTACACACTCCCGTCGCTGTCATGAAAACGGCGGGTGAGGGCGGTGCTTGGGGTATGGCATTGCTTGCTTCCTACATGATAAATGGCAAGGACGCGACCTTGGGTGAATGGCTCGGAGACTCTGTTTTTGGTAGTATGAAGGCAGAGTGTATCTCCCCCGATGAAGAGGGCATGCGCGGATTCAACGAATATTTCAAGCGTTTTGAAAAGGGACTTGAGGGTGTGCGCAGATTGGAGGAGATCATATGCTGAAGGAAGAAGTGCTTCGCGCGAATCTTCTCCTGCCTCGCCATGGGCTTGTCACTTTTACGTGGGGAAACGTTTCCGCAGTTGACCGTGGGCTTGGAGTAATGGTCATCAAGCCGTCTGGCGTTGAGTATGACGGTATGACTGCCGAGGATATGGTGGTGGTCTCTCTTGAGGACGGAAGAGTGGTGGAAGGGAAGTGGAATCCCTCCAGCGACACTCCTACGCATCTGGAGCTTTACCGCGCCTTTTCATCGGTTGGAGATGTCGTACATACGCACAGCCGTTGGGCAACCTCCTTTGCGCAGGCTGCGCGCGGGCTTGTCCCTTTGGGGACGACGCATGGAGACTATTTTTACGGTGAGATTCCTTGCACCGCGGATATGACAGCAGAGCAGATCGACGGCGAGTACGAAAGGGAAACGGGAAAGATGATTATAGAGACCTTCCGCGGCACCGATCCTATGTCGATTCCCGCTGTTTTGGTGAAGAATCACGGTCCCTTTACATGGGGAAAGGACGCCGCTGAGGCCGTACACAACGCCATTGTCCTTGAGGAAATCGCCTTCATGAACTACCATGCACTGGTGATCAATCCGTTGGCGGAGAATATGAAGCGGGAGCTTCTTGATAAACACTATTTCAGAAAGCACGGTGAGAATGCCTATTACGGGCAGAAAAAATAAAACTTTTTTTGACGCCGAATGCTTTGCATTCTCGGGGTTCGAACCGACTAATGAACAGATTCACAAAAGAAGCAGCCTCGACAAAAGCCGAGGCTGCTTCTTTTGGTGGACCTGGTGGGATTCTGAACCCAAATTTGCGCCCACGTGCGGTGCAGGTTTTACAGAAAGATTACGCAAATTCAAGAGAATTGCAAGCAATTCTCGGGGTTCGAATCGTACAATGAAAATCCGACCCCAAAAAAGGAAGACACCATTGGCTATGCCAACGGTGTCTTCCTTTTTTGGTGGACCTGGTGGGATTCGAACCCATGACCTCTGCGTTGCGAACGCAGCGCTCTCCCAACTGAGCTACAAGCCCATGCTTGAACGCTACTATTATAACATCGAACGCAATTGTTTGTCAAGTATATTTTGAAAATATGTGCTTGGCGCTTGAAAATATGTGCTTTGCGCTGAAGTCAAGACTTTTTTAGAATTCCGAGCTTGTTTTTTGTGTTCGGGATACTTTTTTGTTAATGCCTTTTTGGATCGTTTGTTTCTCCCAATAAATAATCAATGCTTGTGTTGTAAAATCTTGCGAGCTTTATCAAAATCGAAGTTGGGATGTCGTTTTCGCCCGTTTCATATTTCGAATATCCGGTTTGTGACATCCCCAACATTTTGGCAATTTGAGTTTGGTTGATATCTCTATCTTCTCTTAGATCACGAATTCTTGAATATTTCATTTTTAGCTCCAACAGATTATTTTTAAATATTATAGAATAATCTGTTTTAGGTTATTGACATTTAACCCGAAATAGGTTAAAATATTAAAAGCACAGACATTTTGAATTGTGATTTTATGATTTGGTTGTGCTTTTATTAATGGTTATTTTTTGGAGGAAAAAATGAAAAAGATTTTTGCACTTGCTTTTACAGTACTTTTGTTATTTTCCATGATTGCATGCGATAGCACGTCAAACGCTTTGAATCATAAAAATAGTATTATAACCGAAGAGAGCGATTCGAATAAAGATGCCAATGAGGAAATCTCAAATTTAGATATGAGCAATGATTTGAATGGTCATGAGCAGTTTTGTTCTACACATAATTATGTCGATAATATTTGCTCAATCTGTAATTGTTCATTGTGGAGTGGTGAGAGCGATACATCATGGTATAGTGTCATAGAATTGGATTTCGTTATTTCTACGGCGGAACAATTCGCGGGATTGATCGATATAGTGAATGGCGGTTCTGATCTTGCGGGTGTAAAAATTTCACTGGCAAATCATATTGATATGAATAATCGTTCGATCACTCCCATTGGTGCTACACCCAGAACGGTATTTTCCGGATGGTTTGATGGAAATGGTTATACCGTTTCAAACGTTCTGCTGACTGAAAAATCGCTAAAAAAAGAAAAGAATCAGATACGAGAATATGACGTATCATGGGCGGGGCTTTTTGGCTATGCAGAAGGGAAAATAGAAAATCTAAATATCACCGGTCTCCTTATTGATATAGATTCAACCGAATACGGAACTGTTTATGTAGGGGGGCTTGTAGCTGAAAATACAGGCGGTATTGAAAATTGTTCTGTGGAAGGGAAAATAAATTTGTCCTTTGGAAAAGAATTTTTCATTGGCGGAGTCGCCGGAAGTACGGGCGGGATAGCGCATTGCTCGTCTGATGTATCTATTAATGCATATTATGATGCTACGCACGAAAACGGCGGTTCGAGTCAATGGTTAGGTGGTTTGGCAGGGTACTATACAGGAAATAAACCTATCGAGACTAGTTATTCTCAAGGTATAATAGATTTTTCAGTATCGTCAGTGGTGCCATCAAAACAACCTAAGGCTTTTTCTGCTCGAATCGGAGGTCTTATAGGAGAGTCTTCCGGAAATTTAACAACAGTTCAAAATTGCTATTCAGAAGTAAAAATAAGCAATTCGCAAAATGGGACGGGTACGATTACAGCGGGCGGGCTGATTGGAATTTCTGCTTCTGCTGTGAAAAATTGTTATACAACCGGTGATATTGAGATATGCAGTAGTTCCGGATATGCAGGAGGGTTGCTTGGTTCCGGTGGGCTTTTTGGAACAGGATATAATAATATTAGTCATTGTTGGACCGTCGGTGATGTTATTTTACAAGAAGGTGAAGCCGGTTCGATAATACCGTCTCAGAATGAAGTTGTTTCATGTTATTATTCAAATACCCAAGTTGTTGTGGGAAATGAGATTGTTAAAAACGGTACACCTGCCCATATTGATGATTTTAAAAAAATTGATTTCTATTCAAATCGAATGGAATGGGATACCGACATTTGGTGTTTGATTGAAGGGGAATTCCCAAGATTAAAATAACAACCATTTGCTTTATGCTTCTTATCCGATAAAAGACAAGGGGTGTCAAAAATGCATTTTGCATTGGTCGACACCCCGTATTTTTTTGCTTGCCGGCAGAATGTCGTCATTTTGGTCCATCATTTCATCATGCTTTTAGCGTTTTTAATTAAAAAACGCAAATTTTCAGACATAAAAAACATAGAGCCTATTTTTTGATGTTTAATTCTTTAAATGATAAAATTTTGCTTTTAAAGGAGTAAGATTGATTCACTTCTCGTTGGGGTTGCTTACAGCTGCTTCCGAATCTTCTCCAGCGCCCCTTTTTCAAGCCGCGAGACCTGTGCCTGCGAAAGACCGATCTCTTCGGCGATCTCCATCTGCGTTTTGTTTTTGTAAAAGCGCAGGTTGATGATCTTTTTTTCACGCTCGCCAAGGTGCTTCATGGCTTCGTTCAGACAAATATTCTCCAGCCACACCTCGTCTCCCGAGGAGGTGTCGGAGAGCTGATCCATCAGATAAAGCGAGTCGCCGTTGTCGTTGAATACGGGCTCGTAAAGGGAGATCGGCTCCACGATCGCCTCCATTGCATGAAGGACGGCATCGCGCTTTTCGCCAAGACGCGCTGCGATCTCCTCCACCGTCGGCTCACTTTCCTTTTGCGAAATCAGCTCTTCGCGTGCCTGGAGTGCTCGGTAGGCGAGATCCCTTACGGAGCGACTGATGCGAATGGCATTGTTGTCTCGTAAATATCTGCGTATTTCACCGATGATCATGGGGACAGCGTAGGTGGAAAATTTGACGTCGAGGTCGGTGTTGAAATTGTCGACCGCCTTGACAAGTCCGATGCAGCCCACTTGAAACAGGTCGTCCATGCATTCCTTTCTTCCCGAAAAGCGCTGTACAATGGAAAGCACCAAGCGCAGATTCCCGTTGATCAGCTCGGTGCGTGCCTCTTCATCTCCCTCCTTAATGCGCGCAAGCAGTGCGCTTTTTTCCTCGTCTGTCAAAACCTTTAGCTTTGATGTGTTGACACCGCAGATCTCGACCTTGTTATAGTACATTCCCTTAACCCCGTTTTGCTTTGATATCAAAAGTATTGACGGGGGGAGGGGACGCATATTCAAGCCATTAAATACCAAAGAGGAACACGCAGTGCGATCTTCGGCACTTACGTGTTCCTCTTTGGTTTATTGTTCAGATTCGGTCGTGTCGTCTACGGTGATCTCCGAGATCTCAGCTCCAAGCCCTTGAAGCTTTTCCACGATGCTGTCATATCCGCGTCGGATATACTCCACGCCGCGGATCTCTGTTTTTCCTTTTGCGCAAAGTCCCGCAATGACGAGAGCGGCACCCGCGCGCAGATCGGTCGCGTCAACAACGGAACCCGTCAGGCGTTCCACACCGACGACGGTCGCATTTTGTGCATCGACCGTGATGGTAGCTCCCATTTTGCGAAGCTCCTCCGCATAGCGGAAGCGGCTCGCCCAAATGCTTTCGTGGATATTACCGATGCCGTTTGCAATGCAGAGAAGTACGGCGAATTGCGGGTGCATATCCGTGGGGAAGCCGGGGTAGTAAAGGGTTTGAATATTGACGTTCTGAAGCCGTCCCTCGCTTTTGACAACGACGGAATCGTCTTCCTCGATGACCTCAACTCCCATTTCACAAAGCTTGGTCGTGACCGATTCCAGATGCTTCGGGATCACCGAACGAATGCGGACGTTGCCTCCCGTTGCCGCGGCGGCGACCATAAAGGTGCCTGCCTCGATCATGTCGGGAATGATGGTGTAGGTACAGCCACGCAAAGAGGTGACCCCATGGATCTTGATGACCGACGTACCTGCGCCCGTGATGTTGGCACCGCAAGCGTTGAGAAAATTGGCAAGGTCCACGATGTGGGGCTCACGTGCGGCGTTTTCGATGACCGTAGTCCCTTCTGCCTTGGTTGCGGCGAGAATGACGTTGACGGTTGCGCCCACAGAGGCAATATCAAAATATACCGTGCCACCGCAAAGGCAGTCGATCGCCTCGGCACAAATGAAGCCGCCCTCGGCTTCGGTGGTGGCACCCAGCGCGCGGAAGCCCTTCAAGTGAAGGTCAAGCGGGCGAAATCCGCCGAAATCACAGCCGCCGGGCCATGCGATCCTGGTTTTTCCGAATCTGCCGAGCTCCGCTCCCAGAAGATAAGAGGAGCCGCGCAGCTTGCGCACAAGCTCATCGGGCGCCCCCCCCTCCCTGATGTAAGAGGTGTCGATGCGGACGGTGGTAGGGGTGAGGTAGGTGATCTGCGCCCCCATTTGCCGCAGCAGCTCCAAGGAGGTGGAGATGTCACTGACACCCGGAATGTTTTCCAGCGTGCAAGCGTCACCGACCAGTATCGTTGCGAAAAGGATAGGAAGCGCCGCGTTTTTCATTCCGCTGACGAATACCTCGCCCTGCAACGGCTTTCCTCCTTGAACGATCATCCTTGTTGACATAGATATGTTAAGGGAACTGACGTGCGGTTCCCGCTCCTTTTCTCGAAATTTTGAGTTCGAATGGTATATTATATTAATTATATCACAGTATCCACAAAAAGAAAAGTATTTTTTTGATTTTTTTACGGATTTTTACATAAAATCTTTCCGCATCGGGGAGACAATGTCAGTATATGCGAAAAGGCTTGAATTTGCCCGTCGCGGGATCAGTCGAATTGCGGACGGTAAAGTGCGACGGCAAGATCCACCACCATGCTGTAGCTTTTAGTTCCCGCAGAGGCACCTTGAGTTTTGAGGTAGGTGTCGTTGGTCGTCTGTGTGACGGTCGCCGCAACGTTTTCGCGATACTTGTCAAAGAACGCACTGTATGCCGTTTCCTCTGCGCGGACGGATGCGGGAAGGGAGAGATAGGATTCTCGGTACAATTCAACGTCTGCCGTGCGGAGTGCCGAGATCACGTATTCGTACATATTCAGAACGCCGCTGTAGCGGATATAGCTATCATCCGCTTCCATGCAGACGAGGAAGGCAACGAAGTTTGCTTCATCCTCACGTGCGATCCCTCTTTGATGTGCAAGCTCGTGTGCTGCCGTATAGGGGATCGTGTAGTCGGGAAAATTCACGTTGATATTGGCTTCTCCCGTGAAGAAGGTGTAGACGCCCGTGATATGGGTATAGGACATCGGCTCACTGAGCATGACGGGCTTGACAGAGGAGGAAAACGTGGAAAAGGCACCGTATTTTTCGGAGGCGATCTCATAAGCGTCAAGAAGCTTTTTGTTCATTTCCGCATAGGAGTAGGGCATGACGGTCTCTCCGTCCTCTTTGGCAGTGAGCATCGGCGCGAGCGTGTGCAATTCATTCGCGAGCAGCTCTGCGGTTTGGTAAAGCTCCTCAGCCTTTACGGGGGTGCGCGCAAGCTCCAGCTTGCGGTCAAGCGTGGGGGTATAATATCCCGCGGCGAAGTTCCAGACAAAAATATTGAGGATCACGGCGACAAAGGAGAGAAGAATTCCAAGATAGGTAAAGACCCCGCGCCATGAATCGCAGTAACGGCGGTAACCGATGACACATGCCGTAACGAGAAGAACGGGGAGCAATAAAAGAAGTGCTTCCGCAAGAGAAAAGGGGAGGATGCTTGTGAGAGTGCCGAGAAGCACTCTTCCCGCAAGACCTACGGTGTTGTTGAAAAAGTCGGCAAAATCGGCGCTCAAAAGAAAGAGTACGTAAAGAAGCACACTGACCCCAAGCGTCAGATATATGATCTTACAAAAGAGAGGAAGACGGTGCTTCCTTTTCTCGGCTGTGTTCATTCAATACCTCCATGAGTGAGTTCGGGAAGAAAAGAGCGATCAAATCCTGCATATCCTGCGGTAACGGCGCGCAAAGCTGCATGGGAGATGCGCTGATCGGATGTGAAAAGGAAAGGGCATATGCGTGGAGCGCATGCCGCCCGATGTGGTGGGAGGGGGTCCCGTAAAGGTTGTCTCCCGTGATGGGATAGCCCAGGTGCGAAAAATGTACGCGGAGCTGATGGGTGCGCCCCGTGATGGGATGAGCGAGCACCAGCGTATGCCCGTTTCCCGTGGAAAGCACCGTGTATTCGGTTCTTGCGGGGGCTGCGTCGGGCGCGTCGGGTGGGCAGACCTCGCGGACGATGATGCTCTCGGGCGTGCGGTGAAGACATGCATCAATGATGCCTCCCTCCGTTTCCATTTCACCGTCAAGCACAGCAAGATAGGTCTTTCGAATGTTGCCCGATTGCAGCTGACGCGTGAGCAGTGCCGCCGTACGCTTATTCCGCGCGATAAGCAAAAGTCCGCTTGTGTTACGGTCAAGGCGGTTGATGGGACGGAAAACGAAGGGCGTTCCGCTTTTGAGATAACGGTAAGCAAGCGCGTTTGCTACGGTGTCGCTGTGATGGTCATGCGAGGGATGCGTCGGCATATTTGCTCCCTTGGCGGGAACGACAAGCTCGTCATCCTCATAGAGGATATCCAGGGGAAGATCAACAGCCTCCACCGCAGGGGAGGATTCCCGATCCTGTGTACTGACCGTGAGCACGTCGCCCTTGCAAAGAACATAACGTACCGTGCAGTGCTTTCCGTTGACCTCGATCCCGTTGTTTTCATATTTGAGGTATTTCATCATTTTTGTGGAAAGGGAGAGGTGTTTTTTCAATACGTCACGAACGCACATTCCGACAAGCGCGCCCTCTGCAATGATTTGCATAAGATCCTCCTCCCTGTTTGCTGTATTTACAATATTGTACCACGTTTTTGCGTACTTTACAAGAAGAAAGCGTGAAGGATTTGAAATAATTGCAAATTATCGCAAACTCCTCTTGCACAGCGCGCCTTTTTATGGTACAATAAACCGTAAACTATATGAAGAAAGGGAATACGTTATGCATCGAAAGAGTATTCTTATATATATCGTCAGCACGCTCCTGTGCCTCCTCATGCTTGTTTCCTGTACGGCGGTGCCGACTGCCGAGCCCGAAACGCCGACGAGCGACGCACCGATCGATACGACCCCGGAGGAGCCTGTGAGCTTGCCCGATTATACCGAGGAGATATCGGCGCTTCTGGATACACAGAGCACAGAGACGGAGGCGCTGACCTACACGAAGAACGCAAAGGGGGTCACCGTAACGGGATATACGGGTGACGCAACGGTGATCTCGATTCCGAAAAGCATTGAGGGCTTGCCCGTGGTCGCGATCGGAGACGGTGCCTTTCGTGATCTTACGGCGCTTCAGGCGCTGGTGATTCCCGAAAGCGTTACAAGCGTTGGGAAGGAGATCCTTGCGGGATGCAAGAGCCTTCTTGCCTTGGAAACGCCCGTGATGGGGAAGAACGGGGAGGGGGACTGCTTCCTCGGAACGCTGTTCGGCGCCGAGAGATTTGAAGACAATCCGCTGGACATTCCCGCAAGTCTTGCGCATCTTCGTTTGACGGGAGACATGACCGTCCTACCCGCATACGCGCTTTACGACTGTAACGATCTGGTCACGCTTTCACTGCCTTCGTCCCTTGAAAGGCTTGAGAAGTTTTCCATCACAAAATGCGCGTCTCTCGAGGTGATCGAAGGGCTGGAGGGGCTTACCTTCGTCGGTGAGCATGCCTTGTCCTACTGTACCTCTCTCACCAAAATTTCCTTTGGTGACGCGCTTGAAAAGATCGAATTCGCCGCTCTTGAGGGGAGCATTGCCCTGCGGGAGATGACCCTGCCCTTTGTCGGCGGAACGAAAACGGAAAATACCTATCTTGGGTACGTATTCGGTGCAAGATACGCAGATTTTTCCGAAGGTTACTATCCTTTCTCTCTCTCGCGCGTGACGTTGCTTCCCGTATGCCGCACACTTGGTACCAATGCGTTTTACGAGTGCAAGAGCCTGCGTGAGGTCGTGCTTCCCGAGGGACTTACAGAGATCGGTATCCGCGCCTTTTATGGCTGTGACGCGCTCTACACCGTCGTCCTTCCCAATTCGCTGAAGACCTTACGTGAGAACGCCTTTCTCGCCTGTGACGGGCTTGTGTCCGTGGATTTCGGAAAAGGTCTTTCTTCCATGGGAATCAATGCCTTTATGAATTGTGATTCACTTGAAAGGGTCGTTCTGCCCCAAAGCCTTTCCGTGCTTCCCGCATCCGCGTTTTCGGGGTGCTCCGCCCTTTCCGAGATCGATCTCGGCGGTGTGCGGACGGTGGAGGCTGAGGCGTTCCGCGGTTGCACCTCCGTCGAAACGGTCAGCGCCGCGGGCTCCGTTACCTTTGAAAAGGGAAATGAAAGTGTTGAAAGTGCTCTTGAAGTAAAATAAAATAACAAAAAGCTGCATCAAAGATTTTTGCAGAGGACAGCCTTTAAAACGTAATTTCTACCGGCTAAATGGGACAGAGAATGATGTGATGTTCTCTGTCCTCTTTTTTCTTGACTACTGATAAGTTGACAAGTTGACCAAAACACAGCCTTGACAAAGTGACCAATTTTTGATATAATAATGGTGAAAATCATGCGCATAGTGAATAAAATCTGCTCGTGATTTTCAAAAATACGATAAGAGGAGGTATTTGTTATGAAAAAATGTTGTGTAATAACGTTGTTCTGCATATGCCCCCGTATGCTCTTGCTGCTTTGGCGCGCATAGGCTTAAATTAATTTGCGTATGTGCGGTTCCGGTTGCCTATGCGCCAAAAGTGTTTTTTGGAACCGAAAAAACATTTTTGAAAAGGAGACATATTGCTATGAAAAAATCGTATACATTGAAAATGAAGTGGCTTAGAATTGTATCTGCATTTCTTTGCGTTACGTTATTGATCCTTTCTGCATCGCTTTCAGTTGTAGCTGCCGACCAGACTTTAAATGATTCGACAACAGTAGTGATAGATGCAAATACTGCTACAAATTCAGTTTCTTTGGTTGATGAAAATCTACTTTTTACTCTTGGAGAAGGAGAACTCCCTCTTTCACAATTGCAGTCTCTTGAACCGTAAGATGTGTCAAGACCTGAAACTGTAAGCTTGGAACAGACAATTGAAAAGGGACACGTTAATCGTTTATTTGCGCAAGAGAAGAGTTTACAAACTGTAATTTATCAAAATCAAAATGGTTCAAAAACCTCATACGTATACGATAAGCCTGTAAAATACATAACATCTGATGGAGAAATCAGAGATAAGAACACGAGTATTTCCGAAACAGGACTTGCAGGATATTCGTACGCAATGACCGAAAATAGTTTTAGTGCATATTTTGGAAATAATGCTTCCAACGGTATTATGATATCGTTTGAAAATCACTCTATGTCCATGAAACCGGAAAACTCGCTCATTGTTTCTCCTGTGAAGCTTGGTGCGGATGGAAAGAGTATAGTTTATAATGGAGTATTTGGTGCAAACACGGCTTTGAGATATCAAACGCAACTTTCAGGAATAAAAGAAGATATTGTTTTAATGTCAAATATCGGAAAATATTCCTTCAGATTTCTTTTGACAACCTCTGGATTGGCTCCAATAAAAACCGAACAAGGTGAATGGCGGCTTTTGGATGAGGAGGGAAATTTTCTGTTCGACTTTGAAAAAATACTCATCGAAGATAGTAACGGAAAAACAGCATACGGTGATTTGGATATAACGGAAAATGCCACTGGCGGTTATACCATGTTAATTACCGTTCCTGCGGCATTTTTAAAAGCAGCGGACACTGTATATCCTGTTTTTGTGGATCCGACAGTGATAGTGAATGAGAAAAATTCTTACGTTACTTATGAAGGAAGCGAACCTGTTTATACGGAATACGATGCAATTATTGATATTGGACTTTATAATAACAGCTCTTTGTACAATTATGCATTATCTAACTCGTCACAACATAACCTATCCGAGGGGCAAGGAAAGGTTATTTATAAGTTTTACGATTTCTATGGGACACAAGGACAGTTTAAAAGCCTAAATCCCTATCAAATTGGAAGAGCGACTGTCTCTTTTACTCCTGTTGCACAGATTCGCTCCCAAATGAATATACATCCCATGGTACAATCTTCTCAAAATTATGAATCCCAAATTGCAGTGAATAATTCCACTTTGTTTTCTGGTGCCTCAACCACAGACGGAGTGTCATCGAATGTTGTTGTAACATACGGTGATACATTTAGTATGGATGTTACCGACATTGTTCGCGGGTGGGCCAAGTACAATACAGGCGCGACTTCAAATGCAGAAAATAACCCCAGAAATGGTTTTGCATTGAGCCAAACGGAGGACTTGATAGACGAAGGTGCGATTTATTCAACGGAAGCCACCGGGAATAGCAACGTATATCTTGAAATTGTCACAAGTGATATTGGAGGACATTACACAATACGCAACAAGGTTTTGGGGACTTACATTTCGAAACTTCAAAAAAGAGATTCGTTAACGGAACCAGAAACAACCTTTCAATCGTCAGTGAACGAAAGTGGTTGTTGGATTATAGAATATCGTGATACCCTTGGCTATGTAATACGCCCATATTGGAAGACAACATATGCCGTTTATAAGGATTCGAAGTTGAAAAGATATGATAAGGCGAATACGGGCTTTCATTGGCAGATTTCTTATGCAACCGGCGGAGGCGCAATTTTAAAAAACAAAGCCAACAGCAAAGTGCTTACATACCTTCAAAATGATAGTGCACTTGAATTGGGAATGATGTCTGCACAAAGCTCAAGTTCATCAAGCTATAACCAAACCGTATGGTATCTGACTAAACTTGCAAACAATATCATCGAGGTGCAATCTACTTCAAGAGCCGCCTCGGATACGTTGACGTGGATGGCTGTAGGTGCTTCTCATACACCTACTCTTTCCGTACAACCTAGCAACGCGACATGGAAAACAAATAGCTCCCATCATTGGAAAAGCGAGAATACCGATGTTGCAACAGTTGATGCAAGCGGTCGCATCACAGGCGTTGGGCACGGGTATACCAATATTATTGTTACTGATAGTGGCGACAACGATTATCAATACAAATTTTCTATTATGGTAGGTCAAGTCATACCGAGCGGAACGTATCATGTACAAAATATTTCTTCTCAAAGATACATGGATGTGGAGGGACCGTCAACTGCGGATTCGGCGCGGATTCAACAGTGGGCATATCATACGAGCCCTCAAGCAAAGTGGGTTTTTAATCATGTTGGTCTCGGATATTATACAATTAAATCTTTGTATTCATCAAAATATGTTTCCGTTGCCAACGGATCTACTGCAAGCGGAGCTTCCATTGTACAAATGTCCACTGTTAGTGACGCCGGAAGGTGGAAGCTGCAAATTACAGATGGTGGAAATTATCGCTTTGTTCCAAAATGCTCGGAAGCAAGCGGAATGGCGCTTTCGTTACCGTATAATAGCACCTCAAGTGGAGTGGATTTGGTGCAATTAGCGGATCCACAGGATAGTAATACGCTTGATGAATGGTTGATTGAAATTGATCATGAGGTTTCTATCATATCAATTCCCGAAGCTTATAATCGTACAAAGTTTTATTCATCCGTTATAGGAAATCTTGAAGCTATGGGATATACGGATATTTATGCAAAACAAACTTGTATGAATGAAAATTTCTTGCTCAATCACATGACAAAATCGGAAATTGTTGTTGTCAGAACACACGGTTTTCAAACCGGGATTGAAACATCCAATGAACCAATAAATATATCTATGCTTCAAAGTTTGCCGAACGATGCCCTGTCCAATATAGATTTGATTATTTACGGTGCGTGTTCGACCGGTGAGGGCAGGGAGGATTCCAATAATCTCGTAAACGCAACGCATGCTAAGGGGGCGAAAGTAGTTATAGGGTTTGAGTTGAGTGTGCTTTCAAATCAAATGAATGATTGGTGTGAATATTTCTTCGCGGAATTAGAAGCAGGAAAGACAGTAAAGGAAGCGTGTGAAGCGGTTGATCTTAAAATGAATGAGGTTTATGGTGAGAATAATACAACCATAGATCCTTATATTGCCGGAAATGTCAATGCAACGTTTAATTGAGAAACGGAGGGTGCAGTGTGAAAAATAAGCTTTTGCGAATGTTGTGTCTGCTTCTTTTGCTTGCCTTGTCTGCTTCGATACTTTCCTGCGAAAATGAAATCCGAAGCTCGGACACATTGCTCGAAACGCAAGGTAACGATCCGAGTATGAATGAAGACCTTACCGTGACGGTCGATCCATCCCAACCACCCTCCTCTCCTGTGGAACCATGCAAATTTGTCCGAGGCAACGTTTGGCGTTTGATGCCTCAAGGACCCGATAGTGTAATAAAGACGAAAGAAGGAATGGACAAATCTGTAAACTTCATTTTTGGCTCAAAGAGCTATCGGTTTGAATACAAAAGAACGAAAGAGTATCCGTCTTACGATTATTCATGGGATTTCTATGAGCAAGAGAACGGGTGGGGAGAGCTTTGGCTTTCTCCGGATGACACTTCATTTCGGTTAAGTTGCGAAGATGATCCTATTGCAAGAAATCCCGTTTCACCGACAGATTCTAAGGCATATGTGGAATGGGTGGAGACGTATATGGAGAAGTATATATACGGTTGGCATCCTGAGAAGTATACCCTTTCTTGCTATACGTATATGGTGGGGGGGACGCGTTACGACGGTTTTTATGTTCCCGAGGATTCTTCCGAGCGTGTTCTTCAATATGGTCTTCGTTACGATATTTACGTTGGTGAAGTGTATACCGGGGAACGCCTCATTGTTTCACTTAAAGAAAACGGTGATGTTGTTGGGATTCATTATTGGAATCGCAATATGGATCTGGAAAGCATTGACGTGGATTTTTTGCGGCGAAAAATTGCCGGTTACAACAAGGACCAGACAGAAGACAATACAGATTTTTACTTGTATGCAACCAAGCAAGGGATTATGCTGTACGCCGAAAAAACCATACAACCGTACTACGGACACGAACTGTACTTAGAGGTGTACCGCTTAGAGACTGTACTTGAATAGTGGTTAGAGAAAGCTTTTAATTATTCCATTTTTTAGATAAAAAGCTGCCGCAAACGGTTTTCGCTTGCGGCAGCTTTTTTGATAGCTTCGTCTGTAAGCCGGGTTCTGTCGTGAACGGTCATCAATCTTCGCTCCGCGTCACCGCGAAGCTTCGAAACCGAGGTTTCGTGCCACCCCCGAATATATGCCGGACGAGCAATTCACGGGGTGTTGCTTCGGATAGGGTTTACAGCGGACCTATGTTACCATAGGAACGGGTGAGCTCTTACCTCGCCTTTCCATCCTTACCGCATAGGCGGCGGTTTATTTCTGTTGCACTTTCCCGACGGTTACCCGTGGCTGATGTTATCAGTTATCCTGTCCTGTGAAGCCCGGACTTTCCTCACGGTAATACCTTACGGCAACATACCGCGCGACCGTTTAACGAAGCTACGCCTTATTATACCGCAAAAGGCTCTGTTTGTCAAGAAGGGGCGCCGGATTGACGAAAAAAATTCGAAGAAAATCCCTTGATTTTTTACTGACGGTACGCTATAATGTAACCAAAGTGTATTCTATTCACGGGGGTTTGTGCATGGAAAAGCAAAAATTACAGCTGTATACGGTCATGCCTTTGGACGTGGAGCATTTGGAGGAAATCTGCGAGGATATCAAAGAGCAGTACGAGAGCGGTGTAGCGACCTGTGCACTGTTTTCCATGACGCTGGTCCCCGAGGGAGATCCGCCCGTAGATAAGGCAAGAATCCTTGGCGAGAAGTATGCTCTTTTTCGTGAGCGGCTTGCGCAAATGGGAATCCCGAACGGAATTCTGGTTCAGGCGAGTATAGGGCATGGCTGGATGCTTGGGGAATTGTTTCCGTATCAGCAGTACGTAAAGCTTGTCGACGGAGAAAAGACCTTTACTGTCTGTCCTGCGGACGAGGGCTTTCGTGAATATATCCGCCGTACGTTTGAGAAATTGGCGTCGTATGCACCGTCGCATATTATGCTGGATGATGATTTCAGACTCCTTTACCGTACGGGTGGAGGATGTGCCTGCCCCTTGCATCTGGACAGGCTTGAAAGAAGCCTCGGTGTACGTATGGAAAGAGAAGCGCTTCTTGCCGCAGTAAGCGAGCGAACCGAGAGCGCAAGAGCGGTGTCGGAGCTGTTTGTGCAGACGCAAAGGGACTCTCTTCTTGAGTGCGCACGTGTTATGCGCGCGGCGATCGACAGCGTGGATCCCACCATTCCCGGCTCTTATTGCACGGTCGGCAGCAGCGTGGAATTTGGTGTGGAGATTGCCAAGATCATGGCGGGAGAAGGAAATCCCGTGGTGCTTCGTATCAATAACGCCAACTATACCCCTATGGGTGCCAAGTATTTCAGCCACAGCTTTTTGAAATGTGCAGCTTCCATCGCAAAGCTTGAGGGCAAGGCAGACGTGGTGCTTGCCGAAACCGACACCTGCCCGCAAAATCGCTACAGCACGGGTGCGCGCTCTTTGCATACACATTTTACGGGATCGATCATCGAAGGTGCGACGGGGGCTAAGCACTGGATCACACGCTTGGCGGCTTACGAGCCCGAAAGCGGCAAGGCGTACCGCCGTATTCTCGGAAAGCACCGTGGCTTTTATCAGACACTTTCCGAGCTTGCTCCGACACTCAGGCACCGTGGCTTCCGTATTCCTGTCAGTGCAACGCCGAGGTTTCCCCTGGGAGACGCTTGGGTGGAGTCTTCCGACGGCGTCGATCACTGGAGCAAATGTCTTCTTGAAAGATTGGGGCTTCCCATGTATTTTTCGACGCAGTCGGGCGGCGTTGCTTGTCTTGAGGGAACGCGTGATACCGCTTTTTCGGATGAGGAGATCCTTGAAATGCTTCGCGGCAACATGATGCTGGCATCGGATGCCGCCGCGCATCTTGCCGAACGCGGATTTGAGAAGCATATCGGCGTGCGTGTTCGCGCGTGGACGGGGAAAACTCCCACGCACGAGCTTCTTGGGGGGAACGGAAATAAATGCACAGTACAGCAAAGAGTGCGCGAGCTTGTCCCTCTCTTTGATTCTGTGCGCGAGCTTTCAACGGTGACGAATTCGGTGGACAAGGTCAACTTTGAACGCCTGTTCCCGGGTTCTCTTGTATTCGACAATGCGCTTGGCGGTAAGATCTTCACTTTTGCGGGCTCACCGAAGGTGGCGTTCAATATTCAAGAGGCGTTTTCCTTTCTCAACTTTTCGAGAAAACAGCAATTGATCCGCATCCTTGACGTGGCGGGAGAATTGCCGCTGTATTATCCCGGGGATGAAGAGGTCTATTTCCGCGCGGCGGATATGGAGGACGGAGGCATGTTCTGTGCTGTCTTCAATCTTTCCTGCGATCCCATCGAGCAGCCCGTGCTCATATCAAAGAAAAAGCTTTCAAGTGTCGAGCGTCTCTGTCCCGACGGCACGCTTGAGTCTGTCAAATTTGAAGAAGGGGAGTTCGGCGCATACACAATGGATCTTGTCTGCGAGCACCTTTACCCCGTGATCCTTATCTTGCATTGAAACAACCGCAATATTTGCAATGTTTATGCCCAAAAATGCAATTGTTTCCGAAGCGTTGAATTGCTATAATATAACTGTCTGATATCTGATTTGAAGGAGGCTGTCTATGAAGCTGTGGAGTCTTGAAGAACAAAAAAAGAGACTTGACAATATCCGTTATGCACAGGAGCACGTCAAGGCTTGCGCGAAGCATATCCGTATCAGGGATTATCTTCCCGGGCAGGTGACCTACAATCTCGGTCCTTATCCCGCAAGGTTTTCCATTGAGCCCACCGAATACGACTATAACCTGATCAAAAGCTTTGCCGAGCAGGGCGTGGGACTCATTCAGGTGCACGAGGAGTGGAACGATCATATCCGTCTTTACGGCGCGGACAAGTATTCCTCGCACGATCCCGAGGGCATGAAAAAATTCATCAGTCTTTGCCACGATTTCGGGATCAAGGTGCTCCCGTACCTTTCCTCCTTCTATTTTGATCGCCGCGACCCCGATTTCCGCGAGGATTTCATGCGCTACAGATCATATCTTATCAGCGTACACTTTGAGTACGCCAATTGCTCCGCAGAGTCCGAGACGTGGGCAACCTATTTCTTTGACAAGATGAAGCGTGTCTTTGATGAATATGAGTTTGACGGTATTTATAACGACACGGGCTGTGAGGAGTTTGCAAAGGCGCATGCCAGAGTGAGAGCTGAAGGCAGAAAGAGCTGCGTGCAGTCTGATATCGGCTACGATCCGTTTGAAGAGGACTTCTATGCCCGTATGTATTCCTTTGTCAAAGAAAATCACGGCATTATGAAGATGCATTATTCCAACGTCTGCCGCCCCGCGTCGGACGAAAAGCTTTATGATTATCTCTGGGTAGGAGAGGGTGTGTCCGATCTTGACGATCTTCTCGGCACCGTCGAATTTGATCCCTATCTCATTCCGTGTCCGGATCTTCGTTGGACAGGGGAGACGGCAGTCAAGAGAATGTTTGCACAGACGATCCCGTTTTTGCAGTTCCCGCTTCGTCCCGACGGCCGTCCCTATCAGGCGGGAAAAATCATTTCCGTACCGGGCGTCAAGTACAAGACAACGGGAATGTATGAAACCTATCAGGAAATGGCGAAGTACGATGAGGAGCATCCGGAGGGTCCCTATTCCTACAGCGACTGGTCGGGGATCCCCGATAATGAGGAGTACCGTGCCAATTGGTTCAAATATCTTGCTCTCTATAAGCCCATGGTCGAGGAGAACAACGTTTGCCATATGAACGTGACCGATAGCACGCTGATACACGGTCAGCTTCCGAAGCACGTGTACATGAGCCTTTTCACGGGTAATGAGCAGTATCTTTGCATCTCGAACCTTACAAGCGAGACGCAGACTGTAACGCTGACACATCCGTGGGAAAACCGCGAAACGGGTGCGATGATCGATACGGTCACACTTCCCGAGGGCGGACTTGCATTTTTGCGCAGAGTTTAACTGAAAATTGTATATCTTGTAACATTAGGCTGTCTCAAATCATCGGTTTGAGACAGCCGCTTTTTTGCAAAACCTCTTGACGAACTCTGCTTTTTCATATATAATAGATATAATATAGGAACAGTAAACCGAAAGAGGGGCGTTTTTCCATGAGAATTGTAGTAAAAATCGGTACGTCGACGTTGGCGCATCCGACAGGGCTTTTGAATATTCGCCGCGTTGAGGAATTTTGCAAAGTACTCAGTGATCTGAAAAACTCGGGGCATGAGATCATTCTCGTTTCCTCGGGAGCGATCGGTATGGGCGTTGGAAAACTCTCTCTTAAGGAGCGGCCGAAGGATATTCCCACAAAGCAAGCCGCGGCGGCAGTGGGGCAGTGCGAATTGATGTATACGTATGACCGTCTGTTTCAAAAATACCATCACACCGTGGCACAGATCCTTCTGACGGGAGCGGACTTCAGACACGATGACCGCTATCATAACTTTCAGAATACTCTGCAACGGCTTCTTGAGCTGGACGTTTTGCCGATCATCAACGAAAACGATACCATCGCGACCGAGGAGATCAAGGTGGGCGACAACGATACGCTCTCCGCAATGGTGGCGGTCAGTGTCAATGCCGACCGTTTGATCCTTCTTTCGGATATCGACGGACTTTATACAAAGGATCCGCACCGCTATCCCGACGCAATGCTGATTGAAAGGGTCGACGAATTGACCGATGAGATCATGGCTTTGGGCGGTGACGAGGGCTCGGCTCTGGGTACGGGCGGCATGCGGACAAAGCTGCATGCGGCAAGCCTTTGCATGGAGGCGGGATGCGAGATGGTGATCCTCAACGGTGCCGAGCCGTCGCTTTTGTACGACCTCTTTGACGGCAAGTGCGTGGGAACCCTGTTTTCCAAAAAAGGAGATACTGTATGACAACGCTTGAAATACTGAAGGCGGCGAAGGCGGCGACAACGCACCTTTCCTTGCTTTCCGAAAAGGAGAAAAATGAGGCACTGCTCTCCATGGCAGATGCATTGGAGGCGGCAGAGGCACAGATCCTTGCGGCGAACGCAGAGGACGTCGAAGCAGTGACGGGAAGCGTCAGTGAGGTGATGATCGACCGTTTGCGTCTTGACGGAAAACGGATCCGTGCGATGGCAGAGGGAATTCGCGACGTGGTCTCTCTCCCCGATCCCGTAGGCAAGTGCGTGGATTCCTTTCAAAGACCGAACGGCATCACAGTGACAAAGACGCGCGTGCCCATGGGCGTTGTTGCGATCATTTATGAAAGCCGTCCCAATGTTACCTCCGATGCGGCGGCGCTCTCACTCAAGAGCGGAAACGTTTGCGTTTTGCGCGGTGGCAAGGAAGCATACCGTTCTTCAGCGGCGATCGTCAAGGCACTTCGTGCAGGTCTTGCAGCATGCGGATTGCCCGTAACGCTTGTGAATATGCTGGAGGATACAACGCGCACGGGAGCGAATGAGCTTATGACTGCGGTGGATTACGTCGATCTTTTGATTCCGCGCGGAGGTGCGGGACTGATCCGCGCATGCGTCGAGAATGCGAAGGTTCCCTGCATTCAGACGGGAACGGGCATCTGTCACGTTTACGTGGATGCGGATGCCGATCTTGAAATGGCTGTGCGCATCATTGAAAACGCAAAAACAAGCCGTCCCTCCGTTTGCAATGCGGAGGAGGTCTGTCTTGTCAGCCGTAAGGTGGCGGACGTCTTTTTGCCGATGCTCAAAAAGCGCCTTGTCGTAGATCGCGCGGCGGCGGGACTTCCCTCCGTGGAATTGCGCCTTGACGGGGAAGCAGGAAGGATCATTGAGGGAACACCTGCGACAGACGCGGATTTTGATACCGAATTTCTCGACTACATTCTCGCGGTCAAGGTTGTAAAGGACGTGCAAGAGGCGGTCCTGCATATTGCAGCACATTCCACACACCACAGCGAAGCGATCGTTACGGAAAACGCCGAAGCGGCAGACCTCTTTACCCGTGCGGTGGACAGTGCGGCGGTGTACGTCAATGCCTCCACGCGCTTTACGGACGGCGGCGAGTTCGGGCTTGGGTGCGAGATCGGAATTTCCACGCAAAAGCTCCACGCAAGAGGACCGATGGGGCTTGAGGAGCTTACCTCCTACAAATACGTGATCAAAGGAAACGGACAGATCCGTTGAGAAGGGATGAAAAGGATGAAATATAAGTTTGGTTTTATCGGATGCGGAAATATGGGCGGCGCGATCGCACGCGCAGTCGGAAAGCGTGTCGGTGGCGAGCTCTTGGCGTTTTGTGATTCCGATGCCGCGAAGGCTGAGGAGCTGGCAACGTTGACAGGCGGCGAAGCTGTCGCACTTTCGGAGCTTGCGGAGCATTCCTCATTCATCTTCCTCGGCGTCAAGCCGCAGGGCTTTGAAGCATTGTTCGATACTTTGCGCCCGATTCTGGAAGAGAAGAAGGAGCGCACGGTATTGATCAGCATGGCGGCAGGGATCTCGCTTTCGGACGTCGAGCGAATGGTGGGTGAGAGTTATCCCATCATTCGCATCATGCCCAATACTCCCGTTTCCGTGGGGGAGGGTATGGTGCTCTATGCGCTTGGCAGCGAGGTGCGCGAGGATGAAAAGCAAGCCTTTCTTGACGCGATGTCGGCATCGGGCAAGCTTGACGAGCTTCCCGAAGGCATGATCGACGCGGCAAGCGCGCTGTCGGGATGCGGACCTGCGTTTGTTTACCTTTTTGCCGAGGGCTTGGCAGACGGTGCCGTGGAATGCGGACTGACGAGAGACCGCGCGCGTCTTTATGCGGCACAGACCCTTTTGGGAGGCGCAAGATTGCTTCTTGAAAGCGGAAAGCATTCGGGAGAGCTCAAGGATGCGGTATGCAGCCCCGGAGGAACTACCATTGCAGGGGTCCACGCCCTGGAGGCAAACGGCTTCCGTGCGTCCTGCATGGATGCCGTGACAGCGGCATATGAAAGAACGTTGGAGTTGAAAAAGTAAAACGAATACGCGGAATCCCCGCGTATTTGATATCATTCCCTCGGATATCTCATTTGAATTTTTAGTGTGATGGAGGAATTTGATTTGAAACGGTTTTTAGCACTTGTGTTGGCTCTTTTGATGTTGGTCGGTGTCTTTTCGTCCTGCACACAGGAACCTTCACACGATCATACGGGAGATCGCGGCGAGCAGAATTCGCAAGGCGATGACAGTGGAGACAGCGGAGCATCCTGCTCTCATGCGGGAGGCACCGCAACCTGTAACGACCATGCCGTTTGCACCGCATGCGGAGAGGCTTACGGGGATTTTAACGCCAACAACCATGCAAATGAGGCTGTTTGGACAAAAAATGAAACCGTACATAAGAAGACGTATACTTGCTGTGACACCATTGCCGTAGCGGAGGAGCCGCACGAGTGGGTGAACGGTGTTTGCTTGAAGTGTGAATATGCCTGTATTCATACCGATGCGAATAACGATCATGCCTGTGATGCTTGCAATGGGAACGTAGGAGATCATACGGATATTGCGAATGACGGCGATCACGACTGTGATTATTGCAGAGAGCCCTTGACAAGCTGTGTTGATGCGGATCGAAACCATGGCTGCGATGAGTGCGGTGCGAGCGTCGGCGTGCATGAGGATGCAACGGGCGACGGGGATCATCTTTGCGAATATTGCGGAGAAAACGTGAACGGTTGTATTGACGGGAATACAGATCATGACTGTGATGAATGCGGTGCGAACGTTGGTGTTCATGCAGATACTGTGGGGGACGGTGACCACGTCTGCGATTATTGCAGAGAGCCCTTGACAAGATGTGTTGATGCGGATCGAAACCATGGTTGCGATGAGTGCGGTGTGTTGGTCGGAAGGCATACCGATGCTGCGGGCGACGGTGACCACGTTTGTGATCACTGCGGAGAAACACTCACTGTTTGCGCAGACACAGACAGGGATCACGACTGCGACGAGTGCGGTGCAAACGTCGGAATACATGCAGACCTTGCAAATGACGGAGATCATCTTTGCGAATATTGCAATGAAAGTGCAACTGCTTGTACGGATGTGAATCAAGATCACACGTGTGATGAGTGCGAAGGAAACGTTGGCGTTCATGCCGATACTGTGGGCGACGGCGACCACCTTTGCGATTACTGCAGAGAAACGCTCACTGCTTGTGCGGACGCAAACAGGGACCACTCCTGCGACGAGTGCGGTGTGAGCTTTGGAAGTCACACCGATGCTGCGGGTGACGGTGACCACGTATGCGATCACTGCGGAGAAACCCTCACTGTTTGTGAAGACGAAGACGAGGACCACGACTGCGACGATTGCGGCGCTGAGATGGGAGATCATACGGATGCGGTGGGCGACGGTGACCACCTCTGCGATTACTGCAGAAAAACCCTTACCGTTTGCACAGACGCAAACACGGATCACGACTGCGATGAGTGCGGTGAAAACGTCGGAATACATTCAGACCGTGCAAATGACGGAGATCATCTTTGCGAATACTGCGGAGAAAACGCAAGTGATTGCGTTGACGTAGGCAAGGATCATGAGTGTGATGAGTGCGAAGAGCCCGTGGGTGTGCATGAAGATAGCGCAGGCGACGGAGACCACCTCTGCGATTACTGCAGAGAACCGCTCACAGCTTGCACAGACGCAGACACGGACCACTCCTGTGACGAGTGCGGTGAGAGCTTTGGAAGTCACACCGATACAGCGGGCGACGGTGATCACGTATGCGATCACTGCGGAGAAACCCTTACGGGTTGTGAAGACGAAGACACGGACCACCACTGTGACGATTGCAATGCGAACGTCGGTTCGCATTCGGATGCAGTGGGCGACGGAGATCATCTTTGCGAATACTGCGGAGAAAACGCAAGTGATTGCGTTGACATAGGCAAGGATCATGTTTGTGACGAGTGCGAAGGAACCGTTGGTGATCATGACGATAGCACAGGCGACGGTGACCACCTTTGTGATTACTGCAGAGCAACGCTCACGTCTTGTACAGATCCGGGCACGGATCACGTTTGCGATGAATGCGGAGAGCCTGTCGGTGCGCATTCGGATGCAGAGGGCGACGGAGATCATCTTTGCGAATACTGCGGAGAAAACGCAAGTGATTGCGTTGACGTAGGCAAGGATCATGAGTGTGACGAGTGCGAAGCCACCATTGGCGTTCATGCCGATAGCGCAGGCGACGGTGACCACCTCTGCGATTACTGCAGAGAAACGCTCACTGCTTGCACGGACGCAAACAGGGATCACGACTGTGACGAGTGCGGGGGAGACGTTGGTTCGCATTCCGATGCGACGGGAGACGGCGATCACCTCTGTGATTACTGCAAAAAACATCTCACAGCCTGCACAGATGCAGATAGAGATCATGATTGTGACGAGTGCGATGCCACCACGTCGCATGCTTATGAGGATGGCTGTTGCACAGTTTGCGGAAAGGAAGAACCGCCGTTATTTACACGTGACGGTGGGACCGTATACTTTGGCTCCTATCCTCAAAGCGAGGTAACGAACGAGGCACTGAAGAGTACGCTGAACTCCAGAGCAGGGAAGCTTCCGACGGTTTACACTCCGCAAAAATGGACGTCTTACAACTACTATATCGGCGGTAACGTGAGTCATACCATGTGGTATATTGACGTAGAAGACGGCGGCGAAAAATATAGGGGCGTATATTTTACCTACTACCGTCCTTATAATCCGTCGCAGTCCTCGTCGACGGCTTACACGTATCAGGATGATAACGGTTATTCCACACGTACGGTGTATTGGTTCAAGTATGAACCGATTGCCTGGACTATCCTTTCCGAGGATACTGCGGGCGGTACCGCGATGATCGTGTGTGACGCGGTCATGGATTCCCAGGTGTACTATATCACCAACAGCGGTACCAGACTCTTGAACGGAGAAACGGTGTATCCCAACAACTATGCGCACAGCGCGGTAAGAGCATGGCTTAACGAAAGCTTTATAGGAACCGCCTTTGATGAGGCGCAAGCATCGCACATTCTCACAACGACGGTAGATAACAGTGCGGCAAGCACCGGAACTGCCACAAATTCCTATGCATGTGAGGATACGCACGATAAGATATTCCTGCTGTCTTACAAGGAAGCAAATGGCAGCGCTGTCGCACAGGGGAAAGCGGCTACCGATTATGCAAAGGCACAGGGCGTACATGTGAATACAAGCGACGGAAACGTATGGTGGTTCCTCCGCTCACCCGGTAACAGTGAAGCCGGCTTCGTGCGCAACATAGAACCCAACGGTACGGTTTCCAGCGCTTCGCTTAATGCAGGCCTTGGAGTGGTGCCTGCATTGCAGATCAGACTTTGTAATTGTACCGACGCTGATCACGATCATGCTTGTGATGTGTGCGGCACAGTGATCACAGAGTGTGTTGATGCAAATAAGGATCACATTTGTGAAGAGTGCGAAGAATTCACGCGGCATACTTACGAAAACGGTTATTGTACGCTTTGCAGTGTCAAGCGTCCGTACGACCGTAACGGTAACAAGATCACTTTTGGCTCCTATCCGCAGAGTGAGGTAACGGATGATGCCTTGAAGAGTACACTCAATTCCAAAGCAGGGACGCTTCCGACAGAGAGTAATTCGCAGGCGTGGACGTCTTACGGCTATTATATCAACAGCAACGTCAGCAATTTTATGTGGTATATTGACGTTGAAGAGGGCGGAGAGAAGTATCGAGGAGTATATTTCTCGTCTTACCGTCCGTGGTATACGGTGGCTGCCTCTTCGGAATCCACCACGTATCAGTATGAGAACGGTTATTTTACAAGCACGGTGTATTGGTTTAAGTATGAGCCGATCTCCTGGAAGATCGTTTCCGAGGACACCTTCGAAGGTACTGCAATGATCCTGTGCGACATGATCATAGATTCGCAAGAGTATTATCTCACCGACAGCGGTACGAGAACGGTGGGCGGAAAAACGGTGGATCCCAACAATTACGCGTACAGCACGATAAGAACGTGGCTCAACGAGACCTTTATGGAGACCGCCTTTAACGAGCTGCAAGCATCGCTCATTCTCGTGACGACGGTGGATAACAGTGTGGCAAGCACGGGATACAGCGCGAATTCCCACGCATGCGAAAACACCGAGGATCGGATCTTCCTGATCTCTGCCTTGGAAGCTGCAGACATCGCTTACAATTTGTCCAGAAAAGCTACCGATTACGCACAGGCACAGGGAACAATGTGTGTAAACGGTTACGGTCAATGGTGGCTCCGTTCTCCTTATAATACAAACGGGACGAACGTACGCAACGTTGCAACCAACGGCTATGTCAACAAAACAGGCAATGTTTACTTAACCGCTATCGGCGTTGTGCCTGCGTTGCGGATCAAGCTTTGTGATTGTGCCGACAATGATAAGAATCATATCTGCGATTATTGTGGCGATAAAATCAGCGAATGTGCCGATTTGGATTCGGACGGAACGTGCGATGTATGCGGCACATCTCTGTCGGTTGCGAATGACGTACATGAGCACGACTATGTGGAGGGGATTTGCACGGTTTGCGGATTGAAGCGTGACGGCAATACCGTCTACTTCGGAACCTATCCGCAAAGTAAGGTGACCGATAGGGATCTGATCAGGTCCCTTACAACCAAAGCAGGTACACTTCCATCAAGCTCGAATTCGCGAGCATGGACGTCGTACGGCTATTATCTGAACGGCAGTGTCAGTAACTTTATGTGGTATATTGACGTGTCAGAGGGAGGAGAGCGCTACCGAGGTGTGTATTTCACCTCCGCCCGTAATCTGACCCAGACGGAAAACGGTTATTCTAAAAGTACGGTCTACTGGTTCAAATATGAGCCGATTGCTTGGACGATCCTTAGTGAGGATACCGCCAATGGCACAGCACTGGTCATTTGTGATATGATCATAGATGCGCAGGCGTACCAGAATGTATCTTCTTCCGTGGGGAACGAATCTTATAATTCCTCAAACGGAGTGCCGAGCAATACGTATGCTTCCAATTATGCCTACAGTACGATAAGGAAATGGCTCAACGAGACCTTCATGAATACAGCCTTTGACAGTCTCCAGCAAAAGGTCATACTTACAACTTTGGTAGACAACAGCATAACAAGTACAGGCAGCATTTCAAATTCCTACGTTTGCGAAGCTACGGAGGATAAGATATTCCTGCTTTCCCATCAGGATGTGATCTATGGTGACTATGGCTTTTCCTCTGATGCGTCGGGGACTGACGCTGCAAGAATGAAAAAGTCCACCGATTACGCGCAGTCACAGGGAGCGTATACAAGTAAGCTCACCGGTAAAACCGGTAACGGAGTTTGGTGGCTTCGTTCACCTATGGAGGATTCTTCTCAAATGGTGACTGTGGTCGGCAACAACGGGGCTACTTCTCGAGAGGTTATCACTTCCGACAAACCCGGGGTGGTGCCTGTATTGAGACTTGTCATTTGAGCTACCCAAAAAATCCACAGAAAAAGCGTTCGCGCCAAGGTAAGAACCGAGGCGTGAACGCTTTTTGTTATGGATTTTTTCAAGTCATCTTGTCGCTGAAATATTTATCCCAGCGGCGCCGTCTTTTGCGTGAGAGCGTCACCTCCGTTACGATCCATGCGGTGAGTGCCGCACAGAAAAAGAGGATGCCCGCAAGAGAGGCGCGGTTTCCGAGCAATTCTTGCATGAGCTTTATAGTGCCGATGAAGCTACTTCTTTCCGCTTCCTCCGTGGTGTAAAGGGGAAGTGTTTTGAGGGTTTTTCCTTGATAAACGATCGCTACGTAGCCGACGAAGGTGTCCTTTTCTACAGGGGCTTCGAGTGTTTCGCTCTCCAGTCGGATGCTGTAGGTGATCTCCTTTTCAACGTCTGTTCCCTTGGGGATGTAAGCCGAGAAGGATTCGTGAGTCCGCAAGGGGATTTCACTGACAAGCTCGGAGACCGTGACGGGGATCCTCCATACGTCCTTGTCCGCGGAAATGACCTCTACGTAGGAATAGGTATCAAACACCCAATCGATCAGGCGTTTGACGACAACGTAACCGTATTCGTACGCTTCCGTTTCATTGCCGCCCAGCGTGATACAGAGATAGGTTTCGGTCTCGTGCTTTGCGGCTGTAACGACACAGTTTCCGTCCGTGGGGGTGCTTCCCGCACTCATGCCGTAACAGTTTTTGTCATAGTATTTTGTAACGGTGCCGCCCTGCGTGGAGATCAGTGCGTTTCGGTTGTAGACGGTGCGCGAGATGTTTTTTGATTTGAGCATGTAAGCATCGGTGTCGCAAAGCTTCATATAAAGCTTGTTTTCGTATGCCTCAGTCGCGATGCGCGCAAGCTCACAGGCGGTTGTCTGAGAGCCGCTTTGAATGCCTGTGACGTCGCGGTAAAAGGTGTGCTCCGTTTCCAGATCTCTCGCTCTTTGATTCATTTTCTGAAGCATGGCATCCACCGAGCCGAAGGTATATGCAGCAAGCAGATAGTAGGCATCGTTGTAGCTACCGCAAAGCGCTGTGTAAAGAAGCTGTTCGGCGGTAAAGACGTCTCCGACCGCGATCTTCAGACTAAAGCCGGGGGAGAGAGGAACCTCTGCCATCAGCTCCTCGGTGATCTCGATTCTTGTCTCCAGTCTTGAGGAAAGCTCCTCGCACAAAAGAAGACCTGCCATGATCTTGACGGTAGAGCCGGCTCCCACGGGGGTGTCCGCATTCTTTTGCGCGACTGCCGTGCCGCGTTCAAGATGGTAAAGATACGCGGCACTTACCTCCTCCATGGAGGGGGGGGATTCTTCCTCTTGGGCGAATGCGAGAGGGCTTGCGGCGGAGAAGAGCATAAAAAGGCAGAGGCAAAAGACAAGCGTGCGAAGTATAAGCTGCTTTTTCACTTGCGATTCCTCCTCTGCATTTGTTTTTATTTGTAATTTCGCGCTTCCTCAATATCAAGCGCAATGCGTGACCGAAGCGCCTCAAGCGTAGAAAATTTCTCCTCGGGACGCAGATAGCGCAAAAAGGAGAGCTCGATCTCCTCACCGTATATTTCTTCGTGAAAATCAAGAAGATAGGTCTCGCAATTGACGGGGGCGTTTTCATCCACCGTCGGGTGCACGCCTACGTTCGTGACACCGCGAAGGACTCGATCTCCGATTTTGCAATCGGTAATATAGACGCCGTGGCGAGGTACGAGGAGACTGCGGGGGATGACTTGATTGACCGTGGGGATCCCGATGGTGCGTCCGAGCTTTTTGCCGTGGAGCACGGGGGAGACGAAACGGTAAGGGTGAGAGAGAAGTGTGGCGGCTGTTTTTGCGTCACCCTCAAGCAGACACGTGCGGATGCGCGTGGAGCTGACGGGCGCGCCGTCAAGCATAAACGCGGGCTCTGTATGTGCGGCGTTGCCAAAATGCGCTTCAAGCGTTTCGGGAGTGCCCGCTCCGTATTCCCCGAAGCGGTAATTGAAGCCGCAGACTGTGGCAACGCAATGGCATTCGTCAAGCAGAATGCGGTCGATGAATTGCTCCGCACTCATGTGTTGGACGGTGGGGAAGTCACAAAGCACCGCAAAATCCATCCCCTCCTCCCGAAATGCGTCAAGTCGTGCGCCTTCATCGGAGAGATGGGGGACAGGGGTACCTTGCAAAAAATCGGAGGAAAGTCCGTGAAAGCAAAGTACACCGCATGCTGCGTGCGGAAAACGCGTGTCTCTGATCTGTTTGGCTTTTCTCAAAAGCGTGCGGTGCGCCACGTGAACGCCGTCAAAATTGCCGAGGCAAAGCACGGTTGCCTCGGGCATTTTGAAGATATGGGATTCTTGAAGGGAAATGATTTCGGTCCCGGGCATCGTTTTATTCATCCAGAGACAGATAGCTCTTCACCAGCTCGCACATCAGAACGTCGCGGTCAACACGACGGATCAGCGCGCGCGCATTGTTACAGTTGGTGATATAGGTCGGGTCCTCGGAAAGCAAATATCCCACGATCTGCGTGATTGGATTGTAGCCCTTTTCACTTAAAATATCATAGACCTCACGCAGGATCTTTTTCGCGTCCGCGTTTTCCTTTTGGATCGCGGTTTGATTTTCGGAACTCATCGGAACGTCCTCCTTTTTTGAGACAGGCACGAAATCAAAGTGCCACTTATCATTATATATGAAGTTTTGTCTTTTTTCAAGTCTTTTTTGCAAATTCTTGTATTTCATCACTTATTTTTGCTTTTGATGCGTAAAAATTGACAAAATGCAAAAAAAGTGGTATACTTTTCATGAAACCAAAGCAGAAAAGGAGAAACGCATGAAAGCAATCGTTTATACGTCCAACACGGGACACACTGCACAGTACGCAAAGATCCTTGGAAAACAAACGGGACTTCCCGTGTTCTTCCTCGACGAAGCACTGACCGTGCTTCCTCGCGGGACAGAGATCGTTTATATGGGTTGGCTGTTTGCCAACAGCGTTAAAGGATACAAGAAAGCCGCGAAGCGCTTTTCGGTCCGTGCCGTTTGCGGCGTGGGGCTTTGCGATACGGGGGCTCTTTTGGAGGAGGTGCGGGCGGCGATCTCGCTTCCCGAGGACGTACCTCTTTTCACCATGCAGGGTGGAATCGACCGTAAAAAGCTCAAAGGGATCAACAAATTTATGATCGGTGCACTGACAAAAAGCGTGGCGGGGAAGAAGGATCCCACCGAGGATGACCGCCGTATGCTGGAGCTTTTGACGCATGACACAAATTATGTGTCCGAAATGCATACGAAAGCGTTTGCTGAGTGGTTTGAGAGCTTGAAAAAATAAGGAGAAGACACATGAAATTTTTGATCGTTGTAGATATGCAGGTGGATTTTATTTCGGGCAGTCTCGGCAGTGCCATGGCGCAGGCAATCGTTCCTTACGTTCTCGAAAAGGTAAAGCGTTTTGACGGTACAGTGATCTTTACGCGCGATACACACGGAGCGGATTATCTTTTGACGCAGGAGGGACGCAAGCTTCCCGTGGAACATTGCGTCAAGGACAGCGACGGCTGGCAGATCTGTAAGGAGTTGCTCCCGTACGCCCAAAAAACCGTCGATAAGGTGACCTTTGGAAGCATCGAGCTTCCCGGAGTGATTCGTTCTTACGGTGAGGACATCGACGGGATCGAGCTCTGCGGACTGTGTACGGATATTTGTGTGATTTCTAACGCGATGTTGCTCAAGGCAGCGTTCCCGGAGGTGAGGATCACTGTCGATGCTGCCGCCTGTGCAGGTGTTTCCGAGGAGAGCCACCGAACGGCACTGGATGCGATGCGTGCGGTTCAGATCGAGGTTGATGCGTAATACGAAATCGAACGCGCAACCTGCGGTTGACAAATTGAAAGGGCAAAATGGTAGACGTTTTCCTGCGGTTGTGCTACAATACGGTATACGGGGATGCCCCCGACTTTACGTGAGGTGAACGGATATGAGTATAGCAGAGAAGATCGTCATGCTGAGAAAAAAGAATGCATGGTCGCAGGAAGAGCTTGCGGAGCGAATGAACGTCTCGCGGCAAGCGGTGTCCAAGTGGGAGAGCGGTCAGGCTCTTCCCGATACCGAAAGGATCGTGATGCTGAGTGAGATATTTGACGTGAGCACGGACTATCTTCTAAGGGACCCCCGAGAGACGGACGCTTCCGTGCGCGATACGGGGGAGGAGAGAAGATACGTTTCGGCAGAGATGGCAGAAGCTTATCTGGAGCTTCGGAAGCGGGCTTCCGTGAAGATTGCGCTGGCAACCTTTCTATGCATCCTCTCCCCCATCACGCTGCTGATCCTGGGAGGCGTCTCGGAGCTTGGAGGTTCTTTTTTGAGTGAGGCAATGGCGGGGGCGATCGGACTTGGGACTCTCTTTGCCTTTGTTCTGTGTGCCGTTCCCATGTTCGCTTTGTGCGGCTTTCAAAACGCACCGTATGAATTTCTTGAAAAGAACGTTCCGTTCTCTCTCTCCCACGGTGTGCGAGCCATGGTGGAGGAGAGAAAACGTACCTTTCGGGACACCTATGTGCTTTTTAATCTTCTCGGTACCTGTATTTGTGTGTTCTCTCCCGTACCTCTTATCGTGTCCGCTTTTGCCGAAAACGAGCTTCTTTGCGTGATCATGCTGGGGGTTACCTTGGCAGTGGCGGGAATCGGCGTTGTTTTCTTTATCCTTGCGGGCGTGCAAAATGCGAGCATGGAAAAGCTTTTGCAGGAAGGGGAGTTTTCTCCAAAGGAGAAAAAAAGAACACCGCTTGCGGAGGCGGTCGGTTCCGCATATTGGGGACTGATCACGCTTGCTTACCTTGCATGGAGCTTTTTGGGAGGTGCATGGCACGTTTCATGGATCCTTTTTGTGGCAGGCGGAGTTCTGTTTCCGTTAGTTCTGCTGATCACAAACGGGATATCGGATAAGAAAAACGGGTAGGGCTTCACATTCGACGCTTCTCGCATAAATCTGCCGAGCTCCTATCCGAACAGTGCAAAAAAAGTACCGATTGGTGAAAAACACTTGCATTTTTGAAGATTGCATGTTATAAAGAGGCAAAGAGACCTTTGGAGGTAATCTATGAAAAATATGATAGAGATCGATCGGCTGAACAAAAGCTTCGGCGATGTGCATGCCGTGAGGGATTTGAGCTTTTCCGTCAGAGAGGGGGAGCTTTTCGCGTTTCTCGGCGTCAACGGTGCGGGGAAGTCTACCACCATCAACATCATCTGCGGCGAGCTGCAAAAGGACAGTGGAAGCGTACGGATCGACGGTATGGAGCTTGATCGGGAGGCGATGAGGATCAAGCGCGAGATCGGCGTAGTGTTTCAAAGCTCTGTGTTGGACAGTGCTCTGTCGGTGCGCGACAATCTTGAAAGCCGCGCATCTCTTTACGGGATCACGGGCAAGGCGTTTGAGGCGCGGCTTGAGGAATTGTCCGGCCTTTTGGATCTTGGAGGTCTTGAGCGGCGTACCGTCGGAAAGCTATCGGGCGGACAGAGAAGACGCATTGATATTGCACGTGCGCTTTTGCACCGTCCCAAGCTTCTGATCCTGGACGAGCCGACCACGGGGCTTGATCCGCAGACAAGAAAAACGCTTTGGAACGTCATTGCCACGCTTCGCCGTGAAGAGGGCTTGACGGTCTTTCTGACCACGCATTATATGGAAGAGGCGGCGGATGCGGATTTTGTGGTGATCCTTGACAGCGGAAGCATCTGTGCCGAGGGAACACCGCTCGAACTGAAGAACACCTATACGGGTGACTTCATTACCGTTTACGGCATCGATGAAGAACAGGTCAGGATGCTTGGTGTAGGGTACGAAAAAATACGTGATGCTTACCGTCTCGTGGTTCCGAATACACGGGCGGCAACGGATTTGATCCTTCGCCATCCCGAGTTGTTTGAGGATTACGAGATTACAAAGGGAAAGATGGACGATGTCTTCCTGTCGGTCACGGGCAAAACCTTGCGCGAAGAAAGCGCGGAAAAGTGAGGGGGAGAAAATGCAAGCTTCATTGATTCTGATCAAACGAAATGTCAAGCTCTTTTTCAAGGACAAGGGAATGTTCTTTACCGCACTCATTACCCCGGCGATCCTGTTGGTTTTGTATGCAAGCTTCCTTGGAAACGTCTACCGTGACAGCTTTACGTCAAACCTTCCCACCACAGTAAAGCTTTCGGAGAGCGTTATTGAAGGTCTGGTCGGCGGTCAGCTCATTTCTTCTATTCTTGCCGTGTCCTGCGTGACCGTTGCCTTTTGCTCCAATTTTCTGATGGTGCAGGACAGAGCGAACGGAACGCGGAAGGATCTTTGTATCTCTCCCGTGCGTCCCGCAGTTCTTTCCATGAGCTATTACGTCGCCACGCTGATCTCCACAATGCTTATCTGCCTCATTGCCTTAGGGCTTTGCCTTGCATACGTTGCTGTTGTGGGATGGTATATGTCGGTTGCCGACGTGTTTTTACTTCTTTTGGATATCCTTCTTCTGGTGCTCTTCGGTACGGCGCTTTCCTCGATCGTCAATTTCTTCCTCTCCACACAAGGGCAGATCTCTGCGGTGGGAACGATCGTCAGCTCCGGCTACGGATTCATCTGCGGTGCGTACATGCCAATCTCCTCCTTTGGTGAGGGACTTCAGCGTGTGATCTCCTTTTTGCCGGGAACCTACGGTACCTCTCTTGTCCGTAATCACGCCATGCGTGGGGCTCTTGCAGAGATGAAAGAGGAGGGGATGCCCTCCGAGGTCATTGAAGAGCTCAAGGACGTCCTGGATTGCAATCTTTATTTCTTTGATAACCCCGTAACCCCCGAAACGATGTATCTGATACTGGGCGGGACGGTCGTGATCCTTGTCGGTATCTACGTGTTGATCAATGCAACCGTGAAAAGGCGTTGAATACATTTTCGTATTGTATTGGATTGAGTAAATCCAAAGCCCGCCCTGACCTTGTCGTCAGGACGGGCTTTTTGAATGCATGATCAATAATTTTCCGCGTGGATCTCAAAATAGCTCTGAGGATGATTACAGGTGGGGCAAACCTCGGGGGCCTTGGTGCCGACCACGATGTGTCCGCAGTTGCGGCACTCCCATACCTTAACCTCACTCTTTGCGAATACAGCGGCGGTCTCTACGTTGTGAAGCAGGGCACGGTATCTCTCCTCGTGCTTTCTTTCA
>SVSZ01000068.1 GCA_015064025.1 Oscillospiraceae bacterium | reverse complement strand
CTTACCCGTACCCTTATCCTGTGCGGTAACGTTTACAATGCCGTTTGCATCAATGTCGAAGGTAACCTCGATCTGAGGAATACCTCTGGGAGCGGGAGTGATACCGTCAAGGATGAAGCGTCCGAGCGTGGTGTTGTTGGCAGCCATCTCGCGCTCACCCTGCAATACGTGGATCTCAACGGAGCTCTGTCCGTCAGCAGCGGTGGAATAGATCTGGCTCTTCTTCACGGGGATGGTGGTATTGCGCTCGATGATGCGATTGAATACACCGCCAAGGGTCTCGATACCGAGGGAAAGAGGCGTTACGTCAAGGAGCAACAGATCCTTGACCTCACCGCCGAGAACGCCGCCCTGGATCGCCGCACCGATTGCGACACACTCATCGGGATTGATCCCCTTGAAGGGCTCCTTGCCCATAAACTTCTTAACGGCTTCCTGGACTGCGGGAATTCTTGTGGAACCACCGACAAGGAGTACCTTATCGATCTGACCTACACTGAGACCCGCATCGGCGAGCGCCTTCTTGGTGGGAATCATAGTTCTCTCAACAAGGTCTGCGGTGATACGGTCAAACTCCGCACGGGTAAGCGTAGCCTCAAAGTGGAGAGGCCCTGCCGCCGTCGCGGTGATGAAGGGGAGATTGATAGAGGTGGATGCCATACCGGAAAGCTCGATCTTTGCCTTCTCCGCAGCATCGCGAAGTCTCTGAAGCACCATTTTGTCCTTGCGAAGATCTACGCCGTTTTCCTTCTGGAAAAGGTCTGCCATCCAGTCGATGATTCTCTGGTCAAAGTCATCACCGCCAAGACGCGTATCGCCGTTGGTTGCAAGCACCTCAAAGACACCGTCGGAAATCTCAAGAAGAGACACGTCGAACGTACCGCCGCCAAGGTCGAAGACCATGATCTTCTGGTTAGCTTCCTTATCCATACCGTAAGCAAGCGCGGCTGCTGTCGGCTCGTTAATGATACGAAGAACCTCAAGCCCTGCGATCTTACCTGCGTCCTTGGTTGCCTGACGCTGTGAGTCGGAGAAGTACGCAGGAACGGTGATAACTGCCTGATTGACGCTCGTTCCGAGATAGCTCTCTGCATCTGCTTTCAGCTTCTGCAGAATCATTGCGGAAAACTCCTGAGGGGTGTAGGACTTGTCATCGATTGTCTTCTTGTAGCCCGTACCCATTTCTCTCTTGATGGAAATGATCGTACGGTCGGGGTTTGTGATTGCCTGTCTCTTTGCGACCTGTCCAACCATTCTTTCGCCCGTCTTGGAAAACGCAACGACCGAGGGCGTAGTTCTCGCACCTTCGGGATTAGGGATCACGATAGGCTCGGAGCCCTCATAAACCGCAACGCAGGAGTTGGTTGTACCAAGATCGATTCCAATAATTTTTCCCATGATAAAAATCCTCCAAAATATAATAAATCAAAATTATAATCAGCAAAACGTTCGGCGATCAGTTTGCGACCTTTACCATTGCGTAGCGGATCACCTTGTCGCCCTTGCAATAACCTCTTTGGAAGACCTCGACGATCTCATTCTCACCGTATTGGTCATCCTCGATATGCATCACTGCATTGTGAAGGTTGGGGTCGAAGCTCTGGGTTTCGATCTCGGTCACACCCATCTTCTGCAGTGCGTCATCGAACGCCTTGACGGTCAATTCAAGGCCCTTCGCAACCGCCTCGTAATTATCGGACTTCCCCGCTCTTTCGAGGTTGTCAAGGATCGGAAGCAGATTGGCAATGCAGTCACTGTATGCATCGGCGTAGATCCCGTCCTTTTCCTTAGCGCTTCTCTTGCGGAAATTATCGTATTCCGCCATCATGCGCATATATTTGTCGTTGGCGGCGTCACACTCGGCGCCCCTTGCCTCCAATTGCTTTTTCAGATCCGCAATCTCAGCTTCCAGCTTTTTTACCTTCTTCTTTTCGGGCTTCGTTTCTACGGCTTCGGTCTCCACGACCTCCTCCGCGACCTCTTCCACGATTTCTTCCACGATCTCTTCTGCCGTGTTTTTATTCTCCGACATCGGATTCTCCTCCGTTCAACTGTTTATTTGTATGGATCAGATTGGAAATGTTTCCGCTCAGCTCCTCAAGCGTTGCCAACACCCGCGCGTAATCCATACGACGCGGACCGATGACACCGATGGCTCCCAGGGTCTTTCCGTCCTTTACGATGGGCTTGAAGACCAACGCAGAGTTGTTCATCACCTTTACCTGGCTCTCAGAGCCGATGACAACGTTGATATCCTCGCTCTCGGTTTGCGAAACCAGATTGAGAATATCTTCCTTTTTTTCAAGCGTTCCAAGAAGTGCTTGCAATTGGGATACGTCGCTATATTCCGGATATTGAAGCAACCTGTCAAGCCCGCTGACTCTCATCTCGCCGTCATCCAATTCACTGAGCAGATCGTAGATGACCTTGATAACGTCGTTCACCATATATCCGTCGCTTCCCATCTGTGACTCCAGCTTTATCATAGTCGGAAGCGTGATCTCGTGTGCCGCAAGTCCTGTCATACACTCGTTCAGTGCGTGTGCAAGCTTCGAAACCGCATTCTGATTGAAAATCGGAGTCTGCGAATGAAGGTGCTTGCTCTTTACGTTTCCGAGTGAATCGACCGCTACAAGAATATAATGATCGGGATCAAGATAAATGGTGTCAAATTTTTTAATGTGAACCGAGCTGACGCGGGGCTTGATCGCAATTCCCGTATAGTTGGTCATGCTGGAGGCAAGATTGGATGCCGCAAGCAGGATCTGATCAAGCTCACCCATTTTGATTTTGAGCAGCGCATTGATCTGTGCGATCTCGTTGGTGGTCATCGCATACTTTTCGATCAGAGAATCAACGTAAAAACGATAACCGAGCTCACTCGGCACGCGTCCCGCCGATGCATGAGGCTGCTCAAGATACCCCATGTCCTCAAGCTCCGCCATTTCGTTACGAATGGTAGCAGAGGAGCAGTTCAACTGCTGATTTTGCAAAATATACTTGGAGCCGACCGGTTCTCCGCCTTCAATGTGCGCATCGACGATCGCTTTTAATATTTGCTTTTTTCGCTCTGTCAATCCGCCTTTTTCGGTTGCCATACCCGATTTGCTCCTTTCTGCACACTTTTCAACTCGTTTTTAGCACTCAAAACGCAAGAGTGCTAAATCACGATACAAATTTACCACTTTTCTTGTGTTTTGTCAAGGCTTTTTTTCGATAAACTTATGAACTTTTTGTAAATATCCAAATTGAGTGCTAAAGAAAAGAATTTTTCAAGAAAAAAATGAAGATCGATGCCGCAGCGCCGATCCTCATTCGCATTCTTCTATTTTTCATCATTTTCCATGTGCGCTTTTACCTCCGAGAGGCGGAAGGAGGAAAGCATCATCACGATGATCAAGAAACCGACAATTGCCGTCAGAACATCGGTGATATAATACGTGATCATCAAAAAGATTTCTGCGACTCCCGTGGGAACCTGTCCTGCAAGGATCAATCTGATATCGTAGTATCCGCGGCTGATCAAGCGCGCAGCAGACGGAAGAAGCGCCATAAGAAACGCTGTTTTTTGCAAAGGGTTTGACAAGTGGAAGAAGCGCTCAAAGGGCATGTACGTATCGATCAGCCCCTCTCCTTCACTGCTCTTGCGTTTGCTCTTGAACACCAAATTCAAAAGCAGCATCGCAAAGCCGAGGATGACCAGATCCATGACGATACTGAAAACAAGATCAAATATACGCAGACTGTTCGTCCAAAGCGGAAATCCCATCATTACAATAAAGCAGACGTTCTGGATGGCGTAACGCAAAACCGTGCCCACAGAATACACGATAAGAAAAGGAAGCGTACTCTTGAAGGAAAAGCGAACCCCGACGTAAAGGATATAAGCAAAGCTTCCCCAGAAATAGAGATACCCTGCCAATGGCTCCGCGATCTCTGTCAGCAAAAGATATACGATCGAATTTCTCCAAAGAACGTTGCTGTCAAGAAAAAGATAGAGCGGATAGTAAAGCACCGAGTGAAACAGGATGATCGCTGATAAAAAAACAATATAATGCTTAAGAAGCTTCGTCTTTCGCATCTGGTCAAACAAAGAGATCATGAGAGTCTCCCTTCTTTTATTCTCCTTACATTATAACATGTGAAGAGCCAAAAATCCTGACCTAATTGTAAATATTTCTTTCTTTTCGCATAAGATGATATAAAAACATGAGGGAGGCGTTCAAAATGAATCAAAAAAGAAATATGCTCCTTGATACAAGCATCCCGTTTGATTACGCGCAGTTGATGGAGCATCTGTATTTTCTGGAGAGCCGCTATCCTTTTTTGGAGCTGTCCTATCTCGGCACTTCCGTGCTTGACCGTGCAATTCCCCAAATCAAGCTTGGCTGCGGACGCAGAAAGCTGCTCTACGTCGGTACGCATCACGCCATGGAATGGATCACCTCGGCTTTGCTTTCAAGATTTCTGGGGGAATTCTGCCACACGGTAGAGAGAGACGGTTACGTGGGACATCTGCACTGCAAAAGCATTTTCAATACCCACACGATATACATCATTCCCATGCTCAACCCAGACGGGACGGAGTATCAGATCCACGGCATACGCGAGGAAAACCCATTGTACGAGCGACTTCTTGAAATAAACGGCGGAAGCCACGATTTTTCACGTTGGCAAGCAAACGCACGTGGCGTCGATCTCAACCACAACTATGACGCAGGGTTTGAGAAATACACGGAGCCGGAAGCGCCCGGCGCCCCTTCCCCCACACGCTACAGCGGAAGCGCCCCCGAAAGCGAGCCGGAGGTACGTTTGCTTTGCAACTTCATCCGTTATCACGAGGATCTTTTGGGGGTTATGACGCTTCATACACAAGGGCGAGAGATCTTTTTTGGAAAAGAGGGGATGCGTCCGAAAAAAAGCGAGCAAATCGCAGCACGGCTCTCCCGCATGACGGGATATGCACTGAACCCCCCTGTGGGAAGCGCCTCTTTCGGCGGTCTTTCGGACTGGTGCACCGAAAAAATGAATCTTCCCTCCTTCACTTTGGAATGCGGAAAAGGCAACAATCCGCTTCCCTTCACCTCCCTTTCCCATATTTACGCGGAAATCCGCGAAGCCCTTTTCACTTTTCCGATCCTCCTTTGAGGAAAAGGGATTGCAAAACGGCGGAATTTGTGGTATGATAAAGGGGATGAAACAAATTCCGCCGAAAGGATATCTCTATGTTCAACGTATCTGTGGTTCCGTGTGATTCTTATGAGGAGACCTGTGTCAGAACAGCGCTTGAAAAGCTTCTTGCTCCCTTGGGCGGGCTTGACTGGGTAAGTGTCGGAATGAAGATCGCGATCAAGGCAAATCTTGTTTCCATGATGAAGCCGGATGCCGCGGCAACAACGCATCCCGCACTTCTTTGTGCGCTTGTAAGGATGCTCAAGGCGCGCGGCGCAGAGGTCGTCATCGGAGACAGCCCCGGAGGACTTTATACCTCCGCAGTTGTCAACCGTATCTATTCCGCAACGGGAATGAAAGACGCAGAACGTGCGGGAGCACAGCTGAACCAATCCTTTGCAACACGCGAAGCGCATTATCCCGATGCGCTTGTTGCGCATGATTTTGCGTATACAGCATATCTTGACGAAGCAGATGCCATCATCAATTTCTGTAAGCTGAAGACGCACGGAATGATGGGAATGAGTGCCTCCGCAAAAAACATGTTCGGTGTTGTTCCCGGCACCTTCAAGCCGGAATATCACTTTCGCTATCCCGATCACAAGGACTTCGCATCTATGATCCTTGATCTCAATTCCTACTTTTCCTCCAAGGTCAAGCTTTGCCTTGCCGATGCCGTTATGGGCATGGAAGGCAACGGTCCGACGCAGGGTACGCCTCGAAAGATCGGCGCCCTTCTTGCCTCTGCTTCCCCTCACGAATTAGATCTCGCCTGCGCGCACTTGATCGGTCTTGGCGTCAAGGACGTCCCCACGCTGCAGGTTGCCAACGAGCTGGGATGGATCCCCGCCGATGTTGAAGATCTGAAAATTTCGGGATCTCTTTCCGAGCTTTCCGTCACAGATTATAAAAACATCCACGTTCGCCGCAGTTTGCAATTCGAAGGTCACGGAAAATTTGCGGCAATGTTTGTAAAAAGTGCTCTCCGCGCAGAGCCGAGACCAAAAAACAAGCTTTGTATCGGCTGTAAAAAATGCGCCGAGATCTGCCCGGCGCACGCAATCGTTATGAAAAACAACCGTCCCGTGATCGATCGGGAGCACTGTATCACCTGCTTCTGCTGCCAGGAATTCTGCCCGGTGGGAGCCATGAAGGTACACAGACCTCTGATTGCACGGATCATCAACCACACAAAATAACACGCAAAAAAATGAACCCCTGTACAGATTGGAATTGTAAGCTACATACGCACGAGCATCACACGGCGCTTTCCGATTCTCTTCTTTTGATGCACGAGCGCTTTGCGATCAAGCGTTTTTGCTTTATGACGGAGTACGATCCAAGCACCTCCTCCCTTGCATCCTTTCGCATTCAAAGGGAGCGTTTTCTGAGCAGTCTCAGGGAAAGCTTGCCTGCCTCCTTCAAAATCAATTACACCGCCGCCGTGCGACTGACCCCGCATCTTTCGGAGGTTGCGGAGCTCAATCGTCTTACGGCGACGGCGGATTCACTTTTGCCGATCGTATTGCCGCTTGAAAGCTATACTGACTGGATGGACAAGGAGCTGAATCATCTGCTCTATAAGCGTCACATGAAGCCTTTGTTTCTTTCCTTTGAATTGTATCCGATCCTATATCCCCTCGACGTCACCGAAAGGCTTTTGCGTATTCCCGATGCCGCATATCAATTCAACTACAAGGCGTTTGCGAATCCATCGTCGGCACGCATGATCTCGACACTGCTGCAAAGAGGAGCCACCGTGCTTCTCGGGACTGCCTCAAATTCTGTTGAAAAGCTGTTGCATTATGAGTACGATTACTATCTTGAGCTTGCAAAAGAGGTACTTTCTCCCTCCGAATACAGCTTCCTTATGAAGCGTAATAAGGCACTTTGGAAATAACGTCAGCGTCCCGCACTTTTTTCGTATTTAAGCCTCGTCGCTTCCCCGCCTCGCAGATGGCGCTCCCGCTTATTCTTCAGAAGTAACGCCTGCACCTCAAGATAAAGCCCCTTGTTGACCGCCTTTAAGTTTTGCGTCACGTCCTTATGTACTGTGCTTTTGCTGACGCCGAAGGCGCGTGCGGCACTTCTGACAGTGGCTCCGTTTTCAACAAGATATTCTCCCAAAACCACACACCGTTCTCTGTTGTTCCAATCGGATATCATAGCTTCTCCCTTCCTTCAAAAAGAAATCTCCATACTCCATTTTATGAAAAGGTAGAAAGCTTTAGAAGCAAAAAGGAAATGTGTTGGTAAAATCTCTGCCGCACTCTCCAAAAAGCAACGGCAGAATCAAACCAGGAAAGGCACTCTTACAATATGATCAAGGAAGAACAAAAATTCACAAATTCAAGCATACTTGAGGGGATGACCTCAATTTCGGCGCTCCTCAACAGCCAAGCAGATAACGATCGCCGCATTGAAAAGATCTTGATCGACCGCGAAAAAAGGAAAAACAAGGCAGCGGAGATCGGCTTTTTGACAGCAAAATCGCACGAGCTCGGTTTTGAAATCGAATTCACCGACAGTGAAACGATCTCTTCGCTTTCCATAGGAAATACACACGGCGGGATCTTAGCGCTTTGCACCGAGAGAACGATCCCCTCGCTCAACGCGGCTTCCATTCTCAAAAATTCCTTTTACGTTTATCTTGACGGCATTGAGGATCCCTATAATTTCGGATACACGCTGCGCTCACTTTATGCCGCAGGCGTTGCCGGTGTCGTCCTGCCTCCTCGCAACTGGATGAGCGCCGCCGGTGTGGTCGCAAGAGCCTCAGCCGGCGCCTCAGAGCTTCTCCCCATATACGTGTGTGAGGGAGAGGCGGCTGTGCAGCTCTTTAAGGAAGCAGATTATTCCGTCCTCTGCGCAGGCATACGCGATTCCGTTTCTATTTATGAGGAGCACTTCCCTCTCCCTGTGCTTCTCGTTGTCGGAGGAGAAAAGCGCGGTATCTCACGTACCCTTCTTGACAGTGCCGACAAAATCGTGCGCATTGACTATGGCAGAGAATTTCGCGGCTCACTCTCTGCGGCAAGCGCCGCAACGGTGATGGCATTTGAGATCCTCAGACAGAACAAATTCAACAAGTAAAAAATCAGCGGGTGCCTCAATGTTGAGACAGCCGCTGATTTTTTGCACCTGTTACTTTTTCAGATATTCCTCTTTCGTAAGCACGGGCGGTACCTTTCCGTGAAAGATCTCCTCCCACTCTCTGACAGGAGTCATCTCCAGCAACCCGGCGTATGCATCGGGACGGTGGCAACGCTCAAGATAGGCGCGAAGATTTTCTGTATATCCCGCCATTCCCGTGGTGCCTGTCTTTACCTCTTTCCCCATCTCGACCTCGACAACCAAATGAGAAGAATACGACTCAAGACGGCAGAGCACGTCACCGTTCGGGGAAACAAGACCCGTATACGCCTTATGCAGATCTCCTCCGATCTGACAGGAAGCAACGTACATGCTGTTATCGATCGCCCGTGCACGCATTTTCAGCTCCCACTGAGGGATCAGAGTGTCGCCGTAAAGCGGATAAAGCACCAGCTCGGCACCGCGATTCCCAAGAATGCGGGCGGATTCAGGAAAATAATTATCAAAGCAGATCATGATCCCGACCTTGCCAAAATCAAGATTAAACACAGGAAAATCCATCCCGTGCGAGATCCCCTTCATCTCCTCCCCGTGAGTCAGATGTACCTTGCGGAATCTGCCGACCTCTTTCCCATCTCTGTCAAGAATATAAGAGGCGTTGTAAATGCTTCCATCCTCTGCCACCTCATAATCCCACGGTACCAAATATGCACCAAACTCACGAGAGAGAGTTGCACATCTTTCCTTCCATTCCGCATTTAAAAGGCGCAGCTCCTCCGGACGGTAAATAATCTCACGATTCGTAACGTGTTGGTACGACTCCGGAAAGAACACAAGCTCAGCGCCCTCAAGATAGCACTCACGTGCTGCGTCAAGAAGCTTTTTCGTGCGTACTTCATAGTCTTCCTCACTTCTTTGCTCTACTTGGATCAAGCCTATCTTCACTCTGCGCATATATCAGATCCTCGCTTTCTTGAGTATATGCTCATTATACAACAGATAAAAACATAAAGCTATACGCATTTTGCAAAGATGTATGTAAATAATACACGATCAAAGGTATCTTTGCGTAAAAGCCGTTCTTATTTCATGCTCTACAGCATCCGCCATCAGAGCAAAGCCAATATCGGTAGGATGACAGCCATCCACCGTACAAAGCTGTGCGTACGGACCGCGGAAGATGCTTTCACCGTCGATCCAATAGACGTTTTTGTCCCCGCGCTCTTTTGCATAACGGAAGGTATCAATGATCACATCGCGCCGCTCGCTGTTATGAAATACGTTGCCTAGGAAATCCGGCTTGGACAACATAATATACGGGATATCGGGGTGTGCTGCGCGAATTTTTTCATAAAGCTTGCAGTGTGTATTTTTCAAATGCTCCACTGTAGGTGCATTATGGTCGTAATCCGATACAAATACGGACATATTCAAGCCTGCCATATAATCAAGAATCAGATCTTCACCTTTTCCGGAGCCGGAGAAGCCGAGGTTAAGAAAATCCATATTCATGCGTCTTGACACGATTGCCTGATAAGCATTCCCGGGACGTGAGGAGCATCCGCCTTGGGTGATAGAGCTTCCGTAGTAAACAACAGGGGCAAGAGGCTTATAGGAAAGTCCGTGATCAACCGTTGCATCATCCTCAAGACCGATCCAAAGATTTTTCACAGAGTTATAGGTAGGAAAATTGAGTGTAAAATAACGCATTTTGCGGTCAGAAAAAGAAACCTTTCCTTCAAAGCCTTCCGTTGCTCTCATATCCGCAAAATAGCTCTTCACGTAACGGGTGGAATCACTCACGGGGTCATCAAGATACAGATCAAAGCCCGAGGTTCCGGAAAAGGGCATATGCGAAAAATGTGTAAGTGAAGGCATTTCCGCTTTGATCGCCACGTAACGTGAATCGGTAGCAAAGCGCACGCGCCCGCCCGCAGTATTCAAATACAGCGACGCAACCCCTTCGTTGACGTTCTTTGCGATCTCATCCGGCATTCTCTTGAAATCTGCCTCCTCGGTGGGATTGTATAATCCGTAAAGATCAAACGGTTCGCTTCTTACGTCATAAAGAACAACGTTTTCTTCATCGATATGATGCTCAATTTTAAAATTACGATCTATTTTGCTGATATCCATAAAAAGCTCCTTTTCTATAGAAGATATCACAATTTTAGCACATATGAAATCAAAAGTCAATCTTTTCAAAAAAAGACTTGCGCAAAAAAGAAAAGCATTGTATAATTATAAAAGGATCAAACGGAGGTATACTATGCTGTCACTCTCGGAAATCAAAAAAACAATGCAGGAAAACAACCTCATTGTAAGTATTTTAAGTGAATATATCAACAATCATCCGCGCTTCCTTACCGCAGATACGGTAAGCGAATTGGCAAACGAATGCAACGTCAGTCAAGACGATGCATTCCGTATCCTTCTTTGTGCAGCCTGCGGACTTGATACAGCCGCGGAGCGTTGGCACAGACGTTTGGAGCAACGTTATTTCGTTCCCGGATTGCACAAGCTCTCCCCCGACACATACCGTGAGGATCTTTATAACCGCACAGTGCACTTCCCATCCGTACGTCTTGGTAAATGGGAGCTTTGCAAGCATTCCTACCATCCGTATCAACCGTTTGTCTGCAATCATCCGATCCTGACACGGGAATTTTGTGAGATCCCGCAGATCGGCTATTTCGATGAAGAGTTCTTCTTCCCCGCAGTTCTTGAAAACGGCATTGAATGGATGACCGTAACGCCGAACGAGGTGGAAACGATGAAAGCCCCCATCAAGGAAAGCCACGGTCGTGTCGTTACTTTGGGACTTGGGCTTGGCTACTTTGCCTTTCACGCCTCCGAAAAGTGTGAGGTAGAAAGCGTAACGGTCGTTGAGCGAGACAAGGACGTCATATCACTTTTCAAGGAATATCTTCTCCCACAATTTCCAAACCGCGAAAAGATCACGATCCTTGAGACAGATGCCTTTGAATTCATGAAAAAGGAGCCGGGAGCACTGTCTGCGGATTACCTGTTTGCAGATCTTTGGCACGATGCGTCAGACGGGCTTGATATGTACCTTGAATTAAAGAAATTTGAAAAGGACCATCCCGAAACAAAATTCTCCTATTGGATAGAGCCCTCTCTCCTTTCTGTTCTCCGTCAAATGGTATTTGAAAGGATCACCGATCCCGTCTCCCCTCTGCAATTGCGTGGGGTGTCACCCGAAAAGCTTCTCTCCGATAATTTTTTGAAAACCTTGAATCTGACAAAAGAAAAAACGACCTGAGAAAAGGAGCAGCTCGCGCATTCTCTTGTCCATAAAATCATCAAAAAGCGGCGAGCGCCGAATGCATTTTTTGCATCCGGCGTTCGCCGCTTTATTCCAGAAGGATGAAGCACGGTCACTCCGAACGGCTTGGGGTAACGTCCGTTTTTTCAACAGAGAACACAGTGAGGATTTGAGGAGGGTAAGATTCTGCCACTGTACCGTCAAATTCCACCTTCAAAAAGTCTCCAACTGCGTATATGGGACACCCCTCTACGTTGGTATTTATCAACGCAACCTCCCCCGACGCAAAGCCTGTGTTCCCCTTATCTGTCACTTCCAGCAAGCATGAGCCCTCGTATACCGTCAAAACCTTGCCACTGAGATATGCATTTTCCGTGCTGTCATTGGTATCGCAGGATGAAAGAATAAACAAACACATCACGGCTAATAAGATCGTCGAGAATTTTTTCATACAAAAGTTCTCCTACTTTGATAACTCGGATTTTTATTTTTTCAATGTTTTTTTGCACCAAGTGCGTTTGTTGCACTTAGGGCACTTCAAATACCGCGTCGTTCCTCTATGCATCGTATTAAGTGCCTGCATATAGGTAGGTACAATTTCGCAACCGCAATTTTGACATTTATAAGCACCTACGCTTATCTCAAGCTTTAATGCGTAGAAGCACGGTGGCAAAAACACTATCCTCAATTTTGAGAGTTATACAATTCCGTAGAGAATTGGTTTAAGAGGCGTTCAGAGCGAACAAATCCAAGCCAATTCTTCCTTTTTTCGTGCGGTTGCATAGTTTTTCAATATTTAAAGCGAAA
>SVSZ01000067.1 GCA_015064025.1 Oscillospiraceae bacterium | reverse complement strand
GCTTGCACAGACATTTTTGTGAAGCCGTCAATATAGCAGGCGCACGGCAGTGCGCGTAGGGCAAATCGCTTGCGATTTAGCATAGTGAGCCGCAGGCGAACGTTGCAAAGCCCAAAGACTTGCAAAGCAAGGCTTTCTGCGCGTATTATACCATGAAACAAAAATGTGTGCTTGCACAGACATTTTTGTGAAGCCGTCAATGGCGCAGGCGCACGGCAGTGCGCGTAGGGCAAATCGCTTGCGATTTAGCATAGTGAGCCGCAGGCGAACGTTGCGAAGCTCCAAAGACTTGCAAAGCAAGGCTTTCTGCGCGTATTATAGCATAAAACGTTGTGAATGTCAACATTTCCGACTTTTTATTGTAACATCCGAAATCATTGCTTGCATAGGAATTTTTTCTCCAAAAACAGTATTATTTTCCCATTTGCTAAATAATAATTGACATTTTTTGATATGAGCATTATAATAAAGTCGTAAAGTGCATTTTTGATAAGGAAAATTTTATCATATTCATGCCGTCATAAACGTATCAGCAACCAAAAGGAGGCAAGCTGTGAGCTTTGAAACGTATACGCCGATATATAACGGTGAGCCGATCGGATCGACCGTAAGACCCAAGGGCAATGCTTTTGAATTGTGCTTTGATCTGAAGCCGGAGGCTAACAAAAAATACCGACTTTTCACCGTAGGTGAGACCGAGCAATATTATCTTTGGAAGGACGAGCCGGACTTTCCCCGTCTTTATCATATGATCACAGACGCCCTTGATACAAAGCATGCGATCAAGGACAGATACTGCCTATCCCTAACCTCTGCAAAATACGAGGACTATCTGAAGCGGATCTATAAAAAGGTCATGTGGAAGCCCGTCCTTTCCTACCTTGATATGAATCCCGTACCGATGGAATGGGAGGTGGGACTTACAGTCAGCGCAAAGGGGCTTACCTTCCGGGCGGGCGGATTTCTCCGCATGCGCGTTGACGTTCGTCTGAAGCGTGAGGGGATAGATCCCCGCGACGTATCTGCCCCCGCCGACGAAAGCACGGTGATCGACGTTCCCGGCGGAAGCTACACGGGAAAGCGTCTTTGCCTTCCGATACGGATTCCCGAAAACACCGCCCACGTGGGAGTGTTTATCGAGGGAAAGGGATACCGCGGAGAGTGCTATATTGAACAGCCCTTTTTGTCGGCGGCGAGTCAGAATCTTCTCCCCTCCTTCAACGAAAGCGTGCAGGACTGCACTCACATGGATTGGACAGCACAGTATCTCAGCCGTAAGGAGCTTCCGGAATTCAAGGTAACCTTGAACGGAAAGCAGATCTATCGCGGGGAAATTTTTGAGCGTTGCCACAGGCATTCCGAATGGGAAATAGCGCTTCCGTCAAACCTCCTTGCCGAGCATAACACCCTATCCTACGCGCTGATCTCCGACTATCACGATCCCCTGCCCTATACCTTTTACGAGGTGGGCGTGATTGCGCAGCCGGCAGAGGAACTTTCCGTCATCGCCGTCTCCCACGCAGCCCCCTGCGGTGGGCGTGCAAGAGTTCTTGTGCATACCGAGCGTCCGGGACTTCACGTAGAGTTCATTTCCGAAAGTGACGCACTTTCGGGGAAAAAGGAATGGTTCTTCAAAGAAAAAGGCCTTCACGGAATGCTTCTTGACTGCACCCGACTCTCCGCCAATGCCTCTTTCCGTCTCGTTTGGGAAAATGGCGAAGCAAGAGGAAGCGTTGGAAGGATCGTTCACAAGGAGGAGGACGGCGTGATCACGGGAACGGGAGATATGGTCTACGTGCGTGAGGATACGGAAAGCATGGAAGAATACCTTGCATGGTATATTTCAAACGGCATCGGAGACTTCATCACCATACGCCCCACCTACCGTTGGTCGGGAACCAAGCTGCTCAACAAAAAAGTGTTTGAAAAATTCCGCAGGCTCATGAGGGAGCTTGACATGAAATACGTTCTCATGGCAGACGGCAGAGAGCTTCCCGGCATCTCGGCGCAGCCCGACGTGGAGCTGCTTCGAGGAAAGGGATTTCTCGGGGTTCAGCTTCATGAACGCGACGGCGCACAGTTTTATTGGGACCGTAAGGACGTTGTAAGCCTTTTTGATGAGCAGGTCAAAGATCTGATGCATTACGCTTACATAGAGGATCCCGCGCACACGAGCTCTGAGCACAACGACGCAAATTACCGTTACCATAACGGCGGCATGAACGTTTATGCCGACAGAAGGCTGTTTGACGACTACCGTGACGAGCATAAAAAATCCGTTTCCTCACTCCGCGCCGTAAGAGAAGCGCGGGACACCCGTCACACAGGCCCCGCATGTACCTTCAAATATATGGCTGAAGCAGGATATTCATGGCTCGGTGCCGAGACGATGTACCAGACCATGGAGCCCATCATGGGATTTTTGCGAGGCGTGGTAAAAGAATATGATATGCCCACCTGCGGTGTTCACCATGCAGTACAGTGGTCGTCCACGCCTCACGAAAGCCCTGCGCGGTACCGCCGTTACCGTCTGGCGCTATATGCGTCATATATGCAAGGGGCAACCGACATCAATACGGAGGAGGGGCTTTGGCATCTTGAGGAATACTACGAGCACCATCACCGATTTGGAAATGCCTGCAAAAATCATCTGAAGCAGCAGCAGGATTTTTACAAATACGTTTCCACACACACACGTAGCGGAAGCTTCTACACCCCCGTTGCCTTCGTTCACGGGCGCGACGACGGTATCACCTTCTTTGGAAAGAATAAAACGTGGGGGCACTGGGGAGATCCCCAAACCCCTGCCGATGACAGCTGGGATCTGTTAACGGCAGTCTATCCCAAGGCAGTCCCCGTAGACAGTATTTACCTCCATCCCTGTCCCGACGATGAGGCGGTAGGATATCACACAGGAACGCCTTACGGAAATCTTGACGTGATCCCCGCGGAGGGAAAGGCGGAGATTTTACATCAATACGGCGCACTTGTCTTCATGGGATACAACCGATACGAGGATGAAGACGCAAAGAAATTCCTAAACTACGTAAAGCGAGGTGGCAGCGTATTGCTGACCGATGCGCATCTTACGGTTACAGCCTCTCGCCAAAATTTATTAAGCGGAAATATTACGGTCAAGAAAAATACGCTTGTTATGACAGAGGGAGAGCCAAAATTCGTGAAGGATACCGTAGACGGAATCGAGCTGAACGTTTGTGCGAATCCTCTTCCCCCCGACAAGGTGTGTGCCTACACCGACAGCGGCAGACCCCTCCTTTGCGTATACCGTATCGGAAACGGTGAGCTTACGGTATTCCACGCAAAGGAATATCCCGCGCATCCCGCGATCCGTACGCTTTATGAAAAGGAGATCAAGGCTCTCTGCCAAAAGACCGTGGTCAGAGAAAAGATATGGGCGGAAGCCGACGACGACGTAGAATTTGCCGTATACCGTCAGAAGAATGGCATGAGCCACATATACTTCCTTGCGGTAGATTGGTACAATTCTCCCGACTTTATGCGAAATGCCCGTCTTCGCTTGGGAGACGTTCGCTACGAGCTCCCTGTGCCCTTTGGAGTCATGCTTAAGTGTGTAGCCAACGAAGACGTTGCGATCATCGCCGAAAGCGAGGACGGAGAAGTGGTATCGATGATGGACGGCGTGGCGACCTTACAAGGTACGGGAACAATTCCCTTCCGTATCTGCAAGGACGGAATGCAGAGAGTTGAGACGGTCGATTTTACGGCAGGCGGCTTACGCCGGATCTTTCTGTAATTTTCCCATAGGCAATTTCATTCATATATAAAATTCGCACACATCCTTTTGGAGTAATCCTTGATGATGATAAAAAATGCAATAAAAAAAATAGAGAATGCAATTCCCTTTTTATTGTTTTTATGCTATACTGGATTCGTAATATCTTGAAAGAAAGGAAACACGCTCATGAATCTGGTATTTGCAGGCTTCAAGCACCGCCACACAGGTGCAATCTACACGGAGGCAATAAAGACCCCGGGCATCACCGTGCTCGGCGCATGGGAGGATACCGAGGAAGGACGCGCGATGGCGGACGGACTCGGGCTCGCCTTCAATTACCCCACGTTCGAGGACGTGCTGAAGGACGCTCGCGTCGACGCAATCTGCTTTGGTGGCTGCTACGGCGAGCGAGGCGCGGAGGCTATCGCGGCACTGAAGGCAGGCAAGCATGTCTACGCCGACAAGCCCCTGTGCACAAGTCTTTCAGAGCTCGACGAGATCGAGCGACTTTCTCGCGAGAAGAATCTTAAGGTCGGCTGTTATCTCACGATGCGCTTCTCCGCAGGCATCCGCAACATCCGCGAGATGATTGCCGACGGGACGCTCGGCAAGATCGGAGCGATCAATATCACAGGTCAGCACCCGCTCCAGTACGGCACGCGCCCGATGTGGTATTTCGAGGACGGAAAGCACGGCGGCACCATCAACGATATCGCCATCCACGCAGTCGACCTCGTCCGCTTCGTCACGGGCTACGGACTCAAAAACGTCACTGCGGCACGCACGTGGAATCATTTTGCCACCGCCGTTCCCTCCTTCCGCGATTGCGGGCAGTTCATGGTCGAATTGGAAAACGGTGCGGGCTTTACCGCCGACGTCTCCTACGCCGCTCCCGCCTCCTGCGGATTCTCCTTGGAGACCTACTGGCGCATGACCTTCTGGGGCACGGGAGGCGTGGCGGAGTACAAGCTCAAGGGCGCGGGCAAAGCAGGTATTGACGCCGATGACGCAGCTCTTTTGCAGGTGGCTCTTGCAGGCAGTGCCGGCTTTGCTCCCGTGGAAAAGTACGCCTATCCCGTCACGGCTCTTGGCGAATTTCTCAAGGAAATCAACGGCGAGAGCGATCTGCTCATCGATACCGCTGAGGTCATCCGTACCTCCCGCGAGGTTCTGACCGTTCAGGCAGCGGCAGACGCAGGCATGGAGGTGTGACTATGGTACATAAATTTACAAACGGAAGGCTCATTCTCGGCAACACGGTTGCAAAGGACCTCTCACTTTACACCGACGGAGAGCGCATTCGTGCGATCACGTGTGAGGAATTGCCCTATGACGTTTTGCACGACGTGGGCGGTGCGTATATCTCCCCGGGCTTTATCGATATCCACGTACACGGCGGTGGAGGAAAGACCTTTGACTCCCCCGATCCCGAGGACTTTTTCTTCATCGCAGACCTGCACGCGCGCTACGGCACGACCACGCTGCTTCCCACAGCAAGCGCACAACCGACCGAAACCTACGTCGCCATGCTTGAGGCGTTCCGTCGCGTCAAAGCGACCCCCAACCCGCGCGGCGCGTATATGCCCGCCTTTCACATGGAAGCACCCTACTTTGCCCCCTCCCAGGTTGGTGCGCAGGGACCTATGATCCGCCCCTTCGATCCCGTGGAATACAACATGCTGATCGAACGGTACGGTGACTTGATCTGCCGCTGGAGCGCCGCGCCGGAGCTTCCGGGTGCCCGTGCGTTTGCCAAGGCATGCCGCGAGGCGGGGATCCGCCTCTCCATCGGTCACTCCGACGCGGAATACGACTGTGTGATGGAAATGTTCGACGAGGGATTCGGCTGTGTCACTCACCTGTACTCCTGCACAAGTACCGTGCACCGCAAAAATGCATTCCGATATGCGGGAATCGTCGAGGCTGCGTATATGATCGACGGTATGGACGTTGAGCTGATCGCCGACGGCAAGCACCTGCCTGCCTCGCTTTTGCAATTCGCCGTCAAGCACAAGGGAGTCGACCGTATCTGCATCGTGACCGATGCAACGCGCGGCGGCTGTCTTCCCGACGGTGCGGAAAAAATGTTCGACGATCCGGGCTTCATCATTGAGGACGGCGTCGCCAAGCTTCCCGACAGAAGTGCGTTTGCGGGAAGCGTCTGTACGACGAACCGTTTGGTCAGAAACATGCGCGACATGGCAGGTGTCCCCTTGACCGACGCAGTGCGTATGGCAAGTGCGAACCCCGCACGGGTGGCGGGACTGCGTGACCGCGGTGTGCTCAGAGAGGGTGCGTTTGCCGACGTTGTGGTATTCGATGAGAACATAGATGTAAGCCTGACAATGGTCAATGGCTGCGTGGTATTTGAAAAATAAAATTCAGCCGAAGAAAGGAACTTTGTTATGAAAAATCGTATCATCATGCATATCAATTACGCAGAGAGTGGGTTCGGCAGCTTTGGAAAACGCTCGATCGACGATATCTGTCGCTTCGCCGCCGAGACGGGCTTTGACGGCATTGAGTTTCGCGGTGCGCTTCCGAAGGAGCTGGCATCCCTCCTTTCCTTCCGTGAATACGCCGAGCAAATTGCCAAAGGAAAGAAAAAATACGGGCTCTCCGAGATCCTCTTTGGTATCGGCACCAAAGAATGCATCAATCCCGACAACGACGTGCGCGAGCGCGACATTGCCGAGACCGTAGAAAAAGCAAAGATCGCACGTGAGGTCTGCGGAAGCGAGGTCTGCAACACATACTCCGCATGGATCAACTCCCCCATCCCCACAGTTCCAAAGCCCGGCTACGAATTCCACGGAAGCGCCGCGGCGACATCCACACAATGGGAAATGATTGCGGACGCCTACCGTCGCATTGCCGTTGAACTGGAGAAGATCGGTCTGCGCTTTGCCTTTGAAACGCACATGAATTACGTCCACGATCTGCCCACACAGGCAAAGAAGCTGGTCGATATGATCAATAGTCCCGCAGTCGGTATCAATATGGACTACGGTAACACATTCCTTTTTCCCGAGCGTCCTACTTTCCAGGAGGCAATCGATCTTTACGGAGATAAGCTCTTCTACGCGCATCTGAAAAATTATATCACCGTCCCCGGAGCATCCAAAAAAATGCCAACCGCTCTTTCCGACGGTGAAATCAACCACCGTGCATATCTCGAAAAGCTGCATGAGGTCGGATTTACAGGGCCTATCGCCATCGAAGCCCCCCGTCCCGGTGACCGCCTCTGGTTCGCAAAATACGACCTCTTCTACGTAAAGCAGCTGATGAAGGAAATCTGATAAAAAGTACACATCGGCAAACATTCCGTCTCACTGCTTACAAAGCATGTGACCATATAAAAAGCGGGACACATCATTTTTACGTTTTGCGTAATGATGTGTCCCACTTTTTCGTTTACACCGTTTCGGGGAGAATTCCAAACTTGCGGTATCTTACCCCCTCCGTGTTATACACGTCAATGTAGTCCCCCGATACGGAATACAGCCTGCCGTTTTGGTAGTTGATTTCAAGCACAAGCGTTTTCCCAACGAGCTGAGAAAGTGTTTTTCCGTTTCGATATTGCGGAATGTGATCAGTGCTATCCCCGGAAAAAGGAATGCAATCCTCGGCTTGGTAGCCCTCAAGCGGCTTGGCGACCCCCAGAGAGTTTCCGGGAACGTCGATGGATTCATACGTTTCGTAAACGCCGACCGTCACGTTTTCGGCATTGACGTTGAGATGCAATTCGCCGCCGTTCCAAACCTTTTCACGTGTGATGATCCTCGACGGAGTGAACGCATCCTCGCTTTCAAAAGCAATAAAGCCATCCTTCCTTAAGCGATACACAAAGAGCCTGCCGTGCCCCGGCTCGCTGAACGCAGGTCCGTGCATCAGCTCGGATGCGCTACCGTAAAACAGAAGATCGTTTTCACGGCGTGTCATACCGCAAAGCCAAACCATCGGGCATTCGCTTCCTCCGCTCAAAAACGGCTCTTTAAGACTGCGCCGCCAATATTCGCCGTCATAGGAATATGCAAGCTCGCAATCAATTCTGCCATTCAAATATTTCGCGTTGTATTCGCTGTGCAAATCGTTGTACATATGGGCCATACCGATATACATTCCGTCGTATTCAAAGGCATACATTCCGTACAGCTCCGTCAACGGCTCATCCTCGGAGTCTACGCCGAGAACGTGGCGATATCCCGTAAACGACTTCCAATCAGTTGTTGTCTTGCAGCCCACCGTTCTGCATCCCCAAAAAGGTCTTTGGATCACCGTATAATTGGATTTGTGTTTGTTATAGTACACGCTGACCAAGGGCTCCGTTCCGTCGCCCCAAGAGACGTTTTTTTGAAGCTCCCAATGAAGCAGATCCTTTGACGTATAGAGTGTATCCTTGACCGTGAAGGTATCGGGCTGAAATTCGGACATCAGCATTTTATATCGGTCGGTACCTTTTGTGTCCTCATAAATAAAAGCAACCTCGCCGCCATTCGGAAGCGACATAATCTCATGATCGTACGAGCGATCGGTGGTAAGATCAATACGTTCGGGAGAAAAATTCACACCATCCTCGCTGATTGCGGCAAATAATTTTTTACCGCCAAATTCCGCAGCGTGCCCAAAATAAAGCATACGGTACGTTCCGTTTTCCAGTCGAAATACGTTTCCCGTGCAAAAATCCGTACTGCAAACACCGTCTCTATACTCTGCGATCCGTTCAAGCTTCCCATATACACGCTTGACATGATCCCGTCCGAACAAAAGCGAATCGTCAAAAAAAGCTGTTTTTTCATTATGCTAATCTCCTTTGCTGTTGGAATTTCGGCCGCGGTGCCTGCAGCACGTCTTTTCATGCTATACGACGAACGAACAACAACTCAAACCACTTTCCTTTTTTATTTTAGCAGACATTTCTATATAAAGCAATGCGAAAAACGGCTATAAATCATGCGCAAACGCGCATCTTATTTCTTCACCTTCGCATTGTAGGATGCAATATCTTTATCCGCAAAATATCACATCCCCCACGGTTATGGTAGCTTTACAGTATCATGAACGTCGATTTGCATGAAACACATAATAAACGGCAAGATTTACAGTGTTCGATTTTTTTACTTTATGTTATAATGAATCTATCATACCAAACAGGATAACGATCGACAGTGATGAAAGGTAGGAACGGACATGATTCACGATTTGTTAAAAAAAGAAAAGGCGGTTTACTTTAAAAACACCGAAGGACTGCAATTTGAGCTGACTTACCACGGTGGCGGCATGTGGAGACTCCGCGCAGACGGTAAAAACGGTGCCTCCTTTGAGAATGCGGGAGACGCGCAAAGACTTGCGGCATATCTTGGGGAAAAGATCAAGGATACGACAATCCCATTTGACGGTCGTGCACACGAGAAAGCGTTTGTTTGGACCGGCGAGGACGGTTATACGGCGAGCCTTTCCTTGGCGGGCGATTTTTCCATTTCCTTTTACGGGAAGGACGGTGCACGTCTTTCCGAAATGACGTCGGTTTTGCTTGATGACGGAAAAATGCACCTTGTGGGAACGCTGAACGAGGGAGACGCCGTATTTGGCGGCGGTCAGCGATTCGATACCTGTAACCGACGCGGAACCTCTCTTCGTCTTTTCAGCTATGACGCCTACAATACTGACCACGGCAGGGCTACCTATATGCCAATTCCCCTGTTTTATACAACAAGCGGCGGGGGCATGTTCTTCAATCATTACGAGAGAATGTGCATCACCTTCGGTGACCTCAAAGACAACACCTGGAGTCTTGAGCTTTGCAAGGACGAGCTGGACGTTTACTTCTACACAGAGGGCAGCTACGCATCTGTCCTCAAGTCCTACACGGAGCTGACGGGCTACGCTGTATCTGTTCCCACCGAGTGGATGCAAGGAGTGCTGATCTGCCGCTATAATCCGGATTTTACATCTCTGGAGCCTCAGCAATACGTTTTCGACTCCTTTGACGAGATTCCCGAAATACAGAAAACGTTTATGGACAGTGGAAAAACCGTGCCCGCACACGCTGCCTCGGCAGATAACGGGGAAAAACCGATCTATTACTTTGATGGAAAAAGCGGACTGCGCCGCTACGTATACCATCAAGGAAAATATTACCGCACCTCCAAAAAGGGACATCCGCAGGGGGCAGGCATTCAGCCCATTGTCGAACGTCTCATTGCAGCGGGACAAAAGCCGACGGCAATGGTTCTGGAGGGCGGCTTTGGCTTTTGGAAAGACTGCACGCAGGATACCGAAAAGGCGAAAAGAGGACGTCAGCTCGTTAAGGACACCGTCAAATGGCTTCATGAGCGCAACATCAAGGTCATGACCTACAACAGCATTTCAAACATTTCTCCCACCATGGAGGGATATAAGCCCGAGTATCAGCTTTGGGTTGATCTCACCGACTCCAAGGGCAACGTCACAAGCACCTTCTCGATCCCGCAACAAAAATTCACAGACAATCCCGACGTTGGACTCTCGGGAAGAACCTATATGGATATCACAAACCCCGAGGCTGTGAATTGGTATATCGATACCGTCTGGCAGGATCTGATCGATCTCGGACTTGACGGCATCAAGATCGACTTCTGCGAAATGCTGCCCGAGGAAGGAACGTATAACGTATACAACGAAAACAAAGAGGTGATCGACACAAAAAACCTCAAATATCGCTTCCACGATCCCGATATGTTCACTGGCATGAACGTGCACCACGCGCTCCCGACCTATTTTATTTCTATCTTCTGCAAGAAAATGAATGAAAAGATCGCAAAGCGTCGGGACGGCAAGGGCTTTATGGTGCTCTCGCGCGGCGGTGCGTTCGGGTCACAACGCAATCCCTACCTTTGGGCAGGAGACCAGACGAGAGTCTTTGAAAATCTGCAAACACAGCTCACCGCCATCGTAACGGCGGGTCTTTCGGGTGTTCCGTTTATGACCTACGATATGGCAGGCTACAGCTACACCCACATTGGCGAATACTTTGAGGACGGCGTGCGCGAAACCGAATCCGAGATCTATGCGCGCGCGATCGAATACACGGCGTTCACATCCTGCATTCAGACCCACGGCGACGTGCGGCATCTCTACGAGATGACCGAGGAGACGCAGAGAATCGCCCATCTCTACACAGCTCTTCACAACGAGCTCCTTCCGTATATACAAAAGCTCACCCGAGATGCATGCGCCACGGGCATGGCAGTGGTCAGACACCTCGTGCTGAATTACCCAAAGGATGAAAGGGTATACGGTATCAACGATGAGTTCATGCTGGGTAACGCACTTCTCGTCGCCCCCATTCTCTCAAGACAAACGTTCGAAAGAGAGGTATATCTCCCCGCAGGCAACTGGACCGAGCTTCTCACGGGTGAGAAGCTGACGGGTGGGAGGTACTTGACCGTCAAGGCAAGCATGGCACAGCTTCCCCTGTTCCTCAACAACGACTCCGAGGACGCCGCGGAGCTTGCAATGATCTTTGCAAACAAAACCTGGAGCGAAATTCTCGCACTTTAAAATATCGGACACATCATTCGGGAGGATCCCCGTGATGTGTCCGATATTTTTGTACTGTCAGGTTTTCAAGTTCCGTCCGTAGGCGCAGTCTCTTTCTCATTTGTGAGATACATGCCGTCATACAGATATAATTGAGGATATGTCAACGTGCCGACCTCGTCCGAAAGATTTACAACGGTGACCGCCGTAAAGTGCACGCAGAGTGCCTCGACCGACTGCAAAAAAGGCACGTTGAACATGTGCGACAGTGCCGCGATAGAGGCACCACCATGGCTGAACATAGCGACCGTTTTACAAATGCCCTCACCCGTGTAACACTTATTTCTCGTAGGAAATACCCTCAAGCTCATCAAGGAAATAGGCCCTCGTGTATGCGCGGCCACCGTTTGCGTCCTGCACAGTGACGCGGAAATAGGGCTTCCACAGCATGTTCTTTTCAAACGAAGCTTCAAAATACGGATGCATATCAAAAGAGACATGCGTCAAGGGAGCGTCCTCTGCCTTTTTGATCATGGAAACGCGACGCTCGGTATTCACACGGACAAGACTTGCCTCGGAGCATTCGACGACCAGCGTCTCCCCCTCCAAGTACAGCGCGTGGATCTCGGGTCCCGAGGAGGAGTAAAAATCTCCCTTTTCCAAGGACTCCATCACAGCATCGTATTCCAGCGCGGGTGCCTTGACCATCGTCCAGCCGCCAATATAACGACTGTCCTCTCCGTATGCCCCGTGCCAATCGTCGGTTGCCAATGGGAACACGCGCTCGCCAAGCTCCAAAAGATCGATCAGAGGCTGCTCACCTTCTACACGACCGAGTCCGACAGAACCGGTATTATGTACCTCAACGCCCCAAAATCCTTTGAGATACGCATAGTCGGGATAATTCTGCCCCGAAAGCCCGGGATGATTGAGCGCAATGAGGAAGCCCTCCTCTTTGGCGCGGCGGATGATATCGTTGACACAGTCATTGTTATATTCGCGCGGATACTCGGTTGCCTTCATCTTCTCGTTGATGTAAGGCAGGCTCGATTTCCAGTAGAGGTAGCTCATTGTAAAGAAGGAGATGTCCGTCTTTTCGGGATCCTTGGACAGGATATTGAGGTGATACTGCTTGCTGTATTTATAGGAAAGCCCCGGGACGTTTTTATTGACCGAGATCTCGGCTCCCGTAATGGGAAGAAAATTCTCATCGCGCAGATCGTTGTGAGGAACGATGACCTCATGATCAGTGTACGCCACGATGGAATATCCATGCTCCATATACATTTTCTTGACCTCCTCGGGCGTTCCCAAGCCATCCGAGCAGGTGGTATGAACGTGGAGGCACGCTTTATAAAATTTGCCTTCCTCGGATGATTTATGAAACAGT
>SVSZ01000066.1 GCA_015064025.1 Oscillospiraceae bacterium | reverse complement strand
ATGCTTGTATAGAGCCTGGACGTTGACACGGTGGCGTGGGATACGGACGGAGAGAGCATGCTGTTTATGATCGGCACCTCGCTTTACAGAACCTCGGCAGACGCCGCAGAGCTTTTTGAATCCCTTTCCGATAAAACCGTGGTGGTGTATGACGTCAAGGCTCTATACAAGCATTTTGGATCCGAAACGCTTGAAGGACTTCACTTCTTTGACTTGATGCTTGCCGCCTATCTTGCCAATTCCTCAAAGAGCAATTTTGAGCTTTCCACGCTTTCCTCGGATTATCTCGGGGAGCTTTTGAATGAATCCGCGCCGCGCGTGTCCTGCTTCCTTCGCCTTTACGGCGTTTTGCTTGAGCGCTTGGAGGCAGACGGGCAGACGGAGCTTTTTGAAACACTTGAAATGCCGCTTGCAAGAGTCCTTGCCGATATGGAAACGGCAGGCTTTCGGATCGACCGTGAGGGGATCGCACGCTACGGAGAGCAGCTTGGTACGGTTGCCGCGGCTCTGGAGGGGCAGATCTATTTCCATGCGGGGCGTGAGTTTAATATCCATTCCCCCAAGCAGTTGGGCGAGGTGCTGTTCGACACGCTGGGACTTCCGCATGCCAAAAAGACCAAAACGGGGTATTCCACCAATGCGGAAATACTTGAGAAGCTTCGTCCTTACCATCCCATCATTGAGGACATCCTTGATTACCGTCAGGTGACGAAGCTTAAGAGCACGTATGCGGACGGGCTTCTGAAGGTCGCCGACGAGACGGGGCGCGTGCATACCAACTTCAAGCAGACGGGAACCGCCACAGGGAGACTTTCCTCCACGGAGCCGAATTTGCAGAACATTCCCGTGCGCACGGAGCTTGGGCGTGAATTGCGTCGCTTTTTCCTGCCGGAGAATGAGGACTACGTGATCATTGATGCCGACTATTCGCAGATCGAATTGCGCCTTCTGGCACACGTTGCCGAGGATTCCAATATGATCCGCGCCTTCCGTGAAGGGGTAGACATTCACACCTCCACAGCTGCGACGGTCTTCGGTGTGGAGCAGAGTGAGGTGACGGGCGAGATGCGAAAGAAGGCAAAGGCCGTCAATTTCGGCATCATGTACGGCATCGGTGCGTTTTCTCTCTCTGATGACATCGGAGTTTCCCGTGCCGAGGCACAAGCGTATATCGATCAGTATCTTGCGGGATTTCCGGGGATCGATGCGTATTTCAAGCGCGTCATTGAGGGAGGATACGAGAAGGGCTTTGTGACGACACTTTTCGGGCGTCGCCGTTATATTCCCGAGCTTGCGGGAAACAACAAGATGCAACAAAAATTCGGTGAGCGTGTGGCGATGAACAGCCCGATCCAAGGGACTGCCGCCGACATCATCAAGCTTGCCATGATCCGCGTGCACGAGCGCTTGAAGAAGAGCGGACTTGATGCGCGCCTGATCCTTCAGGTGCACGATGAGCTTCTGATCGAGGCACACAGAAAAGACGCGGATGAGGCAGAACGGATCTTGCGCGAGGAGATGGAAAACGCCGTTTCCTATTCCGTTCCCCTTGACGTGGATATCCACCAAGGAAACAATTGGTTCGAAGCAAAATAAGACAGATCGGTGCAGAGCCTTAGGGCCTTGCACCGATCTGTCTTATTGTCATTTTTTCTTTTTCGCATGAGGGCGTGCGGGAGACGCTTTTCGCTTGTCCGCTGTCCTTTGCCGCGCCGACGCATCCTTTTTCACGCTGTCCTTTTTGTAATGCGCCGAGGCGTGTCCGCTTTTTTGCGGCTTGCCCGCGTGCTTCTCACCGCCCTTGAGCTTGGAAGCGGATGAGGGCGCGTGCGAAGCGGGTCTCACGAGACACTCTGCCGAATATCCGATCAGATCACTGCGTCCTTCGCGTGTCAGCGCCTCGCGTACAAGGTCTGCATTCTGTGGACGGTTGTATTGAAGAAGTGCTCTTTGAAGCTGCTTTTCGTGATAATCGGTCGCCACGTAGACCTCCTTGCCCGTCAAGGGATGGATGCCCGTGTAATACATAACGGTGGAGGCGGTGCCCGGGGTGGGGTAAAAATCCTGCACCTGCTCGGGAGCGTAGCCGTTCTTTTTCAGACACACGGCAAGCTCGATCGCGTCACGCACGGTAGACCCGGGATGACTTGACATAAGGTAGGGAACGAGGTACTGCTCCTTTTGAAGCCCTTTGGTGATGGAGAAAAACTTTTTCCGAAATCCCTCGTATACCTCGAAGGAGGGCTTCCCCATGCAGGCGAGAACCCCATCCGCGCAATGCTCGGGCGCCACCTTGAGCTGACCGCTGACGTTGTCTCTGACAAGCTTATGGAAAAAGGCATCGTTCTTGTCCGCCATCAGATAGTCGAAGCGGATACCGCTTCGTATAAAGACCTTTTTTACACGCGGAAGTGCCTCGATCTCCTCCACAAGGTGCATATATTCCGAGTGATCCACCTTGAGATTGGGGCAGGGCTTGGGGGCTAAGCACTTGCGGGATGCGCAAACGCCGTCTGTGAGCTGCTTGTCGCAGGCGGGATAGCGAAAGTTTGCCGTGGGACCGCCTACGTCGTGAATATAACCCTTGAAATCGGGAAGGGCTGTGATCTTGCGCGCTTCCTCTACAACACTTTGAATGCTTCTGGAGCGCACGGTGCGTCCCTGGTGGAAAGCAAGCGCGCAGAAGTTACAGCCTCCGAAGCAGCCGCGGTTATGCGTAAGAGAGAATTTGACCTCCTCGATTCCGGGAACACCGCCCGCGCTCCTGTAGGAGGGATGGTAATCTCTCATATAAGGGAGTGCATAGACGCGGTCCAGCTCGCGCCGTTCAAGCGGCGGAGAGGGGGGATTTTGTACAAGCAGCTTTCCGTCGTAAGCTTCACAGATGGCTTTTCCGTTGATGGAATCCTGATTCTTGTACTGAACGCCGAATGCCTCGGCATACGTTCTCTTATCCGTTTTCAGCTCGTTGTAATCATAGGTAGCCGCCACGGGAAAGTGAATGGGATCCTCGGGGCGTGCGACGTACACCGTTCCTCGGACGTCGCGGATCTTTTTGATGGGAACACCGCGGTCGAGAAGCTCGGCAACGCGCAAAAGGATCCGCTCTCCCATGCCGTAGGTCAAAAGATCGGCGGTGCTGTCAATGAGGATCGAGCGGCGCACCTTGTTGTCCCAATAATCGTAGTGGGCGAAACGGCGCAGGGATGCCTCCAAGCCGCCGAGAATGATCGGTACGTCACCGTACGCCTCTCGGATGCGGTTGGAATAAACGATGACTGCGCGGTCGGGGCGCTTGCCCATCTCTCCACCGGGGGAGTAATAATCAAAGCTTCTTTTTTTCTTGGCGGCGGTATAATGCGCCACCATGCTGTCGATGTTTCCCGCAGTGACAAGAAAGCCAAGACGCGGCTTTCCGTACTCGCGGAATGCCTCACAGCTTTTGTAATCGGGCTGGGACAGGATCGCAACACGAAAGCCCGCGTCCTCAAGAACACGTGAAATGATGGCTACGCCAAAGGACGGGTGATCCACGTAGGCATCTCCCGTTACGTATACAAAATCGGGGCGGTCCCAACCGCGCGCCACCATGTCGGCGCGGCAAATCGGTAAAAAATCCATGCGCCTTTTTATTCCTCCTGTGTACTTTCGTCGTACGCGGTTTCGTCGTACGCCTTGATCCCCTGCATGCCGTCCACGACCTTGAAGCCGTCGATCTCACCGCGCTGCATGGCACCGAAGATGCGATAACGCAGTCCGTTGTGCTCTCTGTCAAGACGGGCGAGAAGCTGCTTCATTTCCTCTCTTTGCGTGTTTCCGTCCGCAGGGCAGGGGGATTTGATGACGGGGAGTGCTGCGCGTGAGGAAAAATAGCGCACGTCCTTTTCGGGCAGATAGATCATAGGACGTATCATGCGCAGATCCATGCGCGACAGATACGTCACGGGGGAAAAGCACCCCAACCGTCCTTCAAAGAAGAGATTGAGCATAAAGGTCTCCACAGCGTCGTCAAAGTGATGACCGAGCGCCACAGTGTTGCACCCGAGCTCCTTAGCGGCACGGTGCAACGCTCCTCTGCGCATTTTTGCGCAAAGAGAGCAGGGGGATTTTTCTTTTCTTACGTCGAAAATGATCTTTGCGATCTCCGTGTGGGTGATGTGATACGGGACGTTCAATTCGTCACACAGCTTTTGGATCGGCGAGAAATCCATCCCCTCCGAAAAGCCCATATCCACCGTGACGGCGCAGAGCTCGAAGGGAACGGGATAAAAGCGGCGCAGCTCCGCCATGGCGCAAAGAAGCGTGAGGGAATCCTTTCCCGCAGAAACGCCGACCGCGATCTTGTCTCCCTCCCGGATCATTTCGTAATCGTCCAAGGCGCGCCGTGTATAGCTTAAAATTCTTTTGATATGCTCCATAATCTATCAAAGGGGTGACTCCTCTGTCAGGAAGAGCCGCCCCTTTATCCTTTTTGTTTTCTTATGCTTCCGGAACGACTTCCTCGACAGCCTCTTCCTCGACAGTCTCTTCCTTGGCGACTGCGTTCTCTGCGAGCTCTTCGGCAGCGGGAGCTTCGGGCTCCTCGTCATGGTCGATATCAACGGTCAGCTTCTTGATCGCGTGAAGCTCATACGCAACGCCTGCGGCGAATGCGGCAACAGCGGTAACTGCTGTGGAAAGGATGACCCATTTTGCTACGGAATTCTTTTTCATGATTTTTTCTCCTTTGTATCGTTAAGATTCTTTGATTTCAGAAGATCGTTTTATTTATTCGGGAAAAACGCAACGCCCGTAAATGTCCTGTGCCGCGGGGGTCAAGGTGCGGGATTCGGTTTCTCCGCTTTTTTCAAGATAGAGAAGCAGAGGAGGCAAGACCCGCAGAGAGGGAGCGCCGCCCTTGACAGCCTCGATCAATACCGAGGAGGGCTCGCTTACGCTGTCCGCATGCACAAAGGTCATACGCTTGGGTTCAAGGGAAGCTGCCCTCATCGCCGCGAAAAGCTCCGTCAGACGGTCGGGACGGAAGACGCAGACAAACCTGCCTCCATGCTTTAAGATCCTGCCCGCTGCGGCGCAGAAATCGGCGATGCCGCCCATCACCTCATGCCTCGCGATATATTTTTCATCATGCTCGTTTCTTCTGCCCGTATCGCACCGCATGTACGGCGGATTGGAAACGACAAGGTCCGCTTCGTAGCCGAGCGTTGCCGCCTTGAGCTCTCGCACGTCTGCCTGTATGGGGCGCAATCGGTCGCCAAGATCATTGAGTGCGGCGTTCCGCGCGATCAGATCGGCAAAGGTGGGCTGAAGCTCCACGGCGTCGACCGATCGCACCTTGCCCGTTTTCAGAAGAAGGAGGGGAATGATTCCCGTGCCGCTGCCAAGATCCACCGCGCGGGCACGCGGGGTGGGGCGCACAAAGGCGGCAAGCAGATAGGCGTCCGTTCCAAAGGTCAGTCCGTTTTTGTTCTGTATCAGACGAATTTCTTGGTTGACGGTATCCAGTCGCTCGTGCGGGGCGAGGGAAACATCCTTGTCTTGATTTTGAAGGTCGGTCATATGAGAGAGGAATTTTCCTTTCCTTTAAGAAGTGGAAGAGCGAAGCAAGACGATAAAGCACCGCCCGCTTCGCTCTTTGGTTGCAAGGATGTATTATGCTTCCTGGGGAGCGCCAACCGGGCAAGCCTCAGCACAAGCACCGCAAGAAACGCACTTATCTGCGTCGATATCATACTTGCCGTCGCCTTCTGCAATCGCATCCATGGGGCAAGCCTCAACGCATGCACCGCAAGAAACGCAATCATCTGTGATTTTGAATGCCATTGTTCGGTACCTCCTACATTAAATTATTGGACAACATATATTGTATCATATTTTTTTTGTTTTGCAACTGCTTTTTTGAAATTTCCAAAAAAATTTATGCAAAATCAAAACTTTTTATGACAATATATGCAAGAGATGGAAAAATATAGAAAAAGATAATCTTATTTATCCGAGTTTTGGGAATCCGCGGAATGCTTTTCGCGCGGCAAAACCGTCAGAGTATCGCGGTGATACTGCTTGGGGGGGGCATCCGGAGTGTCACGGAGAACCACACGAACCGTCCCTGCCAAGGGATTGATCGAGATCACGGTGCCGATGCCGTCCTCGGTTTTGACAAGTGAGCCCTGAGAGGGGGTGCGGCGGATTTCCTCGCTGTATACCTCGGACTCAAAGCGCAGACAGCACATGAGGCGTCCGCACATACCCGAGATCTTTGCGGAGTTAAGGGAAAGTCCCTGCTCCTTTGCCATTTTGATAGAGACCTGTGCGAAATCCGGCAAGAAGGTCGAGCAGCAGAGCAGCCTTCCGCAGGAACCGAAGCCGCCGAGCATTTTTGCCTCGTCGCGGATGCCGATCTGACGCAATTCGATTCTTGTGCGGAACACGGAGGCAAGATCCTTGACAAGCTCTCTGAAATCCACACGTCCCTCGGAGGCGAAGTAAAAGAGAAGCTTGGAGTTGTCGAAGGCGTACTGCACGTCGATCAGCTTCATGTCAAGCCCGTGCTCCTCGATCTTCTTCTGGCAGATGACGAGCGCTTCCTTTTCCTTCTCTCTGTTTTGCTCGTTGTGCGCTACGTCCTCTGGCGTGGCAATACGCAATAGCGGTCTGAGAGGTGTGACGGTTTCGGAGGCGCTGACCGTGGTATTGGCAAGGCAGACCTCACCAAATTCGGGACCGCGCGCGGTTTCCACGATAGCAAACGTACCCTTGGGAGCATCGATGCCGCGAGGATCAAAATAATACATTTTTCCGGCAGAGCGGAAGCGTACACCGATGACGTTTACCTGCTCTCCCTCTTTTTTACGGGCGGTATCCATGACGGGAGAAGAAGAAAGGAGATCTATATCCTCGGGAAGCGGCACGTCGGGCTCTTCGTCCGCAACGCTTTCCTTTTCGGAGACGAGAGGGGACTTTACGGGGGGCTCTGCATTGAGGACGATCTTTGCGCGCCATTCGGCAAGCTCACGTTCCTCCTTGGGATCGCCGTAAATGTCATCCTTTTGCGTTACGTGATCTGCGCGGTGAGAGGAGCCGTGCTTGCGCCGAGAGTTTCTTTTCTGTCGGTTATCGCCCTTCTTTTCGGGTTTTGCTTCGTTTTTTGTCTCTGTCGCACTGTCGGACTTACGGGGCGCAGGTTCCGCTTTTTTCTCGGTGAGGGAATCGTTTTCGGCAGGAGCCTTGGTGGGGTCCTTGTGCTTTTTATGGTTTCTTCCGCCTCTGTGACCGCGGCGGCGCTTCTTTTCGCCGCCCTCGGAGGGGGCGGAGCCGCCCGCAAGGGTCGGATTTTTGTTTTCTTCCATATCGGTATCCATCCTTTCTTCGATACTTACAAAAGCCCACAGCATTTGCCAAGGGCGGTCAAGGTCAGTCGGACGTTGGCATTTTGCCGCAGTCGCTCAAGGGTTGCGCGCAGCTCCTCGCAAAGCAAAAGAAGCGACGGCGTTGTAAAGTTATATGCGAGTGCGCATGCCTCCTCGGCATCCGCGAAAAAGCAAAGCGGGGCGTTCTCTGTCTGCTTGCAAAGGAGCAGGTCGCGCAAGCAGTAAAGGATCTCGCTGCACTGTTCGGCAAGCTCCTCTCTTTTCTGGGGCAGAGACGAGATAAATCGGAGTGCGTCGGCTGCGGTGGTTCTTTCCGAGCACAGGCGAACGAATTCGCGGGCTGCCGCACGTCTTTCCAGCAAGGGCTTGTAAAGCTTTGGGTCAAGCAGATCGATTGCCCGTCCGATGCTGCCGTCTGCCACCGCCACGATCTCGGAAAGCTCCGAGGGATCGGTGCGCGCCGCTTCGGGGATATGCTCCTTAAGATATGCGGTGATCTCTGCCGCGGGGATCGGCTCGGTGCGCAGTGTGGGTGCGCGGCTTCTGACCGTTTCCAAAAGTGCGCCCGTGCTTTCGCAAAGCAAGAGGAACAGTACGTACGCGGGCGGCTCCTCCAGGGTCAGAAGAAACGCATTTTGCGCCTGCGGAGTCATAAGATGAGCGTCCTCGATAATATATATCTTTGCGGCGGTATCGTTCGGGGGAATGAGAACGTCGGTTCTGATCCGCCGTATTTCCTCGACGCCGAGTGTTGCCTTCTCTCCCTTCGAGATGAAAATAATATCGGGTGAATTGCCCGAAAGAATTTTTCGGCAGGAGGGACAGCCAAGGCAGGGGAGAGGAGAGGCAGGATCCTCGGCGCGCTCACAGGAGATGGCTGCCGCGATGCGCATGGCGAGCATGTGCTTGCCAAAGCCCCTCTTGCCTTCGATCACGTATGCGTGGGAAAGCTTTTTTTCAGTGACGTCGGCACAAAGACGGGCGCACAGCGCTCGGTTCCCGACAACGTCGGTAAATGCAGGTCTCATATGCCGTTTCTCTCCTTCACACCGTATTTTGAGAATACAATCCACTCCATTTTATATTATATCAGCTTTCATTTCCTTTGTCAAGGCGTCGGCAGGCTCCAATTCTTTTTTTGTTTGAATTTTTTTCAAAAAAAGAGATGGAAAGATTGACAGCAAAGCTGAAATAGGGTATAATAAGAGAAGGATACCGCGCCGCCCACGCCTGTGTTGCGGGCGGTGTTACCGAAATCCTAAAAAAGGGGGAAACGACCATGGTAGTAACGAAAAAATCCATTATCGGTGACGTTCTTGATTACGAGCCCGAAACCGCGCAGTTCTTTTTTGCAATCGGTATGCATTGTCTCGGATGCCCCGCGTCTCGCGGAGAGTGCATTGAGGATGCATGCGCCGTTCACGGAACGGATGCGGATGCGCTTGTAGAAACGATCAACAAATTTTTGGCATCCAAGAACTGATCGCGCCGATCGGAGCGTGTTTTGACGCTCTGCGTGTAAAATACAACGGTAGTTTACATGTTCGGATTGTAAAGGGCTCTTGATCCGAGCCGACGGGGGACATCCCCGAAGCAGGGCGAGGAGGTGGCAGACAAACGCATTTTGCATTTGCGCCACCTCTGTTTCGCCTTTATGAGGAGTTTTAAGACTTTATGCAGCATATGAATATTCCCGACGCGCGTCTTATGACGGCGCTTCCTTATATCCGACGGGGAGACCGTGTGATCGACGTCGGAACGGACCACGCATATCTTCCCATTTATCTTGTAAGCGAAGGGCTGGTTTCCTGCGCGCTTGCCTGCGACATCAATCAAGGTCCCATCGACTCCGCACGCGCCAATATTCGCGAGGCGGGGCTCTCGGGAAGGATCGACACCCGAAAGACGGACGGACTTACGGGAACGGAGGATTTTTCTCCCGATGACATTCTCATTTTCGGAATGGGCGGTGAATTGATCGTTCGCATACTTTCGGATGCGCCATGGATCAGAGACGGGGAGATCCGTCTGATCCTTCAGCCGATGTCGCGTGCCGCGGTTCTGCGGCGCTGGCTTTTTGAGAACGGCTTTCTGATCACAGGAGAAACGCTTAGCTACGAGGGAAAATATTATCAGACGATCTGTGCCTCCTTTGCGCCTCTCGACGTGAGCGGCGAGCCCCCGTACAGCGAGGAGGAGTTTCTTCTCGGACGGCGGAATATGGAGGACAACGCACCTCTTTTCCGCGGCTTTCTTGCACACGAGATCGGTGTGCTTGAAAACATCATTCGCGGGAAAGAAAGGTCACCTACGGCTGATGCCGAGGGAGAAAGGCAGCTTTTGAAAATACTGAAGGAACGAATGGAGAAAACGGAATGACCGTAGAAAAATTATACCGAGCGCTGGAAGCGCGCATTCCGCGGGAGCTTTCCTGCGATTGGGACAACGACGGACTGATGTGCAGTGGAAATACGGAAAAGGAGGTGCACCGAGTCCTCGTTGCACTGGATATCACGGAGGAGATCGTTTTACGCGCCGTGAAGGAAAAGTATGATCTGATCGTCTCTCACCATCCCTTGATCTTCCGCCCGCTCTCTGCCGTTACGACGGAGGACACGGTGGCAAAAAAGGTGATCGCTCTTCTTGCCGCCGGCGTTGGCGCGATGAGCTTTCACACACGTCTTGATGCCGTGAGCGGCGGTGTAAACGACGTGCTCGCGCAAAGGCTGGGACTTTCGGACGTTGTTCCCTTCGGGAATGGCGATGAGGCGATCGGGCGCATCGGGTATTTGGAGACTCCCGTTTCTCTTGAAGAGTTTGCCCACCGTGTCAAGGAGGCAACGGGCGCTTCATACGTGCAGATCAGCGATGCGGGACGCCGTGTACACCGCGTGGCACTGCTTGGCGGTGCGGGCGGCGACGATGCCGATGCCGCAATGCGTGCGGGCGCTGACACCTATCTGACAGGGGAGCTCAAGCACCATCAATTGACGGAGGGCCCCGAGCGTGGAATGAATCTGATCATGGGGGGGCATTTTTTTACGGAGAACCCCGTATGCGAACGCTTGCGCGAGCTGCTGCTTGAGATCGACCCCGCTCTTGCGGTAACGGTCGCAGACAGCAATCCCGTGCGATTTATATAAATTTGCGAGAAAGGAACTGCTTTTATGACCTACGTAATGTCCGATCTGTTCGGAAACTATCGAAAATTCAAGGAGATGCTTTCAAAAATTTCCTTTCGTGAGGAGGATATCCTCTATATTCTCGGCAATACCGTGGACTACGGTGAGGAGCCGATGGAGCTGATCTCCGATCTGAGCGTGCGCCTGAACGTGTATCCCATCGCAGGGGAGCACGATTATCTTGCCGCAAGGATGCTTGCGGGCTTTGAGAAGATACTGGAGAGCGGTGCCTCCCCCGACGCTGGCTATATTTCAGAGATGACGGCTTGGGTGCAAAACGGAGGGCAACCGACCCTTGAGGGCTTCCGTGCTCTGGACGGAGAGGCGCGCGAGGGGATCCTTGAATATCTCGAGGAAATGACGCTTTTTGAAGAGGTGGATGTCAAGGGAGAGAGCTATCTTCTCCTTCACGCGGGAATTGCCGATTACGATCCCGATACGGATCTTGAGGATTACAGACCCGAGGATTTCTTTACTGTCTCTCCCGATCCCGCACGTCGCACCGTTGAAGATCGCGTGCTGGTGGTCGGTCACAAAAAGACCGAGAGCGGACGGATCGAATACGGAAAGGGCAGTATATTTATCAACTGCGGAGTAAAGGACGGAGGCGCGCTTGCTTGCCTTTGCCTTGAAAGCGGCGAGGAGTTTTACGTCTGATGCAGAAAAACGAGATCATTCACCTGTGTATCGAGGAGATCAACAACCTCGGCTTTGGGGTGGGACATACAGGGGACGGGCAGGTCGTCTTCGTCCGTGACGCCGTCACGGGAGATGAGCTTGACGCCCGTATCATCAAGGTCAACAGATCCTATCTGATCGCGCGGATAGAGCGAATGCACAAGGCATCCGCTCTGCGCGCGGCGGATGCCTGTCCCGTTGCGGGGTGCGGCGGCTGTGTATATCAGCAGATAGGCTACGGGCATGAGCTGTACCTCAAGCGAGAATACGTAAAAAACGCCTTTCGAAAGGCAGGACTTTCCGAGGTGAAGGTCAAGGACGTCCTTTCCACGCACGTTCTGTGCGGCTACAGAAACAAGGCGCAATACCCCGTTGCAAACGGTAAGAACGGTATGCAAGCGGGCTTTTTTGCCACGGGCACACACAGGATCGTGCCGACAGAGCATTGCAGACTTCAGCCTTCCGTTTTTTCACAGATCGTAGGCGAGGTCTGCTCTTTTTGTGACCGGCATGCCATCCGCGCTTACGACGAGGAGAGCGGAAAAGGCTGCTTGCGGCATATCTATTTGCGTATGGGGGTCGGAACGGGGGAGATCATGCTTTGTCTTGTGGTCAACGGAAGCACGTTCCCGCGTGAGCGGGAGCTGTGCCGAGTGCTTTCCTCGCGTTTTAAAGATCTGCGCAGCATCATGATCAACGTCAATACGCAAAGCACAAACGTTGTACTGGGAGATACGTACAGATGTCTTTTCGGTCGGGATTGGATCGAGGACAAGCTGTTGGGGAACATCTATCGCATTTCTGCGGGAGCTTTTTATCAGGTCAATCACGATGCCTGCGAGCTTCTTTATACCGAGGCGCGCAAGCAGGCAAGGCTTACAAAGGGAGACACGGTGCTTGATCTTTATTGCGGCATCGGCACGATCGGGCTCTCCATGGCAGATCACGCGGGCAGGATCATCGGCATTGAGATCGTGGAGGAAGCCGTTGAGCGCGCGAGAGAGAATGCAAGGCAGAACGGGATAGAGAACGCGTTCTTCTATTGCGGAGACGCGTCGGATGCAAGAGGGCTTTTGACGCGCGCCGAGGAAGCGCACGGGGACGTTTCGGGGGCTGTCGTGATCATGGATCCGCCGAGAAAGGGAAGCACACCCGAACTGATCTCATATCTGGCAGAACGCAATTTTTCCCGCATTGTATACGTTTCCTGCGGTCCCGATACCTTGGCGCGCGACTGTGTGCTTTTCAAGGAATTGGGGTATGAGATCGGTGAGGTCACACCTGTTGATTTGTTTCCGAGGACGGGGCATGTCGAGTCCGTCGTGTGTCTCACACGTCGGCTCGACAATGAATTGCCGATGGCATGAATTGCGCTGACGCGCATGAATTGACCTTCGGTCATGAATTGCCCTGCGGGGCATAAGGATAACACGGCAATTCAATTCATGGAGCGAAGCGAGAAATCAT
>SVSZ01000065.1 GCA_015064025.1 Oscillospiraceae bacterium | reverse complement strand
GGGACGGTAGGGAAGCTCCTTTGAGGATTCGATCAAAAGTGCCATGGGAAGCGGCGCCTCGGGGGCTACCACCGTGTCGGTCAAGCGAGAGGTAAAGGCTCCTTGCATGGAGCGAAGTCCTCCTGTGACGCTTTCTCCGAGAAGAAGCCGCGCGCCGCCGAGGATCCCCTCGCGCCTGTATGCGGAGATTTCGCGCAGGATGGTTCGAAGTGCGTGAAAATCGGGGAGAGCGTTTTGGTCGAGCGGTACCGATACACAGTATACGGTTCCGTTCTCAAGGGAAAGGTGGGAGGGGGCGCTTTCCGCTTCCGCATAGGAGAAAACGGAAATACTCGGGTGTGCCGCATCGGGGCACGGACGCAGGATCACGTTGGGGGAGGGGATGGCAAGCTCCGTTTGCGCACGGTAGATGCCGAGAAGCGCGGCCATGCATTCTCCTCCCGTGTACGGGTCGACAGGATTGGCGGGATGCTCGAGTGCTATACAGAAGGTTTGCTCCGTGTGATCTCTTCCGCACAGTGAAAGTGTGAGAGCCGGGGCAAGCGTTGTATAGAGCGCTGTCTTGAAAAATGCTTTCTCAGGGGAGGCGGAGGAGGCTGCGCAAGTGATTCCTCCGACCGATGTCGCCACACAGTGCGCGGCGTCGAGGTCTGAAAGATAAGCGGAATCCGTATCCTTTACGGTACGGTGGCAGATTTTTTCCGCAGGGAGTTGCCCTTCATCGGGAAGACGGACGGAGATCTCACGGGAATCGGAAAGTGCTGTGAGAAATCTCGTTTCCAAAGAAACACTCTTGTCACGGTCGCGCACAAAGGTGAATCTTCCGTCACCCGAAAAGCATGCAAAGGGAAATCCGTTAAGACCGGATGCCTTGATCTCGCAAAGAAGAGCGGAGAGATCGTTTTCCGATACCCGCAGGATCCTGTGCCCGACAAAGGAATCTGTCACGACCGTCATAGGCATGGCGGAATCAAACGGCGAGAAGGCGCGCAGATCGATGAGAAGTCCGTCCGTGATCTCCAACAGTGTGCGCAAAAGCCCGCCCGACTGTACGGTATAGACAGCGCGCAAAACAGGTGCCACGGATGCTTGCTCCGGAAAGCGTTCACAGCACCGCGCATAACGGTAGACAGTCTCGCCGTGCGCGGGGGTCAGAAGCACAAGAACGTCACGAGACGGGCTTGCGGAAGGCTTGCACGGTAGGAAACGCAGACGGAAGGGAGAGTCCGCGGGAGCGACACAAAGTGAACTGGGGCTTGTGGGAAGCTCACGGAAATATTCGGGAGCGGCGAGGATCTGATTTGTCAACCGTTTTTCGGTGCCTCGGCGCAGATAACGGGATGCAACAAGGGCGATCTCCCGAAGGGTGCAGGGCGACGTCGCTTGCGGATGAGTGCTTTTTCTTTTTTGCAGAAGGTCGGCATACGTGTCGGCAGCAAAGGAATCGTTTGTGAAAAGCTCTGTGACCGCAAGGGAGGTGCATTCCTTTTCAAGCACTGAAGAAAGTGCAGAGAGCATTTGCAGTTCATCGATGTAGGGATCTCTTTTTTCTGCATTTTTATAGTACGACATGCAAAAGGAGAGAAGCCTCTCGGAAAAGGAAAGCGACAGATCTTTTTTTAGCTGCTCTCTTTGCTCGGGCGTATAGCTCGAAAAGCCGCGTACGACACCTGTATAGTTCATGTTTTATTACCTTTCGTTGTTTTATTGAGTGAGAAGCTCTCCGATGCAGCCACGGTCGTCCGCTGCGCCGATCAGTACGGTACGGGTCTGTCCCTGAAGAGAGACGGGTGTGGGGACGCGTACCTCTACAAAGGCATCGGTGTGTCCGTGCATCCAGCCGTTTTCATACGTTTCAAAAAGAACCGCTTCGCGCTTGCCGACGTAGGAAGAGAGGATCTCACGGCGGATCTTTTTTGCCTCGTCCATCAGACGCTTGACTCGTGCATGCTTGACCTCCTCGGGGATCTGCCCGTCCATCAGCGCGGCTGGCGTCCCCGCACGCTTGGAATAGGGAAATACGTGGATCATAAGAAAACGTGCACGCCTTGCAAAGGCAAGTGTGGCGAGAAAATCTTCTTCGGTTTCCCCGGGAAACCCGACGATCATATCGGTGGTAAATTGTACGTCGGGAATGGCAGTCCTTACACGCTCGATCCCCTCAAGTGCCATTCGTGTGTTATATTTCCTCTTCATGAGAGACAGGATCTTATCGGAGCCGCTTTGCATGGAAATGTGAAAATGCGGTGCCAGAGAGGAAAGGGGTGCTATGCGCTCGACAAACTCACGCTTCATAACGGAGGGGTCGAGAGATCCGAGACGGATCCTTCCGACGTGCGGGATACGGTCGACCTTGCAAAGAAGGTCGGCAAGAGTCCCCTCGTTCAGATCCTTCCCCCAGGATGCCGTTTCGATTCCGGTGAGCACAGTTTCGCGACAGCCGTTTTCGGTAAGCGCTGTGACCTCCCGAACGATCTCCTCCGTGGATTTTGAGCGTATTTGTCCGCGCGCTGTGGGAATGATGCAGTAGGTACAGCGACTTTCACAGCCGTCTTCGATCTTCACGTAAGCGCGGGTGCGATCAAAACGGCAGATCTCCATTTTTTCAAAGCCGCAGGCATCGGGCGCGGGACAGGATACTGTCGCCTCCACGTTTTTTTCTCCCTTCGCGATCAGTTCCTCTGCCGCATCGACCACGGAAAGCTTACAGGCGTTCCCGCATACGTAGTCAACACCGGGGATGGCGGCGACCCGATCGGGGGCAACCTGAGAAAAGCAGCCTGTCACAAGAATATATGCGTCGGGATTGGTATGGATCGCGCGACGGATGAACTGCCGCGCCTTTCTGTCGGACTCCGCAGTGACCGTGCAGGTATTGATGACGTAGACGTCGCAGGAGAGGGCGGGGGACTGTATGCAAAAGCCTCTTTTTGCAAAGCTCTCCGCGATCGCCTCCGACTCGTATTGATTGACCTTGCAGCCGAGCGTGTAGATGCCGACTGTCCGTTCCGTATGGGACATGGATGACTCCTTTGGATTGTATTACATTCATTTTACCACGCTTTTTTACGAATGTAAACAAAAAATTGTAAACAATCTTTCCCAATTTGCAAAATGCACTTGAAAAAGTAAAAAAACGGTTGTATAATGATGTTGTAATACAAGGACGGGAGGAAGAAAGGTATGAGCAGATTGCACGTTATTGATCATCCGCTGATCACACACAAGCTTTCCATCATGCGCAACAAGAAAACGGGTTCTAAGGATTTTCGCGAGCTTCTTGAGGAGATCGCAATGCTGATGGGTTACGAGCTGACACGGGATCTGCCCTTGGAGGATGTCACCATCGATACGCCTCTTTCCAAGATGCGGGCGAAGATGATTTCGGGGAAAAAGCTTGCGATCGTTCCGATCCTGCGCGCGGGGCTTGGTATGGTGGATGGACTGCAAAGCTTGATTCCCGTGGCAAAGGTTGGACACATCGGGTTGTACCGTGATCCCAACACGCATCTGCCTGTTGAATATTACTGTAAGCTCCCGCCGGACATCAACGAGCGTATTGTGATCCTGGTGGATCCTATGCTCGCAACAGGAGGGTCCGCTGTGGATTCACTGGAGCTTCTGAAAAAACGCGGCTGTAAGCAGATCCGCTTTATGTGCCTTGTGGCGGCGCCCGAGGGCGTTGAAAAGGTGCAAAGCGCACATCCCGACGTGGACATCTACACCGCCGCTCTTGACGATTGCCTTAACGACGAGGCATATATTGTCCCGGGACTCGGAGACGCAGGCGACCGCATCTTCGGAACGCTGTAAATAAATCTGATAAGGAGGGCGGGGGAGAACGCAAACAGTTTCCCCCGCTATCGCTTCCATGCAAATCATTACCGTTGGGCGCAATGACGCAGGTCAGCGTCTTGATAAATTTCTTTCGAAGGCGGTCAAGGGGCTTCCCATGTCGCTGATGTACAAATACATACGGACGAAAAAGATCAAGGTCAACCGCGCACGTACACAGCAGAGCTATATGCTGTGTGAGGGGGACGAGATACAGCTTTTCATCCGCGATGAATTTTTTGCGTCTCCCGAATCGGATCGCGGAGCGCTTTTTCGCGTTGCTCCGAAGCTGGATATCGTCTACGAGGATGAGAATATCATGCTGCTGAATAAGCGCCCGGGAGTTCTTGTCCATGAGGATACCGCTGCAAAGGAAAATACGCTGATCATGCACGTCAAGGCATATCTTGCGCAAAAGGGGGAGTATGACCCTGACGAGGAGCTATCCTTCGCTCCCGCGCTTTGTAACCGTATCGACCGCAATACGGGCGGTATCGTGATTGCGGCGAAGAACGCCGAGGCGCTTCGAGTGATGAATGAAAAGATCCGTATGGACCTTGTGAGAAAAACCTATCTTTGTGCCGTGCACGGCGTTCCCGCGAAGCGGGAGGCGATTCTGAGAGGATATCTCAAAAAGGACAGTGCACAAAACATGGTGGACGTTTCCGATACCAAGCGTGCGGGGTATAAGGAGATCGTTACGGGATACCGTGTGCTTTGTGTGCATAACGGTGACGCGCTTTTAGAGGTCGAGCTCATCACGGGGCGCACACATCAGATCCGCGCGCACCTCTCTCATATCGGTCACCCGCTTTTGGGGGACGGAAAGTACGGAATCAACCGCCGTGAGCGTGAGCGTGGCTACAAGTTTCAGGCGCTCTATGCTTACCGTCTTGCCTTTAAAGAAACGGGGGAGGAATCCTGCCTTCGATATCTTGAGGGAAAACAGTTTGAGATCGACCGTGCGGGAATCTGGTTTTTAAAGGACTTTCCCATGGGAGGAAGGCAATGAAGACGGGGATGAAGCATTACCTTGAATCGGCGCGCCTTTCCTTTATGCTCATAGGCGCCATTCTTACGGGCTTGACGCTTGTATTTCCCGTGCTCGGCTTTTTGCAATGGTTTACCATGATCCCGATCTTCATTGGCGTTTACCGTATGGCAGAGGATCGGAGCGTGCGACTAAGACGGGCTTATCTTTACGGCTTCCTTACCGTATTTGCCTATTATTTTGTTATCTACCATTGGTTTTGCGCGCTGTACCCCTTGGATTTTGCGGGCTTGGATCCCGCCTCTGCAGTAGTCGTCATCATCGCGGGATGGGCAGGGCTCTCGCTTTTGCAAGCGATCCCCGGTGGGTTTGTTTTCCTCTTTTACAAGCTTTTGCAAAAGAACGGTGCTTTTGAGCGTGTGCCCGTTTTGCGCCCGATTGCCTTTTCCGCGCTTTGGATCATATTCGAATGGTCTTCCACTCTTCATTGGACGGGCGTGCCGTGGGGACGGCTTTGTCTCGGTCAGGCAAGCTATCTTCCCATGCTGCAAAGCGCATCGCTTTTCGGATCCTATTTTATCAGCCTTTTGATCCTTCTTGTCAACGGACTTCTTGCGTATGCGATCCTTTACTGTGTGGGAAAAATCAAAAAAGTGCGGCTCCTTTCTCTTTGTGCCGCCTCATTGGTTCTTTTGAATCTGTTGCTTGGCTGCTGTCTGATGGCGCTGAACAGCCCTTCAAATGAAAGCGTGCGCGTTGCCGTGGTGCAGGGAAACATCAGCTCTCATGAAAAATGGGGAGAGAACAGTCGGGAGCTTACAAAGGAGATCTACGGAGAGAAGACACGGCTGGCGGCAAAAGAGGGAGCACAGATCGTTCTCTGGCCGGAAACCGCTTTCCCGAACAGGCTCAATGCCTCCTTCAATTCGGATCTGTTGGAGTTTGTCACCGATCTTGCACGGGAGTGCGAGGTCACGCTTGTGATCGGGGCGCTCTACGAGGACAGTGAAGGTGGGGAATATAACGCGTTATATTGGATCGATCCCGACGGGAGCGTTTCCGAGGACGTGTACGCCAAGCGGCATCTCGTCCCCTTTGGGGAGTACGTTCCCATGCGGGAGCTGATCACGGCACTGATCCCGCCGCTGGCTGATCTTTCGGTACTACAGAGCGATCTTTCTGCGGGGAGCGATCCCGCGCTCTTCGAGAGCTCCTACGGACGCATCGGTTCCTTGATCTGCTTTGATTCTATCTATGAGCAATTGACGCTTGACAGCGTGCGGGAGGGAGCGAAGCTGATGCTTCTTTCCAGTAACGATTCGTGGTTCTTCGATTCTGCGGCGATCTATCAGCATGAGGCGCAGGCAAGGCTTCGCGCCATTGAAAACGGAAGATATCTTGTACGGTCGGGAAATACGGGGATATCCTCCATCGTTTCCAACACGGGCGAGCATCTTGTCTACATTGATCCTTTGGTCGATGGGTACGGTGTCGCGGACGTAGAGCTGCGCGAAACGCAGACTCTCTATACTCACGTAGGAAACCTCTTGGTGTACGCGTGTATCGGATTTTGCGCCACTCTCCTTGCCCTTGGTTGGATAGATTCTTATAAAAAAAGAAGAGAAGAGATACTCAAATAGAAAAACGGGGGTGAGTCAAATGCGAAAACGCATTTGGTACTCACCCCCGTCGTTTTTGCTTTGCATACCCATCAAGGATTCGAACCTGTAAACCCTACAGCGTGCCATTTCCGCGTCTTACGCCGTAGCTAACCCCCAAAAGTCCGCACTTTCCCGCGGTTCGCTCCGCCGAAATCCATCAAAAATTGCATCGCTATAGGGTGCGAGCTGTTTTGTGAGGACAAGCGGTTAGGGAAACCGAGAAAAAAAGGTGAAGCAATATAATCTATGTGTCGTAAATAAAGTTTATACAATCGTTTGCCTCTCAAAACCTTACAGGTCCGAATCCTTGATGGGTAAACGCCGCAATTTTCGCCCATTATTTAGTAAAGTAGTGTAGAAAACTAAGCGAAAACCGCAAATTCCGAAGCACGAAAAAGCCTACCTTCGCCTTTTTCGTGCAGGGGATTTGTCAAGTGACTATTTTTTTAATTTTTTCGTGGAAAGAGGATTTTGAGTCATCGCCCTTTCCATGTCCGTATTGCTTACGTGGGTATAGATCTGCGTGGTGTTAAGCTGCTCATGTCCCAGTATTTCCTTGAGTACCCGCACGTCCACGTTCCCCGACTGATACATCAGCGTAGCGGCAGTGTGGCGGAGCTTGTGCACGGAGTATTGCTTGGAGCCAAGCCCTGCAAGCCGCAGATACTTGTATACCATGGCTTGTACCGTTTTCACACTCATGCGCTGATCAAGACGGCTGAGAAAGAGTGCGCGCTCGCGCAGCTTGGTATATCTTGAGGAGAGGCGCTCGGTAAGATAGGAGGTCAGGGCATAGCGGCAGGCATCGTTGAGATAAACGATGCGCTCCTTGTTTCCCTTACCGATCACGCGAAGGGAGGAAAGCTCGGAATCGATGTCGGTAACGTTGATTCCCACAAGCTCGGAAAGACGCATACCGCAGTTGAGGAACAGTGTCAGAATTGCATAATCGCGGGTACGGAATTTGGATTCTCTGTCAGCCTCCACCGTCTCCAGAAGCCTTACGGATTCGTCGAGCGTGAGGACCTTCGGCAGTGTTTTTTCCTTTTTCGGAGAGTCGATGTCAACGGTGGGATTGTAGTCCAGATAATGGCGTTTATTGACAAGGTATTTGTAAAGCGAACGAAGCGCTGAGAGCTTGCGTGCACGCGCGGACCACTGATTGTTTCTTGAGTTATTGGTGTAGTAGAGAAATTCGTAAATGTCCTCCGCGCGAAGCTTTTCGAGCACGGAAAGCCCCACCGTAGAGACGTCGATCTGTGAAAATTCGGGAGCATCGAAGGGGATCCCTAACTCACGCGCCCTGAGAAAGCGGAAAAAAGTGCGCAGATCGAGAAGATACTCCTCCACGGTACGGGATGAGCATCCTTGAATCGTCAGCTTATATGAGGCGTATTCCTGGATCAGCGAGGAAAATTCGTTTATCGAAACAATCTGTGACATACGGTCCCTCCGTTCGATGATACTTTTATTATACAGTATCGAAGAGATTTTTAGTTGATAAATTGTAAATTTTTACGTGGCAGTGTTGCTTTTTTCGCGTGTATTCGCTATAATTAGGTGTATGTATTTTTTGATACGCGAGGTGTACCGAATGAAGCGATTTTTGAAGGAATACTCCTATGACATGGTAAAGATGTTTCTGAACCAGTTCGCCACGGCGATCTTCGGTTTTTCCCTGACCATGGCAACCATGCAGGCAGGTAACTATACTCTGAGAAACGTGATGAGCGGCTTCTCCATCGTCTTTTATCTGTTCCTTTTGTACGTCACCGCCTGGGAGATCGGATACAGAGATAAGGTTTCTGTGGATCTTGGAAAAAAGAAGCGCAGTGCATTGACAGGCGCTTTGATCTCGCTGTGCGCCAATTCCGTCAATTTCCTGTTTGCTGTGTTTATCATGCTGGGAACGCTGATACAAGAGGAGGTTTTCGGCAGCATCGGCGCGGTATGCAAGTTCCTGGCGGTCTTCCTTGAGGGCATGTATACAGGTCTTCTTTCGCACCCGGTCGGTGGGATGCCCTTGAACAATTATTGGTTCGTGTGGTTCATAGTTCCCATTCCCGCGATCCTTGTATCAAGCCTTGCATATTGGTTGGGACTCCGTGACGTGAAGGGAACGTCGCTTTTTAACAAGCACGATTATCCCGCGTCGGACAGAGAGCCGAAGCGTAAGAGGGATGAGAGAAATGATTGAGCATCTGATCTACGATTTTGACGGGACGATCTCCGATTCCTATCCGCTGTTTGTGCGCTTCCTTCACGAGGCGGCAGAGAAGCGCGGCTATTCCATCCCGTGCAGTGACGATATGCTTTACCGCGCCTCCAAACAGACCATTCGCGTGGCATACGAGGCGATCGGAGGCGAGGCGGCTTGCGACTACAAGGATTTTCTGGATGATTTTCACGAGCTACAGGTGATACACCGTAAGGAGTTTCAGATTTTTCCCGAGGCACGGGAGCTTTTATTGCGTGCAAAAGCGGCGGGAAAGCACAACTACGTCTATACGCACACAGGACCTGTTGTCAAGGAGATGCTTGCCGATATGGGCGTTCTGGATTGCTTTGATTTTATTCTCGATTCCTCATACGGATTTCCTATGAAGCCGGCACCCGATGCGCTGTTGTTTTTTCTTGAAAAATTCAGGCTTGATCCCCAAAGCTGTATGATGATCGGTGACCGTCCAATCGACGCACATGCGGGGATGAACGCGGGAATGTTCGGATGCCTTTGGGACGCGGACGGGCTGTTCATCGATGCGAAGGTAGATTATTACGTAAAAGAGCTGTGCGAGATCGCAACGATCGTCGGGCTGTAAGGAGAGAATTATGGACTTTAAGAATTTAAAGGAATTTATGGATCACCTCACGGATTGGATCATTCCGGGAAATTCGATCGTGGTTTATAAGGACGGCGAGCAGGTATTTTCCTATCAGTCGGGATATTCCGATCTTGAAAATAAGATTCCTATGAAGGGGGGCGAGCTCTTCAACATCTATTCCTGCTCCAAGCCCACCACCGTTGTAGCGGCGTTGCAGCTTTATGAAAGAGGCAAGTTTCTCTTGGACGATCCGCTCTATGACTTTATTCCCGAATTCAAGCACGTGCGGGTACGCCTTGAAAACGGCGAGACAGAGGCGGCAAGGACTCCTATCACCATGCGCCATCTCTTTACCATGACAGCGGGACTGGATTATAACACCAACGCACCGTGGAGGGCACGTGCCAAGGCGCGCACGGGCGGACGCATGGAAACGCTTGCGGTAGCACGCGCCATTGCCGAGGAGCCCTTGCATTTCCATCCCGGCACAAAATGGAACTACAGCATGTGCCACGATCTTCTGGCGGCGGCGGTCGAGGCGATCTCGGGACAAAAATTCAGAGATTATGTCAGAGAGCATATTTTCGAACCCTTGGATATGAAGACCGCTTGCTATCATCCGAACGACCGTGTCTATGCGCAAATGGCGCAGCAGTATCAATATGAGGTGGTAGGCGCCAATGACTCTGTCAAGCTTCAGGCAGGGCTTCTTCACGGCAGTGACGGCGTGGTCGTCAATCACGGAAAAGGAAATCACCTTGTTTTCGGTGATGAGTATGACAGCGGCGGTGCGGGAATCATCACTTCTGTCGAGGATTATGCAAAGCTTGCAAACGCTCTGGCGAACGGCGGTGTGGGGGCAACGGGGGAAAAGATCCTCGGTTCGGGTACGGTCAGACTTCTCGCAACCGATCAGATCCTTTCCCGTTCGATCGATACGTCCAATTTCAATTGGATGCAGCTCACGGGCTACGGCTACGGTCTCGGTGTGCGCACCATGGTCGACCGCGCGAAAAGCGGCTTTAACGGAGCAGTCGGTGAGTTTGGCTGGGGCGGTGCCGCAGGCGCTACGATCCTTGTCGATCCCGATACCCGTCTTGCTTACTTCTACGCGCATCACATGCTTAATCCTCAGGAGACCTATTATCAACCCAGACTTCGCAATGCGGTGTTTTCCGCATTTTAAACCTGCATTTCAAACAGCTCTTTCAAACGCGATTTGCTTTTGGGGAGCTGTTTTTTCCGCTTGCGTCCTTGAAACAACCGCTTACGAAAATCGGATTGACAAAAGCTTTTTTTCGTGTATAATAAGTAAGAAAGGCTGCTTTCGAAGATAAAATGAAACGGAGGAAGCTATGAAATTCACTTTGTTAATAGATCCCGACCGCGAGGAAGAGATCGTCGTTTACGCGCATAAAAGAACAAGCTTGATCGGACGCATTGAGGAGCTTGCCGCAGAGGACGGGCATGAGCTGATCGGATACGGCGAGGATGAGATCGTAAGGCTTGCTCCCACCGAGGTCGTATGCTTTCTTGTAGAGGATGGGCATGTGTGTGCATTGACCGAAAGGGCGCGTTATCGCTTGAAGATGCGGCTTTATCAGTTGGAAAATATCTATTCTGCCGATTTTTTAAAGATCAATCAATCCTGTCTTGTGAACGTAGAAAAGATCAAGCGCTTTGATTCCTCCATCGGTGCCTCCCTTATGGTGACGCTTGAGGGCGGATATCGGGATTACGTGTCACGCAGACAGCTCAGGGCAGTGAAGGAAAGGATGGGGATCTGATGATGAACACTTACGTAAAAAGCTTTTTGCTGCGAGGCTTGATGTTTGGCGGCTTTGGTCCCATTGTGATGGGGATCGTCTTCTTTGTTCTTTCCTGTACCTCTGTTGAGGTGGCATTTGGAGGCGGGGAGGTTCTTTTGGGAATCCTTTCGACCTATCTTCTGGCTTTTGTACATGCAGGCGCCAGCGTTTTCAATCAGATCGAGCACTGGTCGCACGGGCGCTCGCTTTTCTTCCATTTTCTCTCGCTATACGTTGCCTACGTGGCTTGTTACGCAGTGAATGCATGGATTCCATTTGAGCCGATCGCACTTCTCGTCTTCACCGGTATCTTTGCCGCGACCTATTTTATCACATGGCTTTGTGTGTTTCTCGCGATACGTGCCACGGAGCGCCGCTTGAATCGGAGTCTTGACAAAAAGTGAATACGGATAGGAAGCCGCAATTTTGAAAAATGCGGCTTCCGTCTTGTTTTTTTCGTCGATTTGTGATACAATAATCTAAAAAGTAATACACCGTGAAGGGAGATCCAATGAAGGATATTTCAAGAAACTTGACCATGCTTTGCGATTTTTACGAGCTGACCATGAGCAATGGGTATTTTGAGTGCGGCATGAAGGACAAGATCGTTTATTTCGATATGTTTTACCGCAACAATCCCGATGGCGGCGGTTATGCGATCGTTGCGGGTCTTGAGCAGGTCGTGGAGTATATCAACGCGCTTCGTTTTGACGAGGACGATATCGCGTATCTGAGATCCAAGCACTGTTTTTCAGAGGAATTCCTTGCGTTTTTGAAGGACTTTCGCTTCAAGGGAGATATATGGGCAGTTCCCGAGGGAACTGTGGTGTTTCCGGGAGAGCCGCTTTTGACCGTACGCGGACGCGCGATCGAGGCACAATTTATCGAGACCTACGTGCTCATGATGATCAATCATCAATCCCTCATAGCGACCAAGGCGGCGCGCATTTCCCGCGCGGCAAAGGGAAGGGCGGTCAGTGAATTTGGCTCCCGACGTGCACAGGGCGCGGACGGTGCGATCCTCGGTGCACGCGCGGCGTATATCGGCGGTGTTGGGGCTACGGCATGTACGATCACGGACGAACTTTACGGTGTTCCCGCAACGGGCACTATGGCGCACTCATGGGTACAGATGTTTGACAGTGAGTATGAGGCGTTCCGTACCTATTGCGAGATCTATCCCGAAAGTGCTACGTTGCTTGTGGATACCTATAACGTTCTTGAATCGGGGATCCCCAACGCCATCCGTGTTTTTAACGAGGTCTTAGCTCCCAAGGGAATCCGCAAATGTGCGATCCGCATCGATTCGGGGGATATTACCTATCTTTCAAAGCGCGCGCGAGAAATGCTTGATGCCGCGGGGTGGACGGAGTGCCGTATTGTGATCTCCAATTCATTGGATGAGTATCTGATCCGTGAGCTGATCCGTCAAGGGGCGCAGGTGGACGTCTTCGGCGTCGGCGAGCGCTTGATCACCGCGAAGAGCGACCCTGTTTTTGGCGGCGTTTACAAGGTGTGTGCCGTAGAGCGCGAGGACGGTACCGTTGTTCCCAAGATCAAGATCAGTGAAAATGTCGGAAAGATCACAACACCGCACTTCAAAAAGGTCTACCGCCTGCGTGGCAAGGATACAGGGAAGGCAGAAGCGGATCTGATCTGCGTATGGGATGAGACTGTGGACGATTCGAAGCCGCTTGAGATCTTCGATCCCGAGCAT
>SVSZ01000064.1 GCA_015064025.1 Oscillospiraceae bacterium | reverse complement strand
TCGCCCCTACCGTATCATCGGGTGCGAACACGGTTCGCCGCGCCACCTCCCCCAGAGTGGGAGGCTACCCTCTCCGTCACGGCTTCGCCGCGCTTTAGCCCTCCTCCGAGAGGAGGAAACCTTGTGGGCAAGTTTTCGTAGTGAGCAAAGCGAACGTTGGGGGGAACCGCCCTGCGGTGCGGGGAGGAGTGCGCGTGCACGAGCGGAGGGCAATTATAGCCGTAGGGGTGGCTGTGAACGCCTGCCTAATGCGTTACAATCAAAGGGGAAAAAGGACTCCTTCCACCACTTCGTGGTCCCCCTCCCTCAGAGAGGGAGGCTATTACTCCTTCCGTCTTTTTGCTACGCAAAAAGCTCACCTCAACGTTCGGCTTTCGCCTCACTATCGCAAGAGGCTCCCCCTTTGGGGGAGCTGGCGAGCGAATGCGAGACTGAGAGGGTACTTCGCAAACTCGCCTCAGAGAGGGAGGCTATACGGAACGACACGCATGGTCGAAACGGGCGGCACGATCTGTGTAACATATCCCACAGGCTCATTGTAACCAATCTGCCGTCCGGCGGAAAAATCAAGCAAAGATATTGACAAGTGCGCCCTTTCCAAGTATAATTATATAGGTAGTATATAAGGAATCACTCTTGTATCCTCGGAGGTGGCTATGGAATACGGATTACAGCTTTACAGCGTGAGAGACATCACGGAGCGTGATCTCGGGGCGGCTCTTGAAAAGGTGGCAGCCCTCGGATATAAATACGTGGAATTTGCGGGCTTCTTCGGGCACTCTGCGCGTGACGTGCGCGCGATGCTTGATACGTACGCCTTAAAGGTCAGTGGCACCCATACGGGAATCGGAGAATTGACCTCGGATAAGCTGGCGGAAACGATCGCTTACCATAAGGAGATCGGAAACACCAACATCATCATTCCCGGTGCGGACATGTCGACAAGAGAAAAGCTGGAGGACGTGATCACGCTGATCAATGAAGCGCAGCCCGTGCTGGCGCGCGAGGGGATCTCTTTGGGATATCACAACCACAGCGGTGAATTTTTGCCTACGTCCTACGGTGCCTACATTCACCGTGAGCTGGAGGAGAGGACGCACGTGGCGTTTGAGATCGATACCTACTGGGCGTACGTAGCGGGGGAGGATCCCATCGCGCTTCTTGAGCGCCTTGGAGAGCGTGTCGGCGTGATCCATCTCAAGGACGGACTTGCCGACGGGCACGGCTTGGCTCTCGGTGAGGGCACAGCACCCGTGAAGGCGGTGAGAGAGTATGCCATCGAGCACGGACTTTTGATGGTTGTGGAAAGCGAGACCTGTGACCCGACGGGAATTGAGGAGGTCGGACGTTGCATTCGCTTCCTTAACTCCCTTGAAGCGTGAGGCACTTTTTATGAAGGCGTTTTTGAGTGTGCTTCTTTCCGTATTGCTTTTGGTGCTTTGTGTTTCCTGTGTGTCCCCCGACGCAGAGGAGGGAAGCGAGGGTACCGCGGAGACGGCGGATACTGCTACGGCGACCTACGGGACGTCGGATCAAGGGAATCTCCCCGGGGATACGGAGCCGTTGACACAGCAGGGGACAGGGACTGAGAGTGAGCCCGTCACGGACGGATTTCCAAACGAAGCGGAGTCGGACGGGACGAAGCGCTACTAAGAGAAGAAAAGATAATTTTTAAGGAAGTAAGTATGATTCCGGATGTGATTTCCGTGCAGGAGCGTTTGCTCCTGCGCGCTTGTAAGACGGACAAATTCAAGGCGGGAATGCTGTCGCTCTCGTTGGCGCTTCCCATCAGGGACGATGCCTATCTGACAACCCTTGTGATGGCAGTATTGCTCCGTGGGAGCGAACGTTATCCGACGGTTGCCGCCATCAACCGCCGCTTGGATTATCTGTACGGGACGGAGGTGTCCCTTCGCAACCATTATTGCGGTGACCTTCACGTCATCGGTCTTTGCGCCGATCTTGTCGGTGAGGAATATCTCCCTTTGCGGACGGACGGTGAGGTCTCCGTCATGGAGGGGGCGATAGAGGTGATGCGCGAGCTTTTATTTCATCCGCTTCTGGATGAGGAGGGAAACCTTCTTGCGCATTACGTGGAGAGTGAGAAAAGGCTGCAATGCGACAACATCCGCGCGCAGAAGAATCATCCGCACGCGTATGCTGCGGAACGTTGCAAATCGTTGATGTACGAGGGTACGCCCGGCGGGATCCCGATCCTTGGGACCGAGGAGGACGTTATGGCGGTGACACCGCAGAGGCTGACCGCGCATTGGAGAGCGATCATCAGGAATCTGTCCCTGGATTGCTTTTACGTAGGCGGATGCGAGCCTCTTGACGTCGCATGCCTGCTGAAAAAAGCTCTTTCGGGTGAATTGGGGGCTTCCTTGGTTGCACGGGGATCTCCCGTGGCAGTGCCTCTTTCCTTGCGGGAGTGTCGCAGCCTTGAGGAGACACAGCCCATTACGCAAAGTCATCTGATCATGGGATACGATATCGGAGCGTTTATCAACCAACGCGATTTCTATGCGGCAACGGTATGCAACGAGCTTTTGGGCGGCTCCCCGATCTCCAAGCTCTTTATGAACGTGCGAGAAAAATTAGGACTTTGCTATTCCTGTCACAGCGCATACAATGCTTACCGCGGCACCGTGATGATCAGCTGCGGACTTTCCGCCGCATCAAGAGACGCGGCGCAAAGAGAGATCGAGGCGCAGATCTCGGCGCTTGCCGAGGGAAGCATCACCGATGCGGAATGGATCGCGGCGAAAAAATCACTTGAGAACGCCTACCGACAATTGGAGGACAGTCCCGTGTCCTTGGAGCGTCTTTTCTTCGGACGCGCCCTGGCAGGGCTTTCGGTGTCCCCTGAGGAATGCCGCCGCGCGATCGATGAGGTGACGCGTGAGGAGGTCGTGGCTTGTGCCCGCCGTATGCGTGCGGATACCGTATTCTTTTTGCGTGCCACAGAAAACGGGGAGGTGACGGAAGATGGAGAGGATTGAGCATGCTTCTTGCCGACTCGGAGAAGCTTACACGACCGTGGTGCATCCGTCGGGGCTTTCCGTTTATGTATATCCAAAAAAAATGACGGGGATCTACGCGCTTTTCGCGACGAATTACGGCTCCCTCGATTCGACCTTTTCCGTCGACGGTAAGGATGAGACCTTGCCCGACGGTATCGCACATTTTTTAGAGCACAAGCTTTTTGAAAATGAGGATGGCACGGATGCTTTTTCCGCGTTTTCGTCCCTTGGCGCCGATGCGAACGCCTATACCTCTTACGGAAGGACCGCATATCTTTTTTCCTGTACCGAGCATTTCGGGGAGGCACTTGAGGAGCTTTTGCGTTTTGTTACGCATCCCTGCTTCCGCAAGGAGTCGGTCAAAAGGGAGGCTTCTATCATTGCCGAGGAGATCCGCATGTACCGCGATCAGCCTTGGGAGCGTGTGTATGAAAGCATGCTTGGAGCTCTCTACCGCCGCCATCCCGTGCGCAAGAGCATTTGCGGCAGTGTGGCATCGGTCAAGCGCATCACACCGGAGGAGCTTTACCGTGCTTATGAGGTGTTTTATCGGCTTTCCAACATGGCACTGATCGTTTGCGGCGACGTGAGCACCGAGGAGGTGCTGACGGTGGTGGACCGTATTCTGACACACAAGACGGCAGATGCACCCTCCGTTACAAGAAAAATACCGCGTGACGCAGGTGCTGTTGCAAAGCCTTATACAGAGGAGCGGATGCAGGTGTCAAAGCCTATCTTCTCCATCGGTATCAAGGATGCGGTATTGCTCTCGGATCCGCGTGAGCGGCTGTCGCGTGAGCTTTCGATGTCTTTGCTTAACGAGATCCTTTTTTCACAGGCGAGTGATTTTTACAACGGGCTGTTTGAAAAGGGGCTTCTGACGCCTGCCTTCACGGTGGGTTACTCCGCCGCCGAGACCTTTGCGTTTGACTGTCTCTCGGGAGAATCGGAGGATCCCGAGGCGGTGCTGCGGGAGCTGAAGGCTTACCTTGCGGAGGTGTGCAAGCGCGGTATTTCCCGCGAGGACTTCGAGCGTTGCCGCCGTGCTCTTTATGCGGATGAGATCCGCGCGTACGATTCGACGGAGGAAATTGCCAATCGCCTTTTGTCCTTCGTGTTTGACGGTATGGAGATGTTTGATTCCGTGGAGCTGTTGGAGGAGATCACCCCCGAGGAGATCGAGCAATTGATGCGCTCGTTTTTCCGTGAGGACCGTTTTGTGCTGTCTGTGATCAGACCGAAGATCAACGAGGAAACATAAGAAAGGAAGAAACGAATGAATACGACTGTTGTAGGCTTTCCCGGACTCGGGATCGAAAAGCTGGAGCTGGATAAGGTTGCCTTTACACTCTTCGGAAAGGCAGAGGTTCGCTGGTACGGGATCCTGATCACGCTTGGGATCGTCCTCGCGTTCCTTTACGTGATGTGGCGCGGTGTGCGCAACGAGGGGGTAAAGACGGATGACGTGATCGACGTAGGTATCTTTACCGTGATCGCGGGGATCATCGGTGCACGGCTTTATTACGTACTGACGACCCTCAACGACGGAAAGCACGTATATGAGAGCTTTCTTGACGTCATTGCCATCTGGAATGGCGGAATCGCTGTCTACGGCTCGATCATCGGCGGTGCGATCGCGATCATCATTGTGACACACATCAAGAAGATCAACACCCTCAAGTTTTGCGATATGGTGGTGCCGGGCTTGATCCTGGCACAGGCTGTCGGCCGTTGGGGAAATTTCTTCAACGGAGAAGCGCACGGCTCGATCATCACCGAGACCACTGCCTTTGATTTCCTCGGCTTTGAGTTTTTGCTCCCGTCGGGCGAGGGAACGCTGTTCCACACCCTTCGTATGTGGCTCTTCGGCACTGCGGGCTGGAGCTATTATCACCCCACCTTCCTTTACGAGAGTGTGTGGTGCCTTCTCGGCTTTGCCTTGCTTACCGCATTTTACAGCCACAAGAAATTTCACGGGCAGGTGTTCTTGATGTATTGCACGTGGTATGGCTTTGGAAGAATGTTTATTGAGGGCTTCCGTACAGATTCCCTGTATATTCCCGGTACCTCCTTGCGCATTTCGCAATGCGTGGGTCTTGTGTGCTTCTTGGTGGGAGGTGCGCTTTTGAGTGTGTTCTGGATCAAGCTGCGCAAGAATCCCCCCATCTCTCCCGTGATCCCAAAGGTCGCGGCGGAAAGTGCACCTGTGGAAGAGGCACCTGTGGAAGAGGCGGCTGTCGAAGAGAAGACGGCTGAGGCTTTGGGCGCGGAAGCGTCGGAGGATGAAGAACAAGTAACGATGGAGGAAGAGAAAAATGGCGATGAGAATTGACGGAAAAGCGATCTCTGCACAGATCCGCGAGGAATTGAAGGCAGAGTGTGCCGCGTTCGTCGCAGAAACGGGTGTCCTTCCCGGGCTTGCGGTGATCATTGTGGGAGAGGATCCCGCATCACAGGTATACGTAAGAAACAAGAAGAAGGGTTGTGAAGAGGTCGGCTTTTTCTCCGACGGGTATGAGCTTCCCGCAGATACGACGCAGGAGGAGCTCAATGCACTGGTTGACCGTCTCAATGCCGATGAACGCATTCACGGGATCTTGGTGCAACTGCCGCTTCCCAAGCATCTGAATGAAACGGAGGTTCTGCTTCGCATCGATCCCTCCAAGGACGTGGATGCATTCCATCCTTACAACGTCGGAAAGATCATGATCGGAGATTACAGCTTCCTGCCCTGTACCCCCGCAGGGGTCATGGCGCTGCTTGAGCGCTCGGGTATTGAGATCGCAGGAAAGAAGTGCGTTGTGATCGGGAGATCCAACATTGTAGGGAAGCCCATGTCAATGCTGCTGCTTCACGCAAACGGTACCGTGACGGTCTGCCACAGCAAGACGCGCGATCTTGCCGCAGTGACACGCGAGGCAGATATTTTGGTGGTTGCCATCGGACGCGCGGATTTTGTTACGGCGGATATGGTAAAGCCCGGAGCCGTGGTGATCGACGTCGGTATGAACCGCCGTGCGGACGGAAAGCTGACGGGGGACGTGGATTTTGCGTCGGTCGAGCCCGTAGCATCTGCGATCACGCCCGTTCCCGGAGGCGTTGGACCTATGACGATTACAATGCTCCTCAAAAACACTTTGACGGCGGCAAAGCTCGCGTCCTTGAAGAAATAAAGACAGTGGGGGAGTCAAATGCGTTTCCGCATTTGACTCCCCCCACTGTCTTTTTTATTTTTTCTCGCCGTGGTATTCGCTCGGGGCAATGCCCGTTTCCTTTTTGAACACGCGGGAAAAATAACTGACGTCGTTAAAGCCGACCATCGCGCAGATATCGGAGACGGAGTATTTGGAGCTTCCCCGTGCGGCGAGAAGCTTTTTTGCACTCTTGATACGTAAATAGGTAAGATATTCACGCGGTGTTTTTCCAACCTGCTCGCGAAAGAGTCGGCGCATATGATCCTGACAGTAGCCGCCCACGCAAAGGCATTCGTCAATGGAAAAGGCGGGGTCGTGGAAGTTGTGGATGATGCGGTTCATGATCGCTTCCACACGGGGATCCGGACGCCCCTTTGTGATACGTGCCAAGATCAATTGCTGGATCGAATCGGTAAGACTGTCCTTGACGGAGTCCTTATTCGGAAGCCTTGCATATTGCACGGAGTAGAGAATATTGATAAGGGATGCGATGTTTCCGCTGGTGTCATCGGTGAGAAATGTCGGTTTTGTTTTGTCAAGGGAGGGGAAGTCCGAGGTTTGGACCCAGATGTCGAGATAGCCATCGGGAGAATCCTTCCTGTGAGCAACCCCGGGAGGAATACAGACGATGGAGCCCTCGCGGAAGGGGCGCTTTGTATCTTTGAAGGTGAGGTATCCGTTTCCCTTTGTGTTGACAATGATTTCCCACGTGTCATGCTCATGCTCGTGATGCGTGAATGTCAGTGCTGATTTGCCGACGATCAGATCCTTCATACCGCTACCTCCCGTGTCTCTCTTTTTGAAAGTATAGCATATCCGGCTTCGAAAATCAATACGAATGCCGCAATTTGTCAAAAAACTTTTCTTGAAAATGTCGGAAAAATACAAGGAAAAATCGGGAATGTTTATTGCATTTGGACATGGGATGCTGTATACTATAAGCGTAAGATCTCTGCACGGAAAAATCGGGTACTGACAGGAGGTTGTATATGGCAAAGGCTTCAACCAAGGATCTGACACAGGGAAGTCCCACAAAATTGATCGTTACCTTTACGCTCTCCATGCTGCTTTCCAGCATGATGGGCTACATATACGGTACAACGGACAGCCTCATGGTCAGCCATTACGTGGATCCTGCGGCGTTGGGGGCGATCAGTGCGGCATCCCCTGCAAGCTCACTGATCGAAGGCTTTGCGTGTGCGACGATCTCCGGCTTTTCCATCCTCGCAGGGCGCATCTTTGGCTCGGGAGATGAAAAAAAGCTCAGAAACGTCATGGTGCACGTAGTGCTCCTGTCCTCGCTCTTCGTAGCACTTGCCACTGTGATCTGCACGGTGTTCTGCCGCCGGTTCGTGCTTTTGATGCAAACGCCCGACGGATTTGTGGAAATGGCGACCGACTATCTCTTCGTGCTGATGTGTGCGATCCCGATCAGCGGTATTTCATGGGTGTGCGGCGGTATGTTCCGTGCACTTGGCGACAGTAAGACTCCGCTCGTGGTCGGTACGGTCAGCGGTATTTCCAACGTGGGCTTTAATGCACTCTTTTTGGGTCCCTTGGATATGGGCATTGAGGGGGCGGCATACGGAACCGTTTGCGCGACGGCTTTGGGGGCGCTCCTTTATCTCATTTTCCTCAGGACCCGTATGAAGATACTGATCTTTGGTAAAGCGGATCTCAGACTCTCGTGGCGCACGGTCAAGACCCTGCTTTCCACCGGCATTCCTCTGGGACTTCTTAACTGCGTGATCACAGTAGGCGCTACGATTTTGCAGATCGCAGTGAACGGTCACGGTGAGGACGCCGTGACGGGCATTGCGCTCGGAAACCGAGTGTTGACGATCTTCTGGATGGTATTCCAGAATTTTGAAAGTGCCATTATTTATTTCTGCGCGCAAAACCTGGGGGCGAGTCGCGTGGACCGTATCAAAAGAGGTGTGCGCAATACCCTCATCATCAACCTGTGTGCGGGAGCGGTGCTTGCCTTTGTGGGCATCTTCTTCGGGGAATACATTTACATGCTCTTTGTCAGAAGCGATCACCCGCACTTTGGTCTGATCGTGGATTATTCCAAGCAATACCTTTTCACGCAAGCCATCTTCTTCCCGTTTATGGTGATGCTTTGTATATGGCGCGGAGGCCTCCAGGGGCTTGGAAGCACGGTGCCCGCAGTGATGTGCGGCGTCATTGAGCTGATCCTGCGTCTGATCGTTTCCGTCTTCTTTGCCGACAATCTGACAGTTCTCTTCTTCGCAGGACCTGCCGCATGGGTCTTCGCCTCTGCGTTCTTGGCGATCCTTTATCCGAGGGCTCTTCGCCGTATCGAGAGACGCGTTGCAGCCGAGGGAATTTCTTACTTCGACCGCGAGGAAGAGAAGAAGCTTCAAAAAGCGTGAGAAATTCGAAAAATATTCAAATGTCCGAAGGCTTTTAGAATCCCCGACTTTCGGCAGGGGATGAATGAGTGGGAGCGCTGTTTTGAAAAAATGAAAGGATCATAACACACGAAAAACCGCTGAGCGATCGGCGGTTTTTCGTGTGCGGGGTGAGGACAGCCTCCACCTGTCACGATGACTGCTCGTGCACGCCCACTCCGCCCCGCACCGCAAGCGATGCGTGGGGCTGATTCATTTAGCGCGGCTTCTGCATCTGAATGAATCAGCCCCCTGTTTTTTATTTTGGCATAGACTTTACGATAAATAGACGAAAAAGATACGATTGTTATGCTTTTTCGGAAAATCGTACAAGAAAGAGTGAAAAAATTAAAATATAATGAGAACAGAGAAAATGAACGGAGGTACGGTGTATGAAAACCTATTATATGATCGGAAACACCCATTTTGATCCCGTATGGCTTTGGCGTTGGGATGAGGCGATGGCGTCGATCCGTGCCACCTTCCGTTCGGCACTTGAACGAATGAAGGAGGATCCCGATTTTGTTTATTCCTTCTGTACTCCTCCCGTTTTTGAGTGGATCAGAAACACCGATCCTTCGATGTATGAGGAAATACGGGAGCGTGTGAAGGAGGGCAGATGGGAGCTCGCCGAGGGGTGGTGGGTACAGCCCGATTGCTACAGTGCCTCGGGCGAGAGCTACGTGCGACAGGGACTGTACGGACAGCGCTATCTGTGGGCTCATTTTGAAAAACGTGCCGACACGGTATTTAACATCGATTCCTTTGGGCACAGCCCCATGCTTCCGCAGATCCTTGCAAAATGCGGCATTCGCAATTATTGCTTTGTCCGTCCCGAGAGAAAGCATAAAATTCTTGAGCGGGCACTTTTTGAATGGCGTTCTCCCGACGGCGCAAGCGTGCGTGCTTACCGCACGGAGGCGGCATATGAGAAAAACTGGAGAGACAGTCTGTCAGGTCACCAAACGGAGGAGGATGCTCTGATCGTATACGGTGTGACCGACCACGGCGGCGCCCCTACCAAGCGGGCTATCCGCGAGATCCGCGAAGCGGAGGATGCATGCTTTTCTACGGTGAGCGGCTTCTTTGCGACGCATACGCCCACGTCGGTATATGAGGGCGAGCTCCTCACGGGCGACTTTGGCCCCTATGCAAACGATTCGGACATCAAGCGCCGCAACCGTGTGGCGGAATACGCACTTCTGAATGCCGAGCGTGCGACCCTGATCGCGGGGCAGGATCGGCGTGACGTGATCCGCGCAGGCTGGCAGGATGTGCTTTTCAATCAGTTCCACGATATTCTGGGCGGTGCCTCGATCAAGGACGCATACGTCGATGCGGAGAATATGCTCGGCAGAGCTACCGCAACGGCAAACGAGCTTACGCAGTTTGCCCTGCAGAGCGTGACGCGCCGCATCAACACACCCGGCAGAAATCCCGACACTGCGTGGAATTTGGTGCTTTGGAATCTTTCGGGACGCTCGTTTGACGGTTATCTTGAAGCCGAGGTGCAGTGGGCGCATGAATTCGATTGGTACGACGGTGGGATCGCGTTGGAGGATGCCGACGGAAATAGGATCGCGGCGCAGGTGGTGCGTGAGAAATCGGTGATCCCGCGCTTCCGCTCCCGCTTTATCTTCCGCGCCGAGGTCCCTCCCGTGGGCTACCGCGCGCTTCGTGTGGTGCAAACGGGTGAGCGAGCGGAGAAGGGGATACCGTCCGATCTCTTCCGAGTACATACGGACGTTCTTGACGTGCGTTTTTCGGAGAGCGGAGAGATCACCTCTGTCACGGATGCGGTCAGCGGTCGTGTGCTTTCGGGGGCGCTGCTCTGTCCCCGTGTCTACCGCGATGATGGAGATACGTGGGCGTTCAATGTCGATTCCTACGGAGAGAGCCTTGGCGGCTTTGCGTTTTCGGGCTTTACCGTGACCGAGGACGGGGATTTGATGCGTGAGATCAAGGGAGAGTACCGCCGCGAGGATGCACGGCTTGAAATGTACTATCGCTTTTACAAGGATACCTCCTATTTTGACGTGCGCTATCGCGTCAATTGGGAGGAAAAGCACGCGGTTCTCAAGCTGGAGTGTGAGACGGACAACGCCGTACACGTTGCCGCTGTTCCTGCGGGCGAGATACGGCGCGAAGCGTGTAGCACCGACGTCCCCCTGGGGGCTTGGGTGCGTGCGGGAGAGATGACATTGATCCCGAATGCCGCGTTCGCATATTCAGCCTTAGACGGGTGTCTTGCCGTCACACTTTTGCGTAGCCCCATTTACGGCGACTTGCGGATCGGGGAGATCGATCTTGATACCGATTACGATATCATTGACCGCGGGATCGTTGAGGGCGGTATGCGCGTTTCCTTCGGTGGAGACGCGTGGCGTTCGGCAGAGGCATTCTGCAATCCCCCCACCGTGATCGTCGAATCCAATCACAGGGGTGAGCTTGCACCGAGCGGGAGCTTTTACAGCCTTGATTCCTCACAGGCGGAGCTGATGGCGCTCAAATACCCCGAGGACGGTGAGGGCGTCGTTGCCCGTGTCCGCGAGACTTCGGGAACGTCTCATACAGTGACGCTGAAAGCGGGGGAGCGGGAATATCCGTTGTCTCTTTTGCCCTACGAGATCAAAACGGTACGTCTGTGCGATGACGTGCTGCGAGAGACGAATATGCTGGAGGATTGACCGCCTCCGACAAGAAAAACGGAGAAAAAAGATACGATGAAAAGATCAAAATTGAACGCGCTGATCAAGGATGCCATTGCCTTTTTGGATGAAATAAATTTTAAGCTTCCCCCTTTGCGTATTGGTCTCCTCGGGAATAATCAGAGAAGGGGCATGCGTAAAGTTTCATAGAATACGTTACCTACCGACCGAAAAGGGGTTGAGCCAAATGCGAAAACGCATTTAATCATCACCCCTTTTTTTCTGCTTTGCGTGAGCTGCGGAGACCGGATGGCCGCCTTTTCAGGAGATTGTTGCTTTTTTAACAAAATGTTGTAATTTTTACATGAAAATAGCACGCATATGTTATATTTTTCACAATAAAAAACCTCCATTTTGCACTTTTTTCAAATATTTCAGCCTCTTTTTGGGTTGACAAAAGTACGTACCTGCGTTATAATATAAAATGAGTTGTTATGCCCTATAAACAAAAGTTTGTGAAAAAAATGTTTTTATTCGGGAAGAACGATCTACTAAACAAAGAAAGGTGATTCATCAATGGCTTTTTCTCTTCACGGAATTCACGTTCCTCACAGAAAAAATACCCAGGATAAGCCGGTCGTACGTATTGACACGCCCAAATCGGTAAGGATCCCCATGTCCATGCATATCGGCAAGCCCGCGCGCCCCATTGTCAAGGTGGGGGATCTTGTCAAGGTCGGTACGAAAATTGCCGAGGCTGACGGTGCTGTGTCTGTGCCGATCTATGCAAGTGTCTCGGGAAAGGTAACAAAAATTCAGGATTTTCTGCTCTACAGCGGCGCTACCACCTCTGCGGTGGTGATTGAATCCGACGGTGAAATGACCCCGGACGACGCGGTGACGGCGCCCGTTGTCAATTCGCGCGAGAGTCTGATCAACGCGATCAGAGAGAGTGGGATCGTCGGTCTTGGCGGCGCGGGCTTCCCGACACACGTCAAACTGAATGCGGATCCCTCAAAAATTGATTATCTCATTGTCAACGGTGCCGAGTGTGAGCCCTACGTGACAAGCGATACTTATACGATGACCTCTCGCACAGAGGATATGAAAGCCGCGCTTGAAGCGCTTTCGAAGCATCTCGGAATCAAAAACGTGATCGTCGGGATCGAATCCAATAAGCAAAAGGCGATCGCCTCCATGAAGGCGCTTGCCAAGGATATGGAGGATATCTGCACGGTGAACGTGAAGGTGCTTCCTCCCGTATATCCTCAGGGCGGCGAGAAGGTGCTCGTTTACCATTCCACGGGAAGGATCATTTCCGTAGGCAAGCTTCCCATCGACGTCGGGTGCGTGGTGATCAACTGTACCACGCTTGCGGCGATCGGCGCGTATCTGAAAACGGGTATGCCCTTGGTTGAAAAATGCGTCACGGTGGACGGTGGCGCCGTAAAGGAGCCGCAAAACGTGATCGCTCCCATCGGGACCTCCATGCAGGATATGTTCGATTTCTGCGGCGGTCTTACCGAGGCTCCCGCGAAGCTGATCTACGGTGGACCCATGATGGGGCTTACCGTGCCGGATACGGAGGCGCCCGTCATCAAAAACACCAACGCGATCTTAGCGCTGACTGCCAAGGAGGCACGGCTTCCCAAAACGGG
>SVSZ01000063.1 GCA_015064025.1 Oscillospiraceae bacterium | reverse complement strand
GGCGGACCTGCGATAAAGCCTGCCGCGTAAAAAAGGAACCGGTGAATTTCACCGGTTCCTCAATTGTTTCAATCAGCAATTACATGCCGAAATTTTCCAGATGATATACAACGCCTGCTTCATTGAAGCATCTGCGCACCCAGCCGACCAGCTCTGCGCTGGCGTCGGACGTGCCGCCCTTACCTCCGCTGCCGGTGTACTTGCACATGCTGACACCGCAGCCGAGCAGGGAAGAGTTGCGGTGCTCGTAAACGTCTGCAAAATTAGGGTCAAAGGTTGCGGTCACGTCACTGGAAAGACACTTGGAATTGGCGCGGACTGCCGCTACGTTGCCGTCAAGCGCCTTCGCGATTTCCGCAATGATGTCGGTGATGAGACTGCTCTGCATGCCCGTTACACCGTCGCTGCCCGTTTCTTCCTTGTCTACAAGGAGGCACATGGAGGTGTGCTTGGTGTCTTCCGCGTCGATCAGTGCGGTGATCGAGGGGTATGCGCATACGCGGTCGTCGTGACCGTATGCACAGATCATTGAGCGGTCAAAGCCGACGTCCCTCGCACGTGCCGCGGGAACGATGCAAAGCTCAGCCGAGAGAAGATCCTCCTCGGTGATGCCGTAGGTGTTGTAAAGATAATCAAGGACACCGAGCTTTACACTTTCTTTTTCCTCGCCGTCAAGAGGCTTGGAGCCGACAATGATATTGAGGCGCTCGGCAGGGAATGCCTCTTTGATCGTTTTTCCTGCCTGACCCGACGCCAGATGGGGAAGCAGGTCGGTGATATACATGACAGGATCCTTTTCATCCTCGCCGACGGTGATATTGACCGTGGTGCCGTCCTGCTTGATGACGACGCCGTGAAGAGCCAGGGGCATAGCAAGCCACTGATATTTACGGACGCCGCCGTAGTAGTGCGTCTTAAGGAAGCACATGCCGTTCTCCTCATAAAGAGGAACCTGCTTCAGATCCAGTCTCGGAGAATCCAGATGTGCCGCCGTGATGCGGATACCGCAATTGATGGGCTCGGAGCCGATGCGGAAAAGAAAGATGTTTTTGCCGCGGTTGTTGTAATAGAGCTTGTCTCCTGCCTTCATTGCGTTGCCGAAGCTATAGGGACGGTATCCCGCCTCCTCTGCCATACGGATGCATTCCGCAACCGCCTCACGCTCTGTTTTTGCGGCGTCGAGGAAGGTCTTGTATCCGTCTGCGTATGCGTAAGCGGCTTCTACGATCTTTTGTCCCGCCTTCTCATAAACGGTCTTTTTTTCGTATACGTAAGATTTGGTTTCAGCCATGGTAAAATCTCCTTTTTGTATAGTGATGTTAAGATTCAAAATAGAGGCGTTTATAGTATTCGCAAGCCTTTGCGGTCTCCTTTGCAAAGCGTGCTGCATTTTCGTCGGGGATCTTTGCAAGGATTCCGTTATCCCCCAGAAGTGTGGGGTCAAGCAGCCACGCATCGACCGTTTCGGTGCCTACCTCATACGCGGCAAATGCCGTCTCCCAAACGCCGTAGCGGTGGTAGAGAGAGGAAAGATAAGCAGCGCCGCAGCGAAGGTTTGCGGATGGCGCATAGAGAAGCTCGGCTTGCTCCGTTGGCTCTCCCAGAATATCCTTGGAGATCATAAAAAATTCATCGGGAGTCAGTTGTGTCAGTCCGATGCTTCCGTCGGAGCTGACCTTGTTGCTTGAAAAATCGCTTTGAGTCTTGACAAAGCCCCAGAGGATATGCTCGGGGATACCGAACTCTTCGGCATTGGCGCGGACGTCCTCTCTGTATGACTCGCTTAAGGGATACGTGCTTTTTTCAACGGCAGTGGCAATGGCGTCAAAGGCAAAGCCGAAGCCGACGGAAAGGGCAACGATCAGGAGAAAAATGAGGATACGCCTGAGATTGAGCTTCAATTTTCGATCACTCCCATCTCCAAAAGGATCTGCTTTATGTTGGGACGCAAATTTTCGATCGCGCCGTTGTTTTCGATCACGTAATCCGAATGTGCTCGGAAATAATCGTCGCTTTTTTGTGCATTGATCCGCCGCATCGCACTGTCGGCATCCAGCCCGTCACGCTCCATGATCCGTTCAAGCCTCAGCCTTTTTTGTGCCAGGACCGAAACGACCGTTGCACAATCACGTTCTGCACCTGCTTCAAAGAGCTGAGGGGCGTCCAGCACTGCGGCGCGCGTGCCTTCACGGCGCAAGAGATCCAGCTGACGGCGGATCTCCTCCATCACGTATCTGTGGGCAATGGAGTTGAGTCTTTGCAATGCCGTGGGATCGGAAAAGACGATGGACGAGAGCTTGGGTCTGTCAAGCTCACCCGTGGGGGCGAGAATTTCATGACCGAATTCCTCCGTCAATTCTCTCAGACACGAGGAGGGAGGAATGAGGAGGGAGCGGTAAACGTTGTCCGCATTGATCACAGGAAGTCCCCAGGAGGCAAAGAGCGTGGCAACCTCACCCTTTCCCGCGCCGCTGGGGCCTGTCAGTCCGATCACTAACATGGCGTCACCTCGGTGCGCATGCCGTTGTTTTCATCCGAGCGGTATGCCGCATCCATGACGCGCTGCACGTAAAGTCCGTCAGAAAGCGAGGGGAAGAACTCCTTTCCGCTTGAAACGGCAGAAAGGAACGCGTGCATGCTCGCCAAATGCCCATAGAGCCAGCCTGCGGGTGCCTTGACAGAGGGGAATACGAGGTCGGGGTAGCGACCGATGCATTCCAGACGCACAAAGCCGCGCTCACCGCCGATGGGAGCATCGGGACGTGTGTTATCGTAAAAATACAGCCAGTTCGGCTCCATGAGAGAAAAACGAAGGGCGCCTTTCTCTCCGTAGATCTCAAAGGAAAGATCGTCATTGGCTCCCACTTGAAGCTTGCCGACGGTCACCGTTCCGCAAGCACCGTCCGCGGTCCGTCCCATCAGATAGAAGGATTCGTCCGCATTCGTTTCCCAAGCGTCGCCATTCCGTCCCGTTCGTACGGGATAAGCAATCTGAGACATGCCACTGACCTCACACATAGGACCTACGAGATAACCGAGCAGATCAATGATGTGAGAGCCAAGGTCAAAAAGAACACCGCCACCGCAGACTGTTCTGTCCTGCTTCCAGCCCGCGCGACGCGCGGTGTCCGTAGCACTGCTGTGAAGATATGCTCCGCAGAAGGTGAGGACGCGTCCGATACGACCCTCGTCGATCAGCTGCTTGGCGCGCAGGACGGGTGCCATCCAGCGATTGTTGAATACCATGCCTGTGATTTGTCCCTCACGCCGAGGAATCGCGGCAATGAGCTCTGCCTCACGGGGCGTGGTGCAAAGCGGCTTTTCACAAAGCACGTGCTTTCCTGCAACGATCGCCTTTTTCAGCGTCTCAAAGTGGTGGCAGTTCGGGGTGCAGATATCTATAACGTCAATGGAGGGGTCGTTGATCAGCTCGTCCTCCGATGTGTATGCGCGCTCAATGCCGAACTGCTCGGCGACGCGCTGTGATTTTTCAAATGACGTTGTCACGATGCCTGCGGTGATGGCAGAGAAGGGGGGCGCACCGTAAAAAAAAGGGAGATTTTTCACTGCCCACGTGTGCGTTCTTCCCATGGAGCCGAATCCGAGAAGTCCGATCCGAATGTGTTTTTTGTTTTCTTCCATATCCGTATACTCCTTAAAGCCTCTAAAACCGTTCGCTTGCGTATCGCGGCGTAGAACTATTCATCTTATTATACTCTATTTTTTCCGTTTTTGCAAGGGGTAATACATGAATATTTGGAAAAACACAGGTTGTGTTTTCCTTTTTTCGGCTTTTGATATTGCATTTTTGAGAGGAAGAGAGTATAATATAAGAGGAGCATAAAGCAAACGATTTTTCGGACGGTGAGGTATATGGAAAAACTGCTTCTGCAACTGAGACAATTGAATATCGACGTAAGGACGGATATGCCTCTTTTTTCGCTTTCCTCCTTTCGGATCGGGGGCAATGCGGATCTTGCCGTTTTTCCGCGTACGCGCGAAGAGTTTATAAAGGCGCTTTCCGTTTTGCACAAAGCAGATGTGCCTACGGTCGTTGTCGGTAATGCGACAAACGTTGTTTTTCCCGATGAGGGATACCGTGGCGTCGTTCTGTTTACGACCTCTGTTCTCGATTGCACGGCTTCCGGCTGTGTCATTGATGTAGGGGCGGGAGTGCCGATCTCGTTTATTGCGACCATGGCGAAAAACGCCTCTCTTTGCGGCGCGGAATTTGCATATGGAATTCCGGGAAGCGTAGGAGGTGCGGTCTTTATGAACGCAGGGGCGTTTGGGGGCGCTATGTCGGACATTTGTGTCAGAAGCGAATACTTTGACATGGAAAGTGGCGTTTGCGGTGTCCTGGAAGGAACGGCGCAGAGGTTCGGCTATCGTACAAGCGCTTATGAGCATTCACCGAATCTCATCATTCTCGGTGCGAGAGTGGTGCTCAAGCCGGGCGAGAAGGATGAAATCGCTACTCTTATGAGGGAGATCATGGAACGCAGGAGAAGCACACAGCCCTTGGAATATCCAAGTGCGGGAAGCGTCTTTAAGCGTCCCGAGGGTCATTTTGCGGGAAAGCTGATTGAGGATTGCGGGCTGAAGGGAACACGTATTGGCGGTGCTGAGGTGTCAACCAAGCACGCTGGATTTATCGTCAACCGTGGCGGTGCTACGGCAGGGGATGTCCGTGCTCTTGTTGAAAAGATCAGAGAGACGGTCTTAAAGGAGACTGGGGTCACGCTGGAATGTGAGATCCGTTTTTTGTAAGGAGAATGTTTTATGTCATTTGCGGAAGCATTGCGCGAGGAGCTTGCGTCTTTGCCCATCAAAAAGAATTGTTGCAGACGCGCCCTTTGCGCTGGCTTTTTGCTGGCAGCGGAGAGAAAAAGCGCACATACACTTACTCTTCGCTGTCGCTTTGAGGTTGCCGTTCCGCTGATCACGGAGGCGCTGGAAAAGGTGTTTGTGAAGGCACCTCTTGTACATGAGACCGCATCGCACGGGCACCGTTATACGGATCTCACCGTGGAGTCTCCCGCGTGTGCGAGGTTAGTCGGACAGCTCCAAGGAGATGCGGCTGACACAGAGGAGCTTTTGAAGCTTTCTCGCTGTGAGAGCTGTCGCTCTGCGTTTTTACGCGGTGCGTTTTTATGTATGGGAAGTGTGACAGATCCGCAAAAGAGCTCACATCTGGAGTTTCTTCTGCCGAACGGACGGGGAGAGGTGGCGCTGACCTCGTTTTTGACGGATGCAGGCTATCCTCCGCGGCGCATTGCAAGAGCCTCGGGGTGCGGACTTTACTATAAGGACAGTACCTCCGTGGGAGATCTGTTTACGCTGATGGGATCTGTTCACATGATCTTCGACTACTACAATACGCGTATTGAACGAGATATAAGAAATAATGAAAATCGCGCAACAAACTGCGTGGCGCGAAATATTGAAAAATCGATCTCTGCGGCGGCGCGTCAGATGGAGGCGATCGGTATTTTGATGGATTGCGGACGTCTTGACGGTCTTGAGGAATCCTTGCGAACGACCGCACTTTTACGCTATAGGAATCCCGATGCAACGCTCGATGAATTGAAGGAATTGCATGTTCCGCCGATTTCGAAGTCGGGGCTCAATCACCGCTTGCAAAGACTTTTGGACGTGGCACGCGAATACGAAGAAAAACACAGTGAAAAATAAAGAGACAAAAAAAGGGGAAAGGGGGAGCCTTGATGAACGGATTTGTACATCTGCATCTGCACAGCGAATACAGCTTGCTTGACGGCGCTTGCCGCATTGAGGAGATCCCTCTGCGTGTCAAGGAATGCTCACAGGAGGCGGTTGCCATCACCGATCATGGCGTGATGTACGGCGCCATCGCCTTTGACCGTGCCTGCCGCGCCGCAGGTATTAAGCCCATCATCGGATGTGAGGTATACGTAGCTCCCGATTCTCGCTTTGACAAAACGAACGGCGGGGAGGGGTATGCCGATCATCTGGTGCTCTTATGTGAGAACATGGAGGGCTACAGAAATCTGACCGAGCTGGTCTCCCGTTCCTTTACCGAGGGCTTTTACAACAAGCCGCGTGTAGACGATGAGCTTTTGCGGAAATATTCCAAGGGGCTGATCGCGCTCTCCGCATGCCTTGGCGGAAGACTTCCGAAGCTTCTCTCACGCGGAGACTTTGCACGGGCGCGTGAGGAGGCACAAAAGTACAAGCAGATCTTTGGCAAGAATAACTTTTATATTGAGATCCAGGACCACGGTATTGCGGAGCAAAAGACGGTGCTTCCGCTCTTGGTAAATCTTGCAACCGAGTGTGAACTTGGGTTGGTTGCGACCAACGACTGTCACTATCTTCGCCGTGCGGATGCCAACACACAGGCGGTGCTGATGTGCATACAGACGAATACCACCGTGGATGCGGGAAGACCTGCCGCGTTTGCGACGGACGAGTTTTATCTCAAGGATACCAACGAGATGGCAATGACCTTCCGTAAGTATCCCGAGGCATTGGAAAACACCTGTCGGATTGCCGAACGCTGCAATGTGGAATTTGATTTTTCAACCACTTATCTTCCTAAATTCCCGTGCCCCGCGGGAGAGAGCAGCATTGATTGCCTGCGACGACTGACGCTTGAGGGGTTTGATCTTCGAGTTGGCAACGGACACATCGTTTTTTCGGAGCACACGGAGAAGGAATATCTTGAACGCATCGAATACGAGCTTTCCGTGATCGGGAAAATGGGATATGCCGATTATTTTCTCATTGTTCAGGATTATGTAAATTATGCAAAATCAAAGGACATTCCCGTAGGTCCCGGTCGTGGTTCCGGTGCGGGAAGTCTCGTGGCATTCGTGCTTGGGATCACCGATGTCGACTCTATTCGGTTTGACCTTCTTTTTGAAAGATTTCTCAATCCGGAGCGCGTAAGTATGCCTGATATCGATATTGATTTTTGCTACAACCGACGGGATGAGGTCATAGATTACGTCAGCCGTAAGTACGGTGCGGACCACGTCTCCCAGATCATTACCTTCGGTACCCTTGCCGCACGTGCCGCGATCCGTGATGTGGGTCGAGCTCTCGGCATGGCGTATGCGGACGTTGACGTTGTAGCACGCGCCGTTCCGCAGGAGCTGAATATCACCATCAAGGGCGCACTCTCTTCTTCTGCAGACTTGCGACGTCTGTACGAGGATTCCCCGAACGTCAAGCGTCTGATCGATACGGCAATGTCGCTTGAGGGGATGCCGCGCAACGTTTCTGTTCATGCAGCCGGGGTCGTTATCACCGACCGACCTATTTCTACCTACGTTCCTTTGGCGCTGAGCAACGGTACCGCAGTGACGCAGTTTGATATGGATACGATCGCAAAGCTCGGGCTTCTTAAGTTTGACTTTTTGGCATTGCGTTATCTTACCATCCTTCACGATGCGGAAACCATGATCGCCGAGACCGATCCCGCGTTTGACATTGAAAGACTTCCTTTGGACGACCGCGCTACCTATGCGCTGATTTCCTCCGGAAAAACTGCGGGCGTATTTCAGTTGGAGTCGGGAGGCATGCGGCAGATGCTTCAGAATCTCCAGCCTGAGTCTTTGGATGATATCATTGCAGCGATTGCGCTCTATCGCCCGGGACCGATGGATTCGATCCCTACGTTCATTGAATGCCGTCACCATCCCGAGCGTGTGAAGTTTGCCACACCGCTTCTTGAGCCCATCCTGCGATCTACCTACGGATGCGTGGTTTACCAGGAGCAGGTCATGAGCATATTCCGAGAGGTGGCAGGGTATACCTTTGGACATGCGGACGTGGTACGTCGCGCCATGTCGAAAAAAAAGGCGGATGTCCTCCTTTCCGAAAGGGAAACGTTTGTCGCGGGTGCTCTTTCCAAGGGTGTTGAGAAAGATGTGGCGGAGCAGCTGTTTTCCGACATGGAGAGCTTTGCAAACTATGCGTTTAACAAATCTCATGCGGCGGCGTATGCCATCATTTCCTATCGCACTGCATACTTGAAATGCCATTATCCGCAGCAGTATTTTTCCGCGCTTCTGACCAGCGTTCTCGGAAGTCAGACAAAGATTGCCGAGTATATCGCCGAGTGCGGGACACGTGGGATCCGCGTATTGCCTCCCGATATCAACGAGAGCCGTATGTATTTCTCGACCGACGGAAAGGATATCCGCTTTGGACTTCTGGCACTGAAGAATATCGGTGCGCAGTTCTTGCAGCGAATTCTTGAGGAGAGAAAGCATTCGAGGTTCAACTCCTTTGAGGATTTTATCAACCGCATGCCGTCCGGGGAGTTGAACCGACGTATGGTGGAGGCACTCATCAAGGGCGGTGCGTTTGACCGACTGGGGGTTTATCGTTCACGTCTGCTCGCGGTTTACGAAATGCTGATCGATCGTGCCGCAGAGAAGGGAAAAAACAATCTGGATGGACAGTTGGATATGTTCTCCTCCTTCGACGTCGGCAAGGATGTGTCTCCTGCCGTGGCATATCCCGATATTCCCGAGCTTGGTGTCAGAGAAAAGCTGATGATGGAAAAAGAAGCGGCAGGAATGTATTTTTCGGGAAATATGCTGGACGAGTATACAAAGCATCTTGACCTGATCAAGCCGCGAAGCATTGCGGATATTGTGGGCGAGGACTGTGAGGTCACGGAAAAGGAATACGTCAAGGTCGCGGGCATGATCACCTCTGTTACCGTGAAAAATACGAAAAGCGGAGACCGAATGGCATTCTTTACCTTGGAGGACCGCTTGGGTGAAATGGAATGCGTGGTGTTTGCACGTCCCTTTGGCGAGATGCAGCACATGATCCGTACGGATGTGGGCGTTTATGTCAGCGGAAATATTTCCTTGCGTGAAGATGAGCCGCCCAAGCTTCTGGTGCACCGTATGGAGCTGCTGGTGGAAAACAACCGTTTTCGCCCCGAGGCGTTCGCAGACGGAGCGGGAGAAGAGGAGAGAAAAGCCGACAGGGAAAAAGCGCAACCACAGGGAACGGCACGGGCAAGCACGGCGGCGCCTTCACAGCAAGCGCGTCCCGCGAGTGCACGGCGACTCTTTTTGCGTGTTCCCGACAGAACGGGAGAAGCCTTCTTGAAGGCAGAGAATCTTGCCTCTATCTTCGAAGGGGATTTTCCGATGTTCTTCTATTATGCGGATGAGAAGAAATATGAAAGCCGTCCGATGGGGATCTTTTTGAGTGATTACGTCATTGGTGAGTTCAAGGCGTTGCTCGGCGAGGAAAACGTGATCCTCAAATAATGAGGAACCGGTAATATCGAAAAGAAATATTGAAGAATCCATAAAAATTGCCGTCTTTTTATTGTAAAGGCGGCTTTTTTGTGTTATACTGAGAACGGTTTTAAGCAGTTCGTTTTGAAAGGATACATAAAAATGGAAATACAAACCGTTACCAAGCGTGAGCATGATATTCTTGTTATCGGAGGCGGTATTGGCGGCGTGAGCGCGGCTGTTGCGGCGGCACGCTCGGGAGTCTCTGTGTTGCTGATTGAAAAAAGCATCAATCTCGGAGGTCTTGCCACAAGAGGACTGATCAGCTGGTACGAGCCGCTTTGTGACGGCGAGGGACATCAGATGGTCGGTGGGATCGGTGAGGAGCTGATCCGTCTTTCCGCCTCCGTTGGCCTTGAGGATCTCCCCGCGCGTTGGGGCGGGAAGGGGAAGTACCCGACCGATCGGCATCGGTATGCCACACATTATTCTCCCACCTTTTTCTCCGTGGCACTGGACAGGTGGGTGATGGCTGCGGGAGTTGAGCTTGTTCTGGATTCTCATGCGACCTATCCCGTGATGGAGGGGAAGAACTGCCGCGGTGTGCTTGTTGAGGATGCGGGTGGAAGATCCTTTTATCCCGCAAAAATGATCATTGATGCCACGGGAGATGCCGCCATCGCCTATCGCGCGGGTGTTGAATGTGTGCTTGGGGATAATTTTTTGAGCTATTGGGTGCATGATTTCACCTATGACTCCGCAAAAAAATATGCCAATGACAAAAACCTTGCCGCTTTCCGCCGTTGGAATTGTGCGGGATCTGCGGCAAATGGAACGGGTCATCCCGCAGGAATGAAGTGCTTCCATGGCGACAGCGCGGAGGAGATCACCGAATTTATCCTTCGCGGCAAGGAAATGATGTGGAAAAAATACGAGGGGATCGAGACGGATCAGCGTGAGATCATGACGCTTCCCGAAATGCCGCAGTTCCGCACGATTCGCCACATTGTCGGAAAGAGCACCTTCCTTGGAACAGAGGACGGTGTTGATTGCCCGGATTCCGTCGGAGCGATCGGAGACTTTCGTGTTGCGGGAACACATTACACCATTCCGTATTCGACACTCTATCATCCTGACTATCCCAATATTTTAACAGCGGGACGCATCATCAGCGCCACGGGTGACGGATGGGAGATCACGCGCGTGATCCCGGGATGCGCTCTTACGGGCGAGGCAGCAGGTGTTGCGGCAGCGTTGGCTCTATCCCACGAAAACCGCGCGGAAGCCGTTCCGTACGAGGATCTGCGTGCAACGCTGGAGCGTCGCGGCGTTCTCTTTGACATACACGGTACGGCACGTTAAATACATAAAAAGATACCGCTTACCTCGCAAGGACTACGAGACGAGCGGTATCTTTTTATATTTTTTTCGGTGCATCAGTCGATGATTCCACCGCCGATGACGGTGTCCCCGTCGTAAAGCACAGCAGACTGCCCCGACGTGATGGCACGCTGTGGAGAGTCAAAGTGAAGTGTGAAGGTGTCGGGAGAGGTTTGCTCTACCGTAGCAGGGGCAGGGGTGGCACTGTAACGGATCTTCGCCTCAACGCGAAGCGGAGCATCGATACGGTCCGTTGCAATCAGACGGACGTTGTGTGCTGTAAGGGTATCGCAGAAGAGATCCTCGTTGACACCGAGTGTGACTGTGTTGGAGACCGCGTTCTTTGAAATCACGTAGGCGGGATGCCCGAGAGCGATCCCCAGTCCCTTCCGCTGACCAACGGTGTAGCGGATCGATCCCTTGTGTTTTCCGAGCACGTTGCCTTCCGTATCGATGAAATCGCCCTCGGGAAAGCTTTTTTTCGTATACCGCTCGATAAAGGCGGCGTAATCTCCGTCGGGAATAAAACAGATGTCCTGACTTTCCGAGCGGTGTGCTGTCGGTAACCCTGAAGCATTGGCAAGCTCTCTTACGTCTGCTTTGGTCAATTCTCCCAGGGGGAGAAGAATATGTGCGAGTACATCCTGCGAGAGCTGCCAGAGAACGTAGGATTGATCCTTGGAGAGATCCTTCGCTCGCAGAAGGAGCATGCGACCCTCGGGAGATCGCTTGATGCGTGCATAGTGTCCCGTGGAAAGTGCATCACAGCCGTGAGAGAGGGCGTACTCCATAAGAAAACCGAATTTGACCGTGCGATTGCATTCAACACACGGATTCGGAGTGCCGCCGGCGATATAAGTATTTGCAAAATAGGACATCACGGATTCCTTGAATTCCTTGGCGCAGTTGAGAAGAATAAAAGGAAAGCCAAGTGCGTCGGCAACCCTTTTTGCGGCGCGCGCATCATCTTCTCCGATATCCTTCATGCAGCCCTTCAAGGCGGGATCCTCGCATGCAAAGAGCTGCAGCATTGCTCCCGTACAGTCGTAACCTGCTTCCTTCAAAAGAAGTCCCGCTACACTGCTGTCCACGCCGCCGCTCATTGCGATCATGACCTTTTTCTTCATAAGCGCTCCTTATTCTTCCCACGAGAAGCGCGTCAATTCTCCCGCTATCTTCAGATCCTCAAAGCTGTTCTGTCTGAGGATCTCATACACCGCGATCGCCACGGAGTTTGAAAGATTGAGAGATCGAAGACCCTCTCGCATCGGAAGACGCACACATGTGTCGGGGTTGGCGTAAAGTATTTCCTCGGGAAGACCCTTGGTTTCCTTTCCGAACATGATATAAACGGGATCGGGATACACAATATCGGTATAAAGATGCGGTGCCTTGGTGCTGAAATAATAGATATGTGCTCCGGGGTGTTTTTCGTAAAAATCGTCAAGCCCGTCATAGTAGGTGATATCCAGCTGGTGCCAGTAATCAAGCCCCGCGCGTTTGAGCTTTTTGTCGTCAATGGCAAAGCCCAAGGGACGGATGAGGTGAAGGGAAGCTCCCGTTGCCGCACAGGTGCGTGCGATATTTCCCGTGTTTTGCGGAATTTCCGGCTCGTGAAGAACGATGTTGATCTTGCTCATGCAAATCATGGTGCCTTTCATGGTATTTTAGTACATGATAACACACTTTTTGCCTCGAAACAAGTGCGTTTTTTCAAAGTTTACAATATTATAATATATTTTTACGAAAATATATTGTATAATAACTGTGATTGGTTTGAATGTCTCTTTTTTCCGTTTTGGGAATGCGGAGAGTGAAGAAAGGATTTCTCAATATGTCGATTTTTACAAAAATATTCGGAACGTACAGCCAGCGTCAGATCAAGAAGCTGAATGCGATCGCGGATCGCGTCGACGCTCTGGCAGACACCTACCGTAATATGAGCAATGCTGAATTGCAGGCGGTCACGCCTGCACTCAAGGCGCGTCTTGCCGCAGGGGAGAGTCTTGACGACATTCTGCCCGATGCCTTTGCCGCGATCCGTGAAGCGGATGACCGTGTGCTTGGAAAGCGCCCCTTCCGTGTACAGGTGCTGGGCGGCATCGTTTTGCATCAGGGGCGGATCGCCGAAATGAAAACAGGTGAGGGAAAAACTCTTGTGGCAACGCTTCCCGCATACCTCAATGCGCTGACGGAGAAGGGTGTACACATTGTTACCGTCAACGATTATCTGGCGCGCGTGGGTGCCGAGGAGATGGGGCGTGTTTATGAATTCATGGGGCTTACCACAGGACTCGTTGTGCACGGTCAGAGCCCTGCCGAGAAGCACGCGGCATACGATGCAGACATCACCTACGGAACTAATAATGAGTTCGGATTTGACTATCT
>SVSZ01000062.1 GCA_015064025.1 Oscillospiraceae bacterium | reverse complement strand
CGATCATACAGCCTCCAAAGCCGCTTTCCGTGGCTGCTAGCATCATCGTTTGTGCAACGATTCCAACGTCCTTTTGGAATTTTTCTGCCCCGGGAACGACACCCTCATCGCTGCAAATAACGATATAAGCTGTCGGTTCGTGACCATCGGGAGGCAGCTTGACGTCCTTGATCTTTCCCGCCCAACGGGTCAAGGGAAGAATTGCCGCACAAGCGTCGGCGCCCACGACGGGACGGAATTTCAGCATTTGCAGATTGATGGAGGAGGGGCAAAAGCGAGTGTGATCGATCCAATCCAAGAGCAGGTCCTCGGTTACGGGAAATGCAGGATCGAAGCTGCGATAGCTTCGGCTGGCGAGCAAAAGATCCTTTAGCATAAGGTGTCTCCCCCTTAAAATCTGACCCAGGCGGAATAGATGACCTGCCCCATACTCGAGAAATTTCGTTCGTATTCGGTCATCACGTTATCGGCGTTCTTTTCCGAGTGATGCAGATCTCTGGTCTGCCATTCCACCGTCAAGCCGCACGCAGCGAATTGCTCCAGACTGAAATCAAAGAGCCCTTCGTTGTCGGTTTTGAGCTTGAGCATTCCTCCGGGTTTCATCACAGATTGATAAAGCTTGAGAAAGCCCTCGTGTGTGAGTCGACGCTTTGCATACCCTTTTTTCGGCCAGGGATCACTGAAATTCAAATAGAGACAGTCGATCGAGGACGCAGGGAACCACTCCGCGACGTTGCGTGCGTCGCCGATCAGAAATCTGAGATTGTCGGGGCGGGAATCCTTGTTTACCATTGCTTTTTCAAGGGCGATGCAGGCGACGTCCGAGACACGCTCCATTGCGATCCAGTTATATTGCGGGTACTTTGCCGCCATTCCCACGGCAAAGTCGCCTTTGCCGCAACCAATTTCAAGATGCAGAGGCTTTTCTTCGGAGAAGAAGGCTTGCGGATCGGTGGTGGGGAGCGCCTCGGAGGGAATCAATATTTCGTTGCAGGCGGCGATCCGCTCGGCGCCGTGCTTCTTTTTTCTCATTCTCATCTTGTGAATTCCTTACTTATAATTTTTTTCGATTTTATTCTCGGTAGGTTGACAAAATAGCTCCGTATGTGTATAATGGAGCAAAACGCAACGGCGCCAACTCAGTCGGCGCCGTTACGAATGGTTTGTCTTATGCGTTTTCCTCGAGATACTTGACAACGTCACCGATGGTTGCGAGATTGCTGATGTCCTCGTCCTTGAATTCGACGTCGAACTTTTCCTCACAAGTCATTACAAGATCCGCAAGCTCGATGGAGTTGATGCCGAGATCGCTTGCAAGATTGGACTCGAGAGTGATGTCATCGGGATCGATCTGGAGCTCCTCGACAAGAAGGTTTTTCAGAGTTTCAAACATAAATACGTCCTCCGTATGATTTTTCGTAAACAACCGAGTGTTTGATACAAATACATTATAAAGGATAAAATTCCTTTTGTCAAGTGCTTTTTGGAAAAGCGTCTACATTTTTCGAAAAAACGTGTGGCAGTCGACGTCTCGCCACACAAGAAAGGAGAAGACTTATGTACCTGTTTCATAATCGCCCCTTGGCATTTGCCTGTATGGCGTTTTTGGGAGCTGCGTTTCTTTCTTATTTTCTGAATTCGACGAATAGTCTTTTCCTTTCTCTCTTTCTGTTTCTCGTTGCTGCCGTCTTTGGTGTGATTTATCTTGTAAAGAAAAAGCGCATTTTCTTTTTGCTTTGTCTGTGTCTTGTCTTTTCCTGCACGGCGGCGTTCTCCTCGGCGTTTCTCTTACATTCCCGATGCGAAAAATACGAGGCAATGATTGACAAAGAGGTTGCGATAGAGGGGCACGTGCTTTCCGTACGCACGACACAATACGGCGCCGAGGAGCTGGAGGTGGCACTCTATCTTCTTGATGGGGAGATGTGCTATGATAGCGTATACTTGCGACCTTCGCGTTCCACAAAATTCAACGTCGGGGATGCCTTGAAAGCTCAGGTGGTGTTTGAGAGCTTTCGATCGACAGAGATGTACGATGCTCGCGCCGCAGCACTTTCGGATGGAATCTTTGCCGTGGCGTCCGTGGCTGAGAACGGATACTGCGAGCGATTGGAGTCGGGACGTTTTTCCTTGCGCGCTACGATGCTTGCCTGGCGTACCGCTCTTTCCGAACGACTCCTTGCCTGTGTGGGTGAAGAGGAAGGCGCACTTTGTACTGCGTTTTTGCTTGGTGATAAAAGCTTTCTTTCGAGTGATACCACGTTGCATTTTCGCAGAGTCGGTGTTTCGCATTTGCTTGCCTTGAGTGGGTTGCACGTCTCCGTTTTGATTGCCTTTCTGGAGTTTGTTTTGCGGAAGCTTTGGTGTCCTCGAACGGTGCGCGCCGTCGTCGTGATATTACTTTCGGTGGCATATCTGCTTTTGACGGGGTGTTCGCTTTCTACCGTGAGAGCGGTCCTGATGTGTAGCGTTCTGATGCTTTCCTTCTTGTTTCGTGAATCATACGATTCCTTTACCTCCGTTTCCGTTGTTCTCGTTTTGATTCTCCTTTTCTCTCCTTGGGCGCTGACGGATCTTGGAATGTGGATGTCCTTCCTTGCCGCAGGAGGAATCATTGTTTTTCAACCGATGATGTCGCGGCTTCGCGATGCTCTCCATCGGTGGAAAAAGGCGGGAGTGCCCTTTACAAAGGCAATGCTTGCATTTTTCAGCGCGCTTTTCGTTGGATTGATTGCCAATCTTACGCTTGCCCCGATCCAAGGGTTCCTTTTCGGAGAGCTTCCGTTGCTTTCAATTCCCACAACGATGCTTCTGTCGCTCCCCTTAACGGTGACGCTGATCCTTTCGATGTGTACGCTTGCGATCCCGCCCTTGTCAGGGCTTTGCCGTATCGTTGCAGGAGGAATTCTTCGGTGTACGGAAGCCCTTTCCCAACTTGAAGGAACAGTGCTTCCTCTGAACGATGCATGTTCCTATGTGATTCTTTTCTGCCTTGTGTTATCTCTCGTAGCGATTGCGATATGCAAGCTCAAGCATCTGTTTCTTTGGAGCTTGATCCCGATAGCGCTCGGCATTTCTTTGATCCCGTGCTCGTTGCTCGTGACACATCTTTGCTTTGACCGCGTGGAGGCATCCTACGTTGTCGCAGATTCGGGGAGCGGAGAAGCCCTCGTCATTGCAAAAGAGGGGAATTGCATTGTTGTAGATCTTTCGGCAGAGGACGTAGGCGCGATCTACGGAATTCAAGCTGCGATCAAGGAAGCGCGGTGCACCGAGGTCGGAGATCTTCTGCTTACCGCATATGCAATCAATGACGCGGATATGCTTCGGCGCCTGTCCGGAAAAACGTTGATCCGTCGGCTGTGCTTGCCGATGCCGCAAAATGAAAGGGAGGCGGTGCTGGCAGAGGAGATCGAAGCGGAGGCGCGGTTACACGGGATCGAGGTTCAATATTCCTTCGATGATTTGAGAATCGCCGAAATCACGGATCTGCAAATGCTGAACGAGCGTCCGCCGGATAAGAAGAATGCACCGATCTTGTTCAGCTTCTCCTGCGCGCAAACAAGATTGACCTATGCAAACGGCGCGTTTGTTGGACTTGGCGCGGGAACGCTTCAATACCGTGCACTCCTCGATGATACGGAGGTAATGATCCACGGTGGAAGAAGAACTGAAAAGGGAAGATTTTTCTCAACGTTTCCGAGCTTGCACACCTTAATTCTCAAGGACGAATCTCACAAGGATGGATTTTCTTGGGAACTTCTCGGACGCGGCGCACTTACAAAAAGCCGAAAATACGTGTTTGGATAAAGCCTCTTTCGGGTGTGTCGAAAAGAGGCTTTTTTCATATACTGTTATTGATTCGGTCTTATATTTTTGGAAGAGAGGATGATTCCATGATGACGGCGATGAACAAATCGCTCTCAATTGCAGTGATCGGAGGAGACGCTCGACAGATCAGCGCAGCAAAGGCGCTTGCCGTGCGTGGCGTCTGCGTTTATGTGTGGGGAAATGCAACAGCGAAGGAGATTACGCTTCCCATTCGCCATTGTACCGATTGGAGAGATGCGGTTCGAGGAGCAAACGTGCTCCTTCTTCCGCTCCCGATGTCAGGGGACGGAGTGCATCTTCACGCACCGATCGCAGAAGGGGAGAAAGGAATCCGTCTTGACAGCCTGCTGAAAGAAGCAGAGGAAAGGCTGATCCTTGGCGGAAAGATCCCCGAGTCGTTTTCCCTGCGCGCGCAGGAGAGAGGTGTGCATTGCATAGATTATTTCAATTCTGAAATTTTGCAACTCAAAAATGCGCTTCCGACAGCAGAGGGCGCGATTGAGATCGCCATGCACGAGCTTCCCGTGACGCTGGACGGAGCGCACGTAGCCGTGATCGGCTACGGACGCATCGGCGATCTTCTTTCATTGAAGCTACGCGCTCTTGGTGCAAGGGTCACGGTGTATGCACGCCGTCCCGAGGTTCTTACTCTTGCACAGCTTCATCACTGTCAAGCAATTATGCTCGGTGAGGAGACGAATACGGTGCTCTCTCACATTCCCGAGGATGTGCGCGTGATCTTCAACACCGTTCCTGCGTGTCTTTTCTCTGAGGAGGTTCTAAGATCGCTCCACCGTGAATGTGTGTTTATTGATCTTGCATCTGCTCCCGGGGGAATTGACCGTGTTGCCGCAGAGAGATTTGGGATACGATGTATTTGGGCGACGGCTCTTCCCGGAAAATATGCACCGGAAACTGCGGGTCAGATCATTGCCGAAACAGCAATGCACATTTTGCGTGAGAAGGAATTGCTCTGACATCTTGAATTTGAGGTGAATCATTATGCTGGGATTTGCATTTTGCGGCTCCTTTTGCACACACGCAAGAGCGATGAGGGAGTTGCGAAATTTATTGGAGGATGGGTACGAGATTCAACCAATCGTCAGCGAATGCGTATGGGAAACCAATACACGCTTCGGGAACGCGCGCGTATTTATTGAGGCGCTGGAAGGCTTGTGTGGAAGACCCGTCATCCACACGATTACGGAAGCGGAGCCATTGGGGCCGCGCGATCCGTTGGAAGCATTGGTGATCGCTCCCTGTACGGGAAACACGCTTGCGAAGCTTGCCAACGGTATTACGGATACGGCGGTATGTATGGCGGCAAAGGCGCACCTGCGATGCGACAGACCTTTGATTCTTGCGTTGGCATCTAACGATGCACTTTCTGCCAATCTGCAGAATATTGCAACTCTGCTGTCGCGCAAGTCTGTTTATTTTGTTCCGATGGAGCAAGACGATCCCGAAAAAAAACCGCACTCTCTCGTTGCGGATTTTACACTTTTGCGTCCAACGCTTTCCGCAGCGCGCGAAGGGAGGCAATTCCGTCGACTGTTCCTTTGATTCATAGTTCGTACCGTACCCCTCATATACTCCCTTGATGGAGGTGGTGGTATGAAAAGGATACGTTGGCGAATTCAACCGATGGCATTCGCTGTAATTTTGTGGATGCTTTTGACGGACCGCGGCGGTGTAGCGCTTATGACGCTGACCGCCGCAATTTTACACGAAGCGGGGCATATTTTGGCGGCCGTTCTGTTACGAGTTCCGCTGAGGGCGTTGCGTATGGATCTTCTTGGCGCTCGCTTGGACGTTTCGGGGCGGGTTCTTTCTTATGGCGAGGAATGGATCCTGTGTGCGGCGGGTCCCTTGACGAGCCTTACACTTGCAGCGCTTGCATCTCTTTTGTGGGGGGTCACTCCGTATGCCGTTACCTTCTCCTGTGCTTCTTTGATTTTAGGGCTTCTCAATCTTCTTCCCATCCGCACCTTTGACGGTGGAAGAATGCTGGAAACCTTCCTGCGCGCGTATTGCTCGGAGCGCGTTTTGCGCGTACTGATGTGTGCAACAACCTTTTCCTTTCTCTTCTTGCTTTGGGCAATTGCCGTTTATTTCCTTTTGCGCGCCAATGACGGCGTTTCTTTGCTTTGCTTTTCGATGAGCCTTTTTTCAAGATTTTTTGATGGTACAGAGGACGGATGCTTTTCAAACAGCGGATAGCTTTTGATTGCTGCCGCGTTCTGACAGTTTCATAAAGCCACCTTCAAAAGCGAAACCTCCGACGGTGCGAATCTCGGACAAGCTACCAACTACGGTCTTTCAAGACCCTCAAGAACGCGCTTTCCGGCAACGAGAGCACCGAGGCAAGAGCGGAGCGCAAGCGGCTGGAGAAGGCAGAGAAGCTTTGGATGAAGTCGGTCGAGGACGCGGGATATAAATACGCAAAGGGCAAGCTCATCAAGCGCATCCGCGAGAAGGAGGAGGAAGAGGAGTCCGTAACGCGCACGAATGAAGAAAACGTGCAGGATACGGAAACTCTTGACAACGCGGAGGGCGAGGAGTATAATGGTGGTGCACAGTTTTCAAGGAAGGGTCAAGATTATATCCCCAAAAATGTAGTAGGCAGCACTCGAAATCGCATCATAAGAGAAGAATTGAAAAAATTGTATGGAAGCGTTGATAGTGGCATTGCAAATCGTATTGCTGTTGCGCGCAGAAATACGGTGTATTACTTAGATTCTGGCAAAGATAAAGGTGTGATTAGTTTCGGGGTTATTGATATCATAGACATTCCTGACGAAAGCGAAAGAAATGAATTTATTTGGGGGACTTATGACAGAGCAATTTCCAACGGGATTATCAGTGATGAGATACTTGATCAAATTGGATATGGATATGCTGGATATAGGGATAGCATTCGACAAGCACAATCGGGAGCAAACGCTGAAAATAGTGAGGGAAAACCCACAGATAACAGCGGAGGAGTTTCTGAAGAAGTTCAAGGATCAAAGACCGAAGTACCCGAGGACGGAAAAGATGACAAGCGCATCGGAAGTAGACGAGATGGAGGAGTAAACTTCTCCCTCCCCAACCGTACCACCGATGTCGCCTATCTCAAAGCCGTCGAGGACGGCGATATGGAGACGGCGCAGAGGATGGTGGATGAGGCGGCGAAGAAGGCGGGGTATACAAAGTTATTTTATCACGGTGCTAAAAAAGGTGGCGGTTTTACCGTTTTTCGCGATTGGTCGTATTTTACGGAAAATAAAGCCTACGCGGAACGCTATGCAGATAGAAACAATCCCGGATCGCTTTATAGTACGTATGCAAAATTGGAGAAACCTTTTGATACTCGAAATGCTTCTGCGAAAAAAATATTTAACGCTATTCGCCAAGAATATGGGCTTAGCGAAATACAGGAATCCGGTCTTCCCGATTGGACCGATGGATATGATATTTCCGACTACATCGAAGAAAATGATCTTGATTACGACGGTATTATTCTCGATGAAGGCGGAGATATGGTTGACGGGAATCCTGTTCGTCGCGGGGAATCTTATGTTATCAGAAAGTCAAACCAAATCAAATCCGCCGACCCCGTCACCTACGATGACAAGGGCAACGTGATCCCTCTTTCCAAACGTTTCAACGTCTCCGACCCAGACATCCGCTTCTCCCTCCCCAACAAAAACGTCAAGCAGAGCGCGAACTGCGACAGAAGCAGAACCTACACGCGAAGCGACTCAAATGCGATCGCGGCGTTATCCTGCTTGCCGGGCTCAAAAGAAAAAAGGGATTGAATTTAGTGAGCACACGTGTTATAATAATGGGTATCATTACGGAGAACCAATAAAGAGGAAGTCGAATGGATTTTTTTCTAATTGTAGTTGGGATTTTTGTTTTTCTTTTTTTCATTTTGATGCTATTGACGCATTGGATCATAAAAAAACGCTTTTACCGTGGCTCCTATCCCAAGGGACCGACCGCAGAACGTTTTTATAAGGATTTTTCCACGAGATATTCCCGCCGTCCCATATCCTTTTATTCGGGGAAGCATCGGTTGCAGGGGTACGTTTACGGCGAGGAAAACACGCAAGGCATGGTTGTTTTTGCACATGGAATCGGTGTGGGACACGAGACCTATATCAAGGAGTTGCTCTGGCTGGTGGATCAAGGGTGGTGCGTGCTCGCATACGACGCAACGGGCTCTTGTGAGAGTGAGGGAGACAGTACGGGAGGACTTGTCCAATCTGCGCTGGATTTGCATGCGGCGCTTTCCTGGGTGGAGCGTGAAGAACGGCTTTCGCATCTTCCCGTATGTCTGATGGGACATAGCTGGGGTGGATACGCCGTAGCGGCTGTCCTTGCATTTGGACACAACGTAAGGGCGTCCGCAAGTATCTCCGGATATTCGGATCCTCTGCGGATGATCGCGGAGTTTGCGCGGTCGAATATGGGACGTGCGACGTGCTTGCTGATCCCATTCGTTTGGCTTTGGATGCGAATGCGTCACGGACGTTTAGGATCACTTACCGCCATAAAGGGGATTAACAAAAGCGATGTTCCTGTGCTTCTTATTCACGGAACAGAGGATGAGCTTGTAACGCTTGAGACGGTTTCGATCGTCCGCGAGGCATCGAATATCAAAAATCCCAACGTACAAATGCTTTTGGTGGATGCCAAAGGACAAAGCGGACACGGCTCCATCTTTCGTCACTCCGACAGTACGGACTATATCGAAGGTGTGGAAGCCGCTCTGAAAGCGTTGAAGCGCGATCGCGGCGACGCGATGGTGCCCGAAGATTTGGAACGTTTTTTTAGTGAGGTAGACAAGGAGCTTTACAACAGACCGAACGAGGAGCTGCTTTTGCAGATTCACGAGTTTTTTCTTTCCAAAATGCCCGAATGATCATTCGTGCGGAGCCACCCCGGTCAAGGGTGGCTCCGCACGTTTTTTTAACAGTTCAAAAATTAGGATTTCAAAGGAAAACAAAGAAAACGAGAGTTTTTGGGAGAATACACACAGTTATTTCCGCTTTTTTACTGTTGGCTGGATTTCTTTGCGGAAAATAAAGAATTTTGAAATATTTTGAATTATTTTCGCAAACCTATTGCATTTTTGTCATCTATCTGTTACAATATGGTTTGTAAGTTTATGGTCAGAGTGTCGGAGAGGTGCTTTTTGCAAATTTCAGCCGTTTGCGGTGAGCGGTCCGACAGCGGACAAGGTGTCCGTTTTGTTCCATGAATATTTTTTTATTTTTTCTTAAAGGAGTATTTATGCGGAATGAACAAAAATGTGCTAATTCGGTTGAACGGCATTGCGAAGTCGTATGACGGAGAGACCGTTCTTGATCACATTGATCTGGAGATCCACGACAAGGAATTCGTCACACTCTTAGGGCCCTCCGGATGCGGAAAAACAACCACGCTCCGTATGATTGGCGGCTTTGAGACCCCGGATGAGGGTGACGTTTTTTTCGACGGAAAAAGATTCAATGACGTACCTCCATATCAGCGTCAGGTCAATACCGTGTTTCAGCGTTACGCGCTTTTCCCACACTTGAACGTTTTTGATAATATTGCCTTTGGTCTTCGTATCCAAAAGCTTCCCGATGCACAGATCAAGGAAAAGGTAAAGGAGATGCTGGCGCTTGTTAATCTCAAGGGCTTTGAACGTCGGAAGGTAGGAACACTTTCGGGAGGGCAACAGCAGCGCGTTGCCATTGCGCGTGCATTGGTTAATCAGCCCAAGGTCCTTCTTTTGGATGAGCCGCTGGCTGCATTGGACCTTAAGCTTCGCAAGGATATGCAGAACGAGCTAAAAAATATTCAGCATCAAACGGGAATTACATTTATATACGTTACCCACGATCAAGAGGAGGCACTTTCGATGTCGGATACGGTCGTGGTTATGGCACACGGACGTATTCAGCAGATCGGTACTCCTACGGATATTTACAATGAGCCTATCAATGCCTTTGTTGCCGATTTTATCGGAGAATCCAATATTGTAGACGGTCATATGCTCGAGGATTATCGCGTCCGTCTTGCAGGTCACGTCTTTGATTGCGTGGATAAGGGATTTGCCAAGAACGAGCCTGTGGACGTTGTGATCCGCCCTGAAGACGTTGACGTGGTTGCTCCCGAAAAGGGAATGCTGTGCGGACTTGTTACGGGCGTTACCTTCAAGGGCGTTCACTATGAGATCATCGTAGACGTCAAGGGCTTTAAATGGATGATCCAAACCACCGATTTTGTGGCGGAGGGAGAAACGATCGGTCTTTCCATCGATCCTGACGCCTTCCACATTATGAAGAAGTCTGAATTTTCCGGATTGTTCGGTGATTATTCTTCCTTTAGTGACGAGCTTGAAATGCTCTCGAATGCAGAGGAGGAAATCGAAGAGGAATGAAAAAACGGTCTTGGTTTGAGCGGATCGCGGCCGCTCCTTACGTCGCGTGGTCTGCGATGTTTATCATCGGTCCGTTGCTGTTCGTGCTTTTCTTTGCGCTGACCGATGCCGATGGAAGCTTTACTCCCGACAATATTCTTTCACTTCCGTCTTATTCCCACACCTTTGGGATCTCGTTAGGCTTTTCACTGATTGCGACAGTCGTCTGCCTTTTGATTGGTTATCCGCTTGCTTACTGTATGTCAAGAATGTCGGAGCGAGCAAGAAGCGTACTTACCATTCTTTTGATGCTTCCGATGTGGATCAGCCTTTTGATTCGTACCTATTCGTTGATGGCGCTTTTGGATAACGGAGGACTTGTCAATTCTCTTTTGGTAGGTATAGGATTGCCAAAGATCACCTTTATCGGAACCGAAGGAGCGGTGATCCTTGGTATGATCTACGATTTCTTGCCTTATATGGTTCTTCCGATCTATACGTCGATGACAAAATTGGATAGAAGATATTTGGAGGCGGCTTCGGATCTTGGCTGCAACAGCTTGCAGACGCTTTTCAAGGTGGTTCTGCCTTTGACGATGCCCGGGGTGATCTCGGGGGTCACGATGGTATTTGTTCCTTCGATTAGCACCTTCTATATTTCTCAAAAGCTCGGCGGCGGTGTTTTCGATCTTTTGGGAGATACCATCGAGCGCCAGTTCCAGTTGGCAGATACCTATTACATCGGCGCGGCGATCTCCTTGGTGATGATGATCCTGATCCTTATTTCTCTTGCGGTTATGAATAAATTTTCCGACGGAGGGGAGGATATCATCGTATGAAATTTTTATCCAGATTTTATATTGCGATCATCTTTTTGCTCCTTTACGCCCCGATTCTCGTCGTGATTTTGTTCTCCTTTAATGAATCGGGAAGTCTGAGCAGCTTTACGGGATTTTCTACGTATTGGTACAGTGATCTTTTCCGTAACGACGAGGCGCTGACCGCATTGAAGAATTCTCTGATCCTCGCGATTTCCTCGTCGTTGCTTGCAACGGTGCTTGGTACCTTTGCCGCATTCAGCATTTCAAGAGCAAAAAACAAATACTACAAAAAGATTATGGAGTCGGTTTCCAATATTCCGATGATGAATCCCGATATTGTAACGGGTGTCTCGATGATGCTTCTTTTCGTTGGTGTTGCGCAGCTTTTGAGTGCGGGGAGTTATCTTGGCTTTTGGACGATGCTCATCGCCCATACCACCTTCAATCTACCTTACGTGATCCTTTCCGTTCTTCCAAAATTCCGCCAGATGGATAAGAGCCTTACCGAGGCGGCGTTGGATCTCGGATGCACGCCCGTACAAACCTTCTTCCGTGTAGAGCTTCCGTACATAAGCCCCGGAATCGTTTCGGGTCTTATGATGAGCTTTACGCTCTCTTTGGACGATTTCGTTATCAGTCACTTTGTCAGCTCGCCCGATTTTAAAACGCTTCCGCTCTACATCTATACGCAGACGGCGCACGAGGTCAAATTCAGTATGTACGCGCTTTGTACGCTGTTGATCTTTGCTATTCTCGTTCTTTTGATCGCGGTGAACGTTGCAGGGTCAATGGGAGAGCACAGAGCGAGAAAAAAGGCAGGAAATCAAATGAGGGGAGGCAATTGATATGAAAAAGAAAAAGCTTTTGCCATTCCTTGTTATAAGCCTTCTTTTGACGCTTTGCTGTGTGTTGCTTTTTTCTTCCTGCGAAGCAGAAGAGAACAAAAAGGTCACCTTATACGTTTACAATTGGGGAGAATATATTTCCGACGGATCGGACGGTTCCCTTGACGTAAATCGCGCCTTTGAGGAATATTGTCGCAAAGAGCTCGGTCTCAACGTTGAAGTCAATTATTCTACCTTTTCAAGCAATGAGAGTATGTACGCAAAGATCAAAAGCGGATCTGCAAACTACGACGTCATCGTTCCCTCGGATTATATGATCGAGCGTATGGTTGGGGATGATCTTCTTATGCCCCTGGAGCTTGACAGGCTGGAAAACTATCAGTATATTGATGATGCCTTCAAGGGTGAAAACGTTTATTACGAGGGAGATTCGGAAAACTCTTATTCCGTCCCGTATTTTTACGGTATGGTCGGTGTGATCTATAACACCGCGATCGTCGAAGAAAACGATTCGCAGATCGGCAGCTGGGATCTGATGTGGGATCCTTCCTACAAGGGAAATATTCTGCAGTTCAACAATAGCCGAGATGCGTTTGGTACGGCACTTTATAAGCTTGGCTACGACGTTAACGATTATAACGAGGAGCGTTGGCGCGAGGCACTTGATGAGCTTCTTTCACAGAAGGAGATCGTTCAAGGATACGTTATGGACGAGATCTTTAACAAAATGAAGAGCGGATCCGCCGCAATTGCCGCTTACTATGCGGGTGACTATCTTTCTATGTATGAGGAAAACGGAGATCTCGCGTTTTTCTATCCCGAGGAGGGAACCAACATCTACGTAGATGCAATGTGTATTCCGAAAAGCTCACAGAATTATGAGCTTGCAATGGAATATATTGATTTTATGTGCAGGAAGGATATTGCGATTGAAAATGCGCTCTACACCTATTATGCCTCTCCTTTGACGACTGTCGTGAATGACGAGGGGTATCAGGAGGCAATGGCAGAGGTGCACGAGGATGCCATTGATATCCTTTATGGAGAGAAGGCGAAAAGCGTTCCCACGCAGGCATATCTGAACCTCTCACCCGAGGGGATTCGTGGGCTCAATATCCTTTGGGAGGAGCTCAAGGCAAAGAGCAGTATCGGAAACGGAATCTATATCGGTTGCGGTGTGATACTTGGAGTTCTTGCCGTGTTCTGTGTTTTCCACGTTCTCAAAAAGAGACGGTGGGCAAAGCTTTACGATTGATGCACAAAAGAAAAGGGGGTGTCTCAAATGCAAAATTTGAGACACCCCCGAAAGGTGCAGAAAGGGGCTAGGCAGATTTAGGCGAGAATCGTCGATTTTGGGGCGTGAGGCGTACGAGGGTACGTCGAGCCCCAAAAGCGGCGATAGAAAAAGCCCGTAATATTTGGAGAATTTCGAAGAAATTCAA
>SVSZ01000061.1 GCA_015064025.1 Oscillospiraceae bacterium | reverse complement strand
ATCAGTGTACGCCACGATGGAATATCCATGCTCCATATACATTTTCTTGACCTCCTCGGGCGTTCCCAAGCCATCCGAGCAGGTGGTATGAACGTGGAGGCACGCTTTATAAAATTTGCCTTCCTCAGGTAAAAGGAACTGTTTCATAAATCATACGTCCTTTCAAATATTACTTATTATTGCTTGATCGCTTTTTCCTTCATGATAGTCAAACGCATATATACGATACAAATTCCGCAAAGAAGTGCGGAGATCAATCCCAGCAGCTGCTGCCCGAATATTGGAATACCAAAAAACACATTTCCCTCTTTTTGGATCGCGTCAAGGATCGCGCCTGCCAAAAGTGAACACAAAAATCCACACACACCGCTGATACAGTTTTGCAACGCCATTGCTTCGGCAATATAACCCGAATCTACGTAGCTGTAGATCATATTATAGGAATTTTGTCCGTTCCCCGCTGTGCATACCGCATACAATACGGTATATACAATGATGAGAAACCAAGTTTCCTTTGTGGTAAAAACGTTACACAAAAAAGCGGAAACACCAAAAAACATAGACAGATAAAAGCCTGCCGCAAAGGAACGCTTATCCGAATACCTTCCAAATATTCGCGCAAGCACCAATTCCACTACGGTAGCAACCATAGCGATCACCTGCACCACCAGCACCGACATGGCAAGTCCGTTGCCACGAGTGTCCGTTTTAAACGTTCCCATAAAGCCTATTGTGAAATACTGCGCAGACTTCCAAAGAATCGAAATAACTACAAGGTGACAAAAGTTTTTGTTACCAAAAGTGTTGGCAAGAATGTCCGAAAGGCTCTTTCTCGGAGCCTGTTCCTTATTTTCGACCTTCTCACGCTTGATGAAGAGCAAGCAAAGGAAGGTGAGGATATTGGATATCAGAACAACGATGGCAAGGAACAAAAAGCCTCCCTTGAGATTGCCCGCCTCCTCAAACCAATTGAACACAGCCCCCATAGACAGAGAAAATAAGGCACCCCCAATAAGGGAAACAATCACCTTGTTTGCCGAATAGTATCCACGCTTGTTGGGATCGACGTAGCTGTTCGCCCACTGAAACAGGAAGGTGGATACCAGATACTTACTGACATACGCACCGATGATGAATACGTATACCAAGGCGCGTCGCAAATTGGCATCGATATTGAAAAACGGCAAAACATACAGCCCGAAAAAAAGCATTTGTCCAAGCGTATTAAGCACCAATATGATGATTTTTTTGCTTCCGCGTTTCCTTGCTAACAGGAGCGAAAAAAGCTGAAATACGAAAGATAAGGAAACAAAGGAGGCAATGATGCCGATCTCACTGTCCTTAAAGCCGATCTCTGAGAGTAGCTTTGCTAAGAAAGCATCCATCATCAAAAGAAGGATAAAGTACTCGAACATCGCATACAGAATGTAGGCTGCTCGGGAGCGCCTATATTCCGGAGAAGAAAAAATCCATTCCGACCCCATCCCCATCTACCTCACTTACTTCTGTGCAAACTCATCTTTGATAAAGGGATGGAATCTCCTTTTCGATCACCTCACAGAGAAGCCCGATCTTCCATTCAAGATGCGCCGCATCGCACATATACTCCATGCTCGGCTCATACCCAAGCCGTGAATCAAATTCAACCAGCGGAACGGTCGCCCTTGCGTTATCAAGCTCACGTCGGCAGATCACGGTCAATTCATCAAGCATGCGATTTGTTTCCTTCTTGGAAGCTCCCTCAAGCCCCCTTTTGAGCTTGAAAAACTCTCTGATGTTGGAGGCGGTCTCCGCTGTGTTTGCCATAAATTTTGCAACGCCCCAGATCCGCATAGCGTTCTCGCGCTTTCTCTCGGGGATCTTTTCGATCACGCCGCGTACGATCTCGCAGCCTTCGTTGAAAAGATCTCTTGCCTGTTTGAAATTTTCTGTCTGGTAATCAAATCTTGCACGCTCCTCCTCGGTGTCGATAAGACCCGAAAACCATTCTCCGCGGAGATTGCTGAAGGCGTAAACCGGATAGCAGATCTTATTCCCGCCAAAATGCGCATAGGGCACGGTAGGAATTTCAACGTCGGCGTTCTCAAACAGAACAAAGGGATACGCGGGACCCATGCGGCAGGGACTGTATTGATCGTTATTGGTCGGGATCATGTGACCGATCGCATCGCTCCACAGCTTCATCGCTTGGCAAACCTCATCGGCATACTCCTGTGCGAAATCACGCGTGACAATACACTTAAGTTTTTCTTCAAGATCAACTCTCGGATAGTGGAACGCCCACTTGGCAAGATCGGATATAAAGGACGGTGAAAAACCAAAATGATGGCTGTCCATCGTTCCCGAGAGTCCGAGCCTTTCGTGTGCTTCGATCATGCCCTCATAGCGCTTCATCCATTGGTAGGGTGCAGGCTCGTAAGGAACCACGCCGACGTCCCACGTCAGTCCTCCCGTATTCGTCATGGAATAAAAGCGCAATCCGTTTTCCTTTGCAAATTCAGCCTCGCTGGTAAAGTAAAAGCCGGGTCCCGGGAAGTAGAGATTATAGTCCGCCAGCGGCAACAAAAAACCGTCGCGCTCAATATTCGTTCCCATTTCAAAAGTCGCCTGCAGTGTAATATCCTTAGGCAACGTGTCGATGAGCGCCTTGCGCGCCTGTGCATCTGCACGGCTCCAGTTATACGACCAGAACACAATGTCACAATCCGGCTGTCTCTTGCGGATGATCCCCGAGATCATCTCCATCAGATCCTTGTAATCGTAGCAAGGATACCAGCCGGGGTGCGGCTTGTTGTTATTCACGATCGGCTTGCCGTCAGGTCCCTTGTTGTCAAGACGGCGAATTCCCTTTGAATGCTCGTCCTTGGACGGGAACTCACAGGATTCTCCCACGAAGACGATTCCCCGAAAGCCGGGACATCTGTCAAAGAAGCTTCCGTAAAGCTTCTCATAAAATTCCTCGGCGCCCTCATCGTCGGGATGTAATTTGTTTGCAAGATAGCTGTAAGCGTATACGTCGATTCCGTACTGCGAAGCCCTGTGGCACAGATCGTTGAAATCGTGATATCCGTGCGGAGTGATGTCAACATCGTTTACAAACACAAGGATCGAGGAAATACCCGAATGCGCAATGTTCAGAAGGTGCTCCGTGGGATACATATCGAGTCCGTACCCCGAATGCACCATTCTCGGATTGAACAGCGAGGTTCTGACCGTGTCGCAGATTTCTGCAAACGGTCCCTCGCAAAGATTCATCACGTCCTCGAGAAAATACCCTGCCTGTGCCGCCATGCGGTCACTCGTTCCGCAAAGAACGATTTCCTTTTTCGCAACCGCAAAGCGATAGGAGTGTGCCTTAATGGATGGATCCACACCGTATGCGATCCGCGTCTGCTTCCCGTCCCATTCGCCCTCGCGTATCACCTTGAGAGAGATCCCCATCGAGACGAAGAAATAATCCTCAAGGTCACGCGCAGCATTGCGAAGCACGGCGGTTGCAGCATCCGGCAGAGTAATGCACCAGTCCGACGTGACCTCAACGTATCCCTCGGGGCATTGCTTCGAATAGTCGCGTCTGTCATCGCGGTGTACGATCGAATAGCGCTTTCTGAATTCGTAATTGATTTCTTTCATTGTTTTGATCCTCCGATGATCCAAGATAGGCTTACGCCATGGTTTCAAGCATTTTCAAGGTAACCTCGTATTTGCAGGGGCGTCCCTGCAGGTGATTGCGAAATTCCTCTGACATATATTCAGCCATACGGTATTTTTCAAAACCGCAGCTTCCCGCGATATGAGGTGTAAGGATGCAGTTTTCCAAATCATAGAAGGGACTGCTCTCCACAGGGGGCTCGGGATCCGTCACGTCCAAAACGGCAACAAGATCCGAGCGCTCCCGAAGAACAGAGATCAGATCCTTCTCTACCACCTGTGCTCCTCTCCCTGTGTTGATAAAGGTTGCATAGGGACGCATGGTAGCAAAGTGTTCGGCTTTCAGCATTCCCTGCGTTTGCGTATTATTGGCAAGGTGATTGGAAATGACGTGACAGGTAGAAAACAGCTCCGCAAGGTCAACCTTCTTAACACCAAGTGCGGTTGCCTGTTCGTCGGCAAGGAAGGGATCAAACACCAGCACGTCCATACGGTATGCCTTGAGCATTTGAATAACAAGCTTGCCGATCATCCCTGCTCCGATGATGCCCACCTTAACGTTAAAGTTACCGGGATAATGCTCCTCAAAGGATTTCCGTGCCTCTGCATAACGCTTGGTTTTGACCGTGGGAGCGGAGAGATAGTAGCCTTTGTTAGCAAGAATGATCTGCGCCACGGTATACTCTGCCACGGGCACCGCGTTTGCCGCCCAGGCAGAGAAGACCTTGACACCGCAATTCAAAAACGGTCTTGCAAAAAATTGTACGGTACCGGCAGAATAAAAGACTGCCTTGAGTGAAGGAAGATGCCGGCGGATCTCCTCTTCCGTAAGAGGCTCAAGCTCCCACGTGGAAAAGATGTATTCGACGTCGGCAAATTTTTCGTCTGCGCTCAAAAGATCTGCCTTGGAATAAACGGTCGTATCAATATCCCCCAACCGCCGAAGCTCTTCCACGACCCGCTCAGGGTATACCTCATCTATTTTTGCGGGATTTGGGTTATAAAATATCGTTTTCATAAAACCTCTTTTACGTCATAGCACAGGTCACGCGGCTGTAGATATGGTTGTAGCCCGTTCCCATAAAGTGCTGCATTCTCGTGTGGTAGGGGTGCGCAAACTTCTTTTTGAAATACTCGCTTTCCACAGCATCAGCATCCCCCCAAACTCTCACCTTACATTCATCGGGGTAATAAACCATCAATTGCTCGCCCGGGTGGTCGATGATCTTGCCGGAGCGCACCAATCTTGCCGTACCGCCGACGTATGCGATGAAGTTTCCGAAGCGGTCGCGTATATATCCTGTTTTTTCATTAAAAAGCCCGTCTGACGCGTAAAATTCGTGATACCCGTCGCCATTGAAGTCAATCGGCATATAGGGAGAGCCCGGGTAGGGGAACGGCGACTCCACCTCCTCGCCCGTGATCGCATCAAAATAAAAGTGCTTCGGCTCTCTGAATTCCATCTTCTTTCCGTTAAAGACACGCTGTCCGTAGCGCAGAGCCATGGCAATCTTTCTGCGATCGGGTCCTATGTTGGCGATCCAACCGTGATGCATATGTCCGAATTCCTCGTCTACACCGATCCAAACACGCTCACCCTTGTCATCATACGTAACCACACGGGGGATGCCGGGACGCTCATCGTCCTCACGGCAGGTAAAGATGTATTTTTTACCTGTTTCATCATCCACAAAAGGAAGGACGACGTCGGAATGTCCGAAATACTTGCCTCTGTCACCGCAATAGAGCTCGTGTCCGTCGTCAAGACTGATCACACGCTCGCCCCAGAACAATTCGTCAATGCCGTCCTCGTCAAAGTCAAGCACCGGACAGGAGTGACACGAGCGGCAGCCACCATCGTTGAAGGGGAGCACGATCTCCCAACGCTTTTCCATGTTCGGATTGTAGGCTTGGAGAAACATATCGCGATAGCATCCCTGTGCCGTGACCAGAACGGGCTGCCCGTGAACGTATCCGCCAATGATGTAAAAGCGATAGGCGTGAGACATGTTTAGCTCCTCCACGCTCTGGGGCCACGGCCACGATCCCGTGGTCTTGCCCGTCAAGGGATCGATCCGCTCAAGAACGCGGGCTTTGAGACTGAAGGGCTTGTCCTCGACGGGGTTATTGACAAGGAAGATCTCGTCGATCCCGTCCCCGTCAAGATCAAAGGTGATAAAGGGAGTATACCACACGCCGTTGATCGCTCCCCATCCAAGATCTCTTTTCCAAACCTGCAAGCCGTCCATGGTGTAGACCGCCATCTTGAGAGTCCCCTTCGGATAATTAAAGCCCTCTTGCCAAGGATCCTGATCCTTCGCCTCGGAATAGACGAACACCATTCCTTCTCCAAGCTCCTCGCCAAGAGACACGGGTACGGAGCGTACGTGCTCCAGGTGGATCCCTAAATTAAATTCCTTCAAGCACTGAATGTTCATGTATTGCCTTCCTTTCTTGTTTACAGTCTGTTCTCACACCTGATAAAGGCGGACTGTTCTTACACGTATAAGTATAGCACAACGCGAACATTATTTCTACACATAATCTGCAAAAAAATATGTAAATGTGGCTATCAAGAAGCCCAATGCAAAACGCAGTGAACAAAAACCGGACACCTCATTTCGGGGAACTCGATCTGAAGTGCCTGTTCTATCGTTGCTCTATGCAAGCGAAGCTACTTTTTATCGGGCATATCAGCTTGATTCTCCTCAGAACCAACAGGATCGCCTGTTGACGCAAGAAGCTCATCGGAAGCCTCCGCGGGTAATTCGGACAATTTTCTTTTCAAATAGTTTCCCTGCCATATCAGCTTTTGGCAAACCTTGATATTGTCATGATTTTCAGCAATCCTTTCGAAGGTGGTATCAATATGATGCAGAATACGTATCAACGGCTCCTTGATGCACGAAAAATCGTGAAAATAGTCAACGTAGAACAGCCCGTCGTGGTCCTCCGCAAGCCAAACGTTAAAGCCCATTGCAGAGGCTTTCTCCTTTTGGGTGCGCAAGCCCAGATCCCGTACCAGATTCGGATGTATAACGATTCTTGGGAAGATGGCAACAGAATTTTCCAAGCCATACGCATCCACAAGCGCTCTTCCCCACAGCATTACGTCATCACTGAAAAAGTCGCCCTTGGCGATCCCTCCGCGCACCAAAATATTATGCGTGAGCAATTTTTCCTGAAGCATGGCAGACAGCACAATGATTTTACGGGCGGTTCCGTGTGCCTCCTTTGCCGTACACGGACACGAGATCACAATATTGTCCGAAAATATTTTGATGGCAGGTGGATTTTTCACGTTCCGGCAAACGCGTGAAAACGCTGACAGGGCATCGTCATAAGCATTGTGAACGATATTCAGAGTTTCTGCGGAATTCTTTTGAATTTTTGCAGAGGCACCCAAAATATCGATAAAGGCAACCACCGATTCCTTTGCTGTATACTGATTCATGCTGTGATCCTTTCAAAATTGATCGGTTTCTCATGCTTGACGATCCGCACCGTCCGAACTCAAAGCTTTCTCATCCTTAAACCACAAAAGGTAAAAGACCTCCAGTCCGTTTGTGTACTGCCCCATGCAGCGAAAGCCCTTCTTCTCATAAAGCATCTGTCCGCGCAGGTTCGCGATGTGCGTAGTCAGACGTATTCCGCCCTTTCCCGCAAGCTTGACCTGCTCAATACCGAAATCCATCAGTCGGCTGCCAAGATGCATTCCCCAAAGATCGTCGCGCACACCGATCCCAAGCACGGGAAGGGTCGTGTTCCAATCGGAGAAGAAAATAAACCCAAGCATTTTCCCGCCCGACACAGCCAACCAATAACGGTGTGCAGGATCGGGTCTATCACAATATTTCAACATCCACTTACGCTGATAATCGGTGCGATTGAACAAGGCACGGGATTCTGCTCCCATTGCGTCAAAAAATTTGTTGACGATCCTTGCATCCTCCGCCAAAGCCGCGCGAATGACAACGTCCTCGGGCGTCTGTCTGCTGTTTTCCTGTCCCTTTTCTGCCATTTTTAAGTCCCTTTTTCATCCAGCCAGAATTTTGTAAAATAACAGTCAACGTTCGGCCATGCAACGTCACGGCTGTAAACAACGCCGAGGCGACTGTGCAGCCTTCCCTCGCGATGAAGCTTCCAAAGTGCCTGATAGACCGCGCACATCAAAGGCTTCAAGGGGCGCACGGTTCCCACGTATTTGCAATCCACCGCCGGCTCCGACCAGATATCCATCGGGAAGGTAATATCGTAAAGAGACAGTGGTGCATCCTTTTTTTTCGTCAACTTCTCTTCCAGAAATGCCTTGTAGTACGCCACTACACGCTCTGTCACCGGCTCGCTACTAACGCCCTCCATTCCAACGGAGATGATCTCAAGCCCTGCGGGCGTGATCTGCGAAACGGAGCATTGCGGCAGATGCGTGACAGGATAGTGCTGCAGCTCCTCCGGGAACGCAGTCGCGCAGGATGCAATCATCGTTTCGCCGTCCGCCTCCAAAACCGACATCGGACGGGTCACGGTTCCGACGGTGACGGTATCGGGAAGCTCGTCATAGATACTGACGGTGACGTTATCTGCCGGAAGACGCTCGTGAATACGCCTGACAGCGAGAGCGAGCTCTGTCTTTAAGCACTCTCTTGGTGTGTCCTTGACCATATCCCCAAGCAAATGGGAGTACGCCTCAATGTAATAAAATGGTTTCCCGTCCTTTGTAAAGAAGTTTCTATGTGCTTCCGGATCAAGATCCCGGCTTGCGGGAGATACGATCCCACGGTCGAGAAAATCATTCATCACGGCGCAAAACTCCGCATGCAGCTCGGGACACGCGGTAGCACCTGTTCCGCCGTTTTCCACCATTGCAAGCTTTCCATCGGCGTCAAAATAAGGGTGACAGTTAGAGAAGAATTCTCCGTTGGGACGCGTGTGAATGATCCCCGTCGTACCCGGGAGATCAAGTGCATCCGAGGTGCGCAAAAGCATTTCCACGTCTCCGATCGCCTTGGCGTAATAGATCTTTCCCTCGTGAACGGTCGCGATTCCCGTGGCGTATCCGCCGTCATAATATTCGATCCTTTTGAGCATTTCAATGAGGACAGGCGCCGCACGGCGCTTTCCCGTATATCCCGCAATGACACACATGATGCTTCTCCTTTGATTTAATCGGTGCCAAGTCAATCACCGTACAATCATTGTAGCATACACCGCAAAAAAATGCAACCTTTTTTTCATTCTCACTGCAAACGTATATTGAACTTGACAAAGCAGGAGGTAACGGTATACAATAAAATATACCGTCACAGCCGCAGACAATATCGGTGCCCCCGTGCCCTTTCACGGACAGTAAAGCGATTAAAACAGAAGCAGTCTCCGGGACGTACCGTCGGAGGCTGCTTCTGTTTCATTGGAATATACACCGTCAGCGCTTCGCCATAGCAGGCTTTGCTTGATCCTCTTCCTTCGGAAATATCTTTCCTCTCATCTCCCTCTTGACAACGATCGGATATAGGATCGCCACAAAGATACCGGAGAACACCCACGCCATAGGACCTGCGAAATAAAGGAATTCTATACGGCTTGCAAAGAAGAAGGAGACCGTAAGCCGTGCAATCAACTCCATCACGCCACAAAGCAGGGTAGGCACCGTGGAACCGAACGCCTTCAGCCCCGCACGCCAGGTAAAGAGCATAGAAATAAACGGGAAGAAAAGGAGCTGGGTAAAATAGTAAACGTGCGCACTCTCAACAATGACGCCCGTGCTTTCAAGAAGCAGGTCTGCCTCGTTGAAAAACAGGCGGTACACCGTGCGGTCGAGCCCTGACAGTGCCAACAGGAAGAATGCCGCGCCCATGATCAAAAAGATGAAAAAAGTGTTTCTTACACCGTGGCGTACACGGTCGATTCGTCCCGCACCGATGTTTTGCGAGCAAAAGCAAAGAAGTGAGCTTTCGAAGGTGGAGAAGAAAAGCCAGAAAAAAGTCATGATCTTTGACCCCATCGCGATACCCGTCACCGCCTCGTAGCCGTGACCGTTGATAGCAACCTGTAAAATAAGGGAGCCAAAAGAGGTCACCGCGCTTTCAAGCCCCAGAGGGAGCGCGATGCCGAGCAAACGCTTCATCATTCGCCACGAGGCCCTTGCATCCTCTCCGCCGAAATGCAGCATCTGCATTTTTCGTTTGTAAATGATCAGATAAATGAGAGAACCGGTCAAAGCGGAACAAAGCGTTCCGAGCGCCGCCCCCGCAATTCCCATCGGAAACACGACAAGAAACAGAAAGTTAAAAAACACGTTTCCAAGACCGTTGACAACACCGATCGTAACGGGTGTTTTGGTATCCCCCATCGCGCGAAACACACCGGAAAGCAGCCACGAGGGAGCGCCGAAGGGCTTCGCTAAAATAATGATCGCCATATAGATCTTGGCGCCGTCTTTTAATTCCTCGGGCGTATTTGTCCAATCGATCATGGGACCGCACAGCACGAGCGAGATGGCGGTGATCGCACCAACGATGATCACGGTAAGATAGGTGGCGTTTGCCATCATCTTGCGAAGCGACCGATGATCTCCCGAACCAAAGATGCGCCCTGCCGTAATGGAAAATCCCGCAACAATGGTGGTGGACAGGTTATTGAGGATCATTAAAATCGGAGATGCTGCACTGACCGCCCCCAAAGCAGTCGCATCGACAAAATGACCGACCATTAAGCTGTCCGTCAAATTGTAAACGTAGTTGGTAAGCCCCGAGATCAGCATCGTCATTGCAAACACAACGATCAATCTTGTAGGACTTCCCTGCGTCAGATCCTTCGTCAAAGTCTTTGCCATACCGTCGCCTCCCAAAACCTAAGAGATTTCAGTTCTCTTACATAATAACCCAATCCGAGGTCAATGTCAAGGTAGCTTTCCGACTTCCGCTTGTACTTTTCCGACATTTCGTCATTGGGGACTTCTTGTTGACAAAGCAAAAGAAAAATGATACAATTGAATCACTACCGACAAGGAGGCTTCTCATGGAGAAAAAGTATATCAGTGACCGCTTCAAGCACATCCTTCACGGAGGCGACTATAACCCCGACCAATGGCAAGACTCTCCCAACGTCCTTTCCGAGGACATGCGTCTGATGAAGCTCGCGGGCTGCAACGCGATGAGCGTTGGCATTTTCGCCTGGGCGGCGCTCGAGCCGCGTGAGGGAGAATATGATTTTTCCTTTCTCGATAAAGCAATGGATGACATTTACGAAAACGGAGGGCGCGTGATCCTTGCCACTCCGAGCGGTGCGCGTCCCGCCTGGCTGAGCCAAAAATATCCCGAGGTGCTCCGCACCAATGCGGACCGTTCAAAGCGTCTGCACGGAAGCCGTCACAACCACTGCTTCTCCTCCCCCGTCTATCGGGAAAAGGTAGCAAACATCAATCGCCGTCTGGCTGAGCGTTACAAGGATCACCCCGCGCTCCTCATGTGGCATATCTCCAACGAATACGGTGGAGAATGTCATTGCGAATACTGCCGTGAGGCATTCCGCAGCTTTTTAAAGGACAAATATAAGACACTCGACGCACTCAATCACGAATGGTGGACCGCCTTCTGGGCACACACCTACACGGATTGGTCACAAATAGAGCCTCCTTCAACTCTCGGCGAAAGCTCTGTGCAGGCAATGAAGCTCGATTGGCGGCGTTTTGTTACGCATCAGACCGTCGATTTTATGAAGGCGGAGATCGCGGCAGTCAGAGAATTCACTCCGACCGTACCCGTAACGACCAATCTGATGCAGCAGTTCGGAGATACCGATGCAAGAGAGCTGGGCGCCGCCTGCGATATCATTTCATGGGACTCCTACCCCGCGTGGCGCGGCAATGACGAAAACGACATTGTCACCGATGCGGGCGTTGCCTTCTGGCACGACCTCTTCCGCTCGATCAAGCATCGCCCCTTCATGCTGATGGAGAGTACTCCCTCCCACACAAACTGGAAGGAATATAACAAGCTCAAGCGTCCCGGACAGCACGCCCTCTATTCTCTGCAAGCAGTCGCACACGGCTCCGATACCGTCCAATACTTCCAATGGAGAAAGAGCCGCGGTGCGACGGAGCAATTCCACGGTGCGGTGGTCGATCACGTCGGAAATGAGCATACCCGCGTTTTCCGTGAGGTGGCGTCCCTCGGCGCACGCCTTGCAAAGCTGGACGCGATCGTCGGCACGGCAACCTCCTGCCGCACGGCACTCCTTTACGATTATGACAACGACTGGGCACTGAGCTATGCCGCAGGCTTTCAGAATGCGGACAAAAAAGTCTTCGAAACCGCAAAAAAGCATTACTTCCCGCTTTGGAAACGCGGCATCAATACCGATGTCATCGGACGCGACGATGATCTTTCAGGCTATGACCTCATCGTAGCTCCCATGCTTTACACGGTGCCCTCGGCGCTTGAGGACAAGCTGGAAGAATACGTAAGAAACGGCGGCACGCTTCTTTGCACCTATACCACAGGCATGGTCAACGAAAACGGTCTGTGTCATCTCGGCGGCTTCCCTGCGGGAAAGCTCAAGGAGGTATTCGGCATCTGGAACGAGGAGATCGACACGCTCTACCCCGGAGAATTCAACACCGCAGAGGTAGGCGGCAAGGAGTACCGCGCAACGGATTACTGTGAACTACTGCATCTGCGCGGCGCACGCGCCCTCGGCACCTATACAAGCGACTTTTACACGGGCATGCCCGCCGTCACCGTCAACACCTACGGTAAGGGCAAGGCATATTATATTGCCTTCCGCGATGCGGGTGACCTCACTGACGAATTAACAGGACATATCCTTGAGGAATGCGGCATTACCTCGGACTTCGACGGCACACTTCCTTACGGAGTGACTGCACACTCCAGAACCGACGGAGAGACGCTCTTTCTCTTCCTTGAAAACCACGCAACAACTCCCGCCGTCACGCAAACCGCTCACACCTGGCACAACGTCGAAAGTGGCGAAGCGGTGACAGGTGAGATCTCACTAAAGCCTTATGAAGTCTTGATCCTTGCAAGAAAAGTACAATAAAACAGACGCGCCGCTTCCGTGGACGGAAGCGGCGCATGTGCTTTATCGGTTTGTTTTATCAGTCAGCAAACTCGGTACCGATCTTTGCCGCCTCGATGGTGCGAACGGTTTCGATCGCCTGTGCAGACGTGATCGGATAGGGCTTATTGTTACGGTATGCATCGTAGAAGTAATCCCAGATGATCTCGGTCTTACCGTCGGAGGAGGGGAATTCCTCTTCCTTCCAGACAAGCTTCTCGGAGTTACCGAATGCGCTCCCCGAGCCGGGAGTTGCAGGATCTGCCTTGATGTCCGCAAGCTCTACGTCGGGATCAAGGTACTTCATCTTGATCGTTCTGTTTTCATAAACAAGGCTTCCTCTGGTACCGTAAACCATGTACTCGGGAACAGGAAGAGCGACACCGCCGCTGATCTCCATGTCAACAACGCGTCCGTTAACGCCCTTGAAAACGAGCTTGAGGTGGTCCTCAGCGTCGCCGACAGCTGCAACGCGCTTGATGTCGGAGAACATTTCGGTGTACGCGCCGCCGCAGAACTGGATCGCGTGGTCCACGATGTGAGGACCCCAGTTCAGAAGCTGACCGCCGCCGAACTCCTTGATGGTCTGCCAGTCATTACGGCGCTGGTAGCTGTTTCTTGCAAGACGGA
>SVSZ01000060.1 GCA_015064025.1 Oscillospiraceae bacterium | reverse complement strand
GGCATGTACTACGTAAACGTACGTTGGCCCGGCGGTATGATGACCAACTTCAAGACCATCAAGAAGTCCATCAACCGTCTCAACGACCTCTACAAGATGCAGGAGGATGGCACCTTTGATCTTCTTCCCAAGAAGGAAGTTGCTACCATGCAGAAGGAAATCTTTGATCTTGAGAAGAGCTACGGCGGTATCAAGACCATGGAGCGTCTCCCCGATGCAGTGTTCATCGTTGACCCCAAGAAGGAAAGAAACGCAGTTCTCGAGGCAAAGAAGCTTGGCATTCCCGTGATCGCAATCGTGGATACCAACTGTGATCCCGACGATGCTGATTATGTGATCCCCGGTAACGACGACGCGATCCGTGCTATCAAGCTGATCTCCTCTGCTCTTGCAGATGCGATCATCGAGGGTAAGCAGGGTGAGCAGACCGTTGAGGCTGAAGAGGCAGCGGCTGAGGAAGCTGTTGCAGAGGATGCTGAATAATTCATTTTCGGAGGAAAGAGCAAATGGCTAATATTACAGCAAAAGACGTAGCGGATCTCCGTAAGAGAACCGGTATCGGTATGATGGAATGTAAGAAGGCTCTGGTTGAGGCGGACGGCGACGTTGAGGCTGCAATCAAGATTCTTCGTGAGAAGGGCGAGCTCAAGGCTGAGTCCAAGATGGCAAGCAGAATCGCCGCTGACGGTCTTGTTGAGATCCTTAAGGATGGCAACTACACCGCAATGATCGAAGTTAACTCCGAGACCGACTTCGTTGCAAAGAACGAGTCCTTCAAGGAATTTGTTAAGGAGCTTCTTAAGATCATCATCGATCAGAAGCCCGCAGACATCGACGCACTGATGACCTGCAAGTACGATGCGGAGATGGACGTTGATGCAAAGCTCAAGGAAATGATCTTCAAGATCGGTGAGAAGCTCACCATCCGTCGTTTTGTTCTGGTTGACGGTATTACCAGCACCTATATCCACGGCACGGGCTCCATCGGCGTTATCGCGAAGTTCGAGACCAACGTGGCTGATCATGCAGAGTTCGCTGCATTCGCAAAGAACATCGCTCTTCAGATCGGTGCTTATCCCACTCCTTATCTCTCCCGTGATAAGGTTCCCGCTTCCGTTATCGAGGAAGAGAAGAACATTCTCTTGGTTCAGATCGCAAACGATCCCGCAAACGCAAAGAAGCCTGAGGCGATCAAGCTGAAGATGGTTGAGGGTCGTATTTCCAAGTTCTACGATAACAACTGCCTGCTTGACATGACCTACGTTAAGGACGAGGACATGAAGGTCGGTAAGTACGTTGAGGCTTCCGCAAAGGCTATGGGCGGCGAGATCGCTGTTGTTGATTTCTACCGCTTCGAGAAGGGCGAAGGCATTCAGAAGAGAGAAGAGAACTTTGCTGAAGAAATCGCAAAGATGACTGCAGGAAAGTAATCTCCCATTCATAAAAAAGAATCAGTGTTTTGCCGTAGAGGCTTGACACTGATTCTTTTTTGTCGTTTTATGACAAAAATCTTGGAAATTAGAAAAAACTTCTTTGTTTTCGGATATTGACATTTGCGCGTTTTTTTGATATACTGTATAACAGCTGTTTTTTATCTGTTTGTGAGGCGCAAAAACACAAAACGGAGGAAAATAACATCATGGGAAAATATTTTGGCACAGACGGCTTCCGCGGGGAAGCCGGCGTCACACTGACATCGGAGCACGCCTATAAGATCGGGCGTTTTCTCGGGTGGTACTACGCGCAGGGGGGCACGCATAAGGTGCGCGCTGTGATCGGCAAGGATACAAGACGCTCCAGCTATATGTTTGAATATGCGATCGTGGCGGGTCTTACCTCCTCTGGCGCAGATGCATATATGCTGCACGTGACGACCACACCGAGTGTGTCCTTTGCGGTAGCGGGTGACGACTTCGATTGCGGGATCATGATCTCTGCAAGCCACAATCCCTATTCCGATAACGGAATCAAGCTTGTAAACAGGAAGGGAGAGAAGATTGACGACAACACAATAGAAAAAATTGAGCTTTATCTGGATGGAAAATTTGAGGAGCTTGGGATCCCCGAGAGTGATATCCCGTTTGCAACGGGGGCTTCCTTGGGGGAGATCATCGACTATGCCGCAGGCAGAAACCGTTACATCGGATATCTGATCTCGCTGTCACGTTATTCCTTGCGGAATTTCCGTATCGGTCTTGATTGCGCAAACGGAAGTGCTTGGATGATCGCCAAAAGCGTTTTTGACGCTCTTGGAGCGAAGACCTACACCATCAATGCTTCTCCCGACGGACTTAACATCAACCGAAATGCGGGATCTACTCACATTGAGGTGCTTTCGGAATACGTAAAGGAGCAGGGGCTTGACGTCGGCTTTGCCTTTGACGGCGATGCGGATCGCTGCATTGCTGTCGATGAGAGGGGCGAGGTAGTTAACGGAGATCACATCCTCTACGTGCTTGCCATGCAGCTCAAAAAGCGAGGCGAGCTTGTAAACAATACCGTGGTGACGACTGTCATGTCCAACATGGGACTTTATCGTGCCTTGAAAAATGCGGGTATTCGCTATGAGCAAACGACTGTCGGCGACCGTTATATTTACGAAAATATGCAGCACACCTGCAACTGTATCGGAGGCGAGCAATCGGGACATATTATTCTCAGTAAATATGCCACGACAGGCGACGGGATTCTGACGGCGATCAAGCTGATGGAGGCAGTGGTCAGTGAAAAGCTTCCGCTTTCCAAGCTCGCGGAGCCGGTACAGATGCTTCCGCAAATTACCCGTAACGTCCGTGTAGCAAATAAGGAAGCGGTGATTTCCCATGCGGCGATCAAGGAATCCCTTGCAGATATTGAAAGACGTCTGGGGGAGCGAGGACGAATTTTGCTTCGTAAAAGCGGAACCGAGCCCTTGATACGAGTGATGGTAGAAGCACCGACAGAGGCAGAGTGTAAGGAATTGGCGGATGAGCTTGTTTCGCAGATCACGGCGCAAAAGCTGTCCTTGACTTGAGGAGGGCGTATGGAAGAAAAACTCAAGATCAGTGCCCTTTACAGTTCTCCGTATGCGACAGTGGCAGTTTCCTTACTGGAAGCCCACACGTATCCGTGGGAGGTGCTTCCTCATATATCCGACTTTATTTTGTCCCTCGGTAAAACACTCTCAACGGACGCATATGAACGGATCGCGGACGATGTGTGGATCTCAAAGGATGCAACCGTTGCACGCAGTGCCGAGATCCACGGGCCGTGCATTGTTTGCAAAAATGCCGAGATTCGGCATTGCGCGTATATTCGCGGAAGCGTGATCGTCGGCGAGGGGGCTGTGGTGGGAAATTCCACAGAGTTGAAAAACTGTATTTTGTTTGACGGTGTTCAGGTGCCGCATTACAATTACGTGGGGGACTCGATACTCGGAAAATGTGCGCATATGGGTGCCGGGGCTGTTACCTCCAACGTCAAGAGCGATAAAAGCGCCGTAAGTGTATCGGTCAACGGCACAAAGCTTGATACGGGAAGAAGAAAATGCGGAGCGATGCTCGGAGACTTCGTTGAGGTCGGTTGTCACACGGTCCTCAATCCGGGAACTGTCATCGGCGCTCACTCCAATATATATCCTCGCTCGTCCGTGCGCGGATATGTTCCCGATCATCATATTTTCAAGGAAACGGGCAACGTTGTAAAAAAGAATTAACGGCGACGAGCCGAATATAGGGGGCTTATCATAAGCCCCCAAGGATGCGCCTCAAAAATGAACGGCTCCCGAAAATCAGGGCAAAGATAGCGCCAGACCGTCTGATCTGTAAGACGGTTGACGAGGAGAGAAGTGATCGAAATATTCGGCGGGTACTTCTCCGGTGAAACCGAAGGTCGGTTCATCGTTAAAAACAGGTCAAATATGCGGGTAACCGCAAAACAATCCCTGTTGTTTCATAGCGGCATATACTGCTTTCAAACGCTTTGAGAGCGGTTCTTTTGCCGTGCAAAAATATTGAAAGGGAAAGACCGCGAGGTCTTACAGGAAAAACACTATGTGTGGAATTATCGGATATATCGGAAATGAAAATGCGGTTTGCAAATTGACCGAGGGGCTGTCGGTGCTTGAATACCGCGGCTACGATTCGGTTGGAATCGCAGTAGAATCGGACGGAGAGATCAAAACGGTAAAATGCCGGGGAAGAATTGATGATTTAAAGAAAAAGGAGGAGCTGAGCGCTCTTTCCTCGCATTGCGGGATCGGACATACACGTTGGGCAACACACGGGGCTCCCTCCGATACAAACGCACATCCTCACAGATCGGGACGCGTCACACTGGTTCATAACGGGATCATTGAAAACTATAAGGAATTGAAAAAAGAATTGGAGGCGGCGGGTAAATCCTTTGTCTCTGAAACCGACAGCGAGATCGCCGCAGGGCTTCTTGACGTTTGCTATTTGGAATCAAAGGATCCTGTGACAGCCATTCTGCAATGCGCAAGAAAACTCACGGGTTCTTATGCCTTGGGAATTCTGTTCGAGGATCGTCCCGGGGAAGTATACGCCGTAAGATGCGGTTCTCCCTTGCTGCTTGCCTCAAGCGAGGACGGATGCTATCTTGCCTCGGACATGACGGCGTTTTTGCCGTTTACAAAAAAATATTATTGCCTTGCAGAGGGCGAGATCGCCTGTCTAAGTGCCGAAGGCGCCACGGTTCACAGAGATGGTATGTCTGCATTTTCTCCTGCTTGGAGTATTACGGATTTGAACGCAGAGGCGGCACAAAAGGGAGGATATCCTCATTTCATGCTGAAGGAGATCTTTGAACAGCCGCGCGCCATTGTCAATGCGGTATCGGTACGCGCAAGGAACGGGCTTCCCGATTTTTCTCACGATGGAATCGATCTTGATTTTTGGAGATCCATCCAAAGGATACAAATTGTTGCTTGCGGATCTGCAATGCATGCGGGCCTTGTAGGGGCAGGGCTTCTTGAACACTACGCAAAGATCCCCACAACGGTCCACGTCGCATCGGAATACCGTTACAACCCTCCCTTGTCAAGTGAAGGAACACTGGTGCTTCTGATCTCGCAGTCGGGAGAAACGGCAGATACCTTGGCGGCGTTGCGTTATGCAAAGAGCGCAGGACTTCCCACCTTGGCGATCGTAAATGCAGTGGAGACCACCATCGCACGTGAGGCGGATCGCAGAATCTACACTTACGCAGGTCCCGAGATCGCAGTTGCCACGACGAAGGGGTATTGCACGCAAGCGGCAGTGCTTTATATGATCGCAGCGCAGATCGCGCTTGCACGCGGAAAAATGACGGAGGGGCATTTGCGTGAAATGATCCATTCGCTTCTTACGGCTGCGCCTGCGGCAATGGAGCGCTTTTTGTCGGAAAAGCGAGAGCAATTCGTGCGCCTTGCAGGGAAGCTTTCGAAGGCTGAGCATATGTTTTATATCGGAAGAGGACTGGACTATTCCTTATCCATGGAGGCATCCCTTAAGCTCAAGGAAATCTCCTATATTCATGCCGAGTCCTACGCTGCGGGTGAACTTAAGCACGGAACGATCTCGCTTGTCGAGGAGGGGACTCCTGTCATTGCGATCATGACGGAGCGTGATCTTTACGACAAAACGGAGAGCAACGTGCGCGAGGTGGCAAGCCGCGGTGCCTACGTGATCTTGATCTGTCGCGAGGATGCGCCGAGCGCCAAGGTAAGCGACGACGTGATCCTTTTGCCGGGCACGAGTGATGCGGAGACGCTGTTTTGCGCGTTGGCGGCTGTACAGATGCTGGCGTACGAAACGGCACGTGCACGCGGATGCGACATTGACCGCCCGAGAAACCTTGCTAAATCAGTTACCGTGGAATAAACGAAACACACCTCCAAGGAACACGATGCGTTCCTTGGGGGTGTGTTGTTCTATGTGCGCTTTTGTAGTAAAATGAGGGTGTCTTAAAAAATACAAAGGAGAATATCATGACAACCAACACTTTACTTACAGAATGTTACGTTATATATGGCGAAGTCTCCGAAACCATTTGTCCATGTTCGCTTGGTTCATGCGGTCTCCCTCCGCTCCGTTTCCGCTGACCCATACGTCGGGGGTGATGCCTCGCTCCGAAAGGATCTCGCAAACCTTTGCATTGATTGCATCCACAATAAAAAGATTGACGATCGTAGATGCGGGGCTTGCCTTATAACTGCAATTTTTGATCGGTACAATGGCTTCTCCAACGGGGGTGTAATCGTTGATCACAACGTCGGCAAGCTCGTATAGACTCACGCCCGACGGGTGGCGGTTGTGCTGCTTGCGGTCAACCGTATCGGAAAGCTCGGGGCATGTGATTGCTATCAGGGGGATGTGATTGGCGCGACAATAGTTTGCCGTATCGATCGTGACGGCGTTGATCCCGTAGGCGTTGATCTGGAGCATGACGTCACCTGTTTTTACTCTGTAATAACGCATGACCTCGTTTGCGTATCCGACAACACGTTCGTTCCAGCGGGTTGCGCCGTGCTCACACGAAAGACCGGGGTCAAGGATCGCATTTGCACAGCAGAGATTTCCTGCACGGTGGCACATTTCGATCGCGGCTATGTTAGAATGCCCTCCGCTACCGAATACGTGGAACATTCCGCCCTGTGTGATCGTGTCTGCGATGATCGTTGCCGCTTTTTCAATATTCTCCGATTGCTCTTTTGTGACCCGTTCAAGAGTCGCAACCACTTCTTTGTAAAAATACAACGTTGAATCCATTTCCGTTTCCTCCTTTTTACAGGTGACGGAGCCTTGGCAACAGCTCGTCCTCGTATTTCTTATTGGTTTTATCTCCGTTGGGCATATTGGCACTTTGCCAGACCGCAGGAACGACTCCATCCTCAAGGAGGAGCTGGGCTGTTTGCATCATCAGAAGATTGATCGCGAAGCAATTCGCATACGTCGAGGTTGATCCCATTGGTTGATCCAAGCCGGGAAGGTGAATGATCGCATCTCCGAGCGGTAGATGATTATCGATAAAAACGTCTACAAGATCTGACAAATTGAGCCCCGAGGGGTGGCGGCTGGGAGCATCCTTCGGAACAAGATTTGCAAAGGACGTTGATGTGATTCCGATGGAGTGGATACCGCGCTCACGGCAGAGAAGTGCCGAGTCAACGGTCATAGAATTGATGCCGTATGCATTGACAATGACAAGCACGTCTCCCTTGGTAAGTCTGTAGGAATCGAATACTGCCTTGGCGTATCCCGGAGTGCGCTCAACGATATTGGAACGCTTTGCACCGTGGATCAGATTGGTGCCGGGATCGAGAATTGCGTTGATGTGCACAAGGCCTCCGGCGCGCCAAAGAACCTCTTCGACTGCAATGTTGGAGTGTCCCCCGGGACCGATCACATTGATCAGACGCCCCTGCTTGATGGCGTCGGCACATATCGCCGCGCCGCGCAGAATACTTTCTTCCTGTGAGTCGGCAATTTTGCGAACGAGCTCAATGACACCGTCGCGATAATTTGACGTAATTGACATAATGGATACCTCCTGAAAGCTTTTCCTCATCATACAATGAAAAGAACGGTTTGTCGAAGTTTTTTCTATCGGTCGGTTAAGCTTTTCTACGATTTTTTGATTTTGTCTTGCTTTTTTCATTCGGAGGATATATAATTGAAGCGCGAAGGGAGGGATGTAGATGTCAGACTGTGTTCCGAAGCGCTGGCGCATGAGCAATGCTCGGTTTGACGCATATAGAGTTGATTGTGACCGAACGCTTGATGCGCATTGGCATTCTCATTTTCTTCTCCATCTGTTTACGGGCGGTGACGGAATTCAGGAAATCAACGGGAAGCCTTATCCGGTTTCTCGGGGGAGTGTTATTATACTTTCCCCGACTGATTTCCACAGAAACGTCATCAAGGATGGTCAGTCACTTTCATTTTGTGCTGTGAAAATATCGGAAACCGCATTTTATGATTCGGTGGGAGCTTTATGCGCCTTGAATGAATTCCCAATCGTAACGAAACTGGACGGTGAGGACTATGAGACTGCATTGTTCCTTTTTGATCGCCTTATAAAGGAACAAATGAATACGGCGCTGATAGGTTCTGAGCAATTCCTCTCGTCCTTGGTTGATCCATTGATCATTTTAACGCTCCGTTCCGTCAATACGGTATCGGAATCTGCCGCACCGTTAAAGATGCGCAAGGCATTGATGTACGTCCACTGTAATTTCAGAGGGCAGATAAAGGCAACCGATGTTGCAAAACATATCGGTTATTCACCGAACTATTTCAGTGCAGAGTTCAAGAGGGAGACCGGGATCGAATTCAGAAAATATCTGCAGGATCTTCGTCTTGATTTTGCAATGAATCTTTTGAAATTTTCGCATCTCAACGTTACAGAGGTGTGCTTTGAGTCCGGCTTCAACACGCTTCCGCATTTTTCAAAAACATTCAAAAAACGGTTTGGGATGACACCCGAGCAAGCAAAGGAGAAACTCGCATGAAAACGTGGCACGGCGGAGCAACACTCCTCGCATGTGACGAGCTTAGAGAAAAGATCCGCGGAAAACGGATCGCACTGATGATGAATACGACGGCTCTTGACAACGAAGGTTCTCTTTTGATTGACAAGATCGTTGACGAGAAGTGGTCAGAGGTGGTTTTTCTTTTGGGAATGGAGCACGGCGTCCGCGGCAATCTTTATGCAGCGGAGAGCGGAATTCCCGCATGTGATGCGCGCACCGGACTTCCCGTCGTGAATCTTTACGATTATCCGCGCCTTCAACCGCCGATCGATCGGTTAATGGAGGTGGATGCCGTTGTTTTTTGTGCCCAGGACGTCGGCGTACGGCATTGGACCTATACTCCGTGGCTGATGCTTTTGATGGATTCTGCTGCGGTAGCAGGGTGTGAGGTGATTGTCCTTGACCGCCCCAATCCCATTCGCGGTGATATTGTAGAGGGGGCACCCGCACGTCCTCCTTATGTGGGGACACATCTTCTTTCGGGATTTGAATATCCTCTGCGTCATGGAATGACCGTGGGCGAGCTCGCTTTGATGTATAACGATCTCAAGCATGTCGGTGCCAACCTTAGCGTTTTGAAAATGCGCGATTGGAAAAGAGATATGTGGTACGAGGAAACAGGACTTCCGTGGGTTCCCGCAAGTCCCAATATGCCCACTGTGGATACCGCCTTGTATTTCGCCGCAACAGGACTTATGCAGGGGGCTGATTTTTCACTCGGTATGGGAACGGCAACGCCGTTTCAATACGTCGGGGACGCAGGGCTTGACGCTGATCTCCTGGCACGGGAGCTTAACGCATTAGAGCTTGCAGGCGTATACTTTCTGCCCAAATACTATATGGCAAGCACCTATCGGGATATCTATCGAGGTGAGAGACACAAGCCCACGCTTTGCAACGGTGTGCTCATCCTCATCAACGACCGAAACGCATGGAGACCTGTAGAAACACAGCTTTATATCATGGATACTCTTTGCAGGCTTTTCGGTGAGAAGATCCATATGGAGCATCACGGCAGTGCTCGTATTCGAATGTGCACGGATGAGATTTGTGACGCGATCATACGGGGCGAATCTCTTTTGCCGATCATAGAGCATTGGAGGGAAGAGGCAAGGTGCTTTGAAAAAGCACGAATGCCTTACCTGCTTTACTAAAAAGAACCGAGGAACACCGCGTTCCTCGGTTCTTTTTAGTCTTTCGATTTCATCATATTCAAAACCTCATATATTCCTCTGATGGGAATGACGTTGATGCCCTCGGTGTCGAGCTTTCGTTTTTCGACGTTGCGCAGAGGGACAAGCGCGTGCTTAAATCCGAGCCGTGCGGCTTCCTTGACTCTTTGTTCAAGGTTGGAGACAGCGCGGCATTCACCGGCAAGACCGAGCTCCCCGATAGCGATCAGATCATCCGGAATGATGCGATCGGTCATAGAGGAGATCAAAGCCATGGCGAGTGCGAGGTCGGAGGCGGGCTCGTCCAAACGAAGCCCACCGATGACGTTGAGATAAACGTCGTTTTGATAAAATTTAAGTCCCAGTCTTTTTTCAAGAACGGCAATGATCAGACACATGCGATTGTAATCAATGCCGTTGGTCGTACGTCGGGGAGCGGGGAAGGCGGTGGGCGTGACAAGCGCCTGTATCTCCGCGATCAATGGGCGTGTTCCTTCAAGCGTGCAAAGTGCGCAGTTGCCGGAAATGTTCTTCGGTCTTCCCGCTAAAAGCATCTCGGATGGGTTTTCAACCTCTAAAAGTCCCTTATCTGTCATTTCAAAAACGCCGATCTCGTTTGTGGAGCCGTAGCGGTTTTTGATGGCGCGGATGATGCGGTATGCCTGTTGGCGTTCCCCCTCAAAGTAGAGTACTGCGTCCACCATGTGCTCCAGTACCTTGGGACCTGCAATGGTACCTTCCTTGTTGACGTGTCCCACCATGATCACGGAAATGCCGGCTCCCTTTGCCTTATTGATCAGCGTCAGTGCACTCTCCTTGACCTGGGTCACGCTCCCCGGGGTGGAATTGACCGAGGCAGCATACATGGTTTGGATCGAATCAATGATCATTACGTCGGGATTTACCTTGTCGGTTTCCTTCAAAATGTTTTCGACGTTGCTTTCTGTAAGGATGTAAAGGGAAGTGCCGTCGACACCAAGGCGCTCTGCGCGGAGCTTGAGCTGCCCGCCCGACTCCTCTCCCGACACGTAGAGTACACGGCGCGTGCCTCCCAGTGCGTCGCAGATCTGCATCAAGAGTGTTGATTTTCCAATGCCGGGTTCTCCCGAGAGAAGCACGACGGAGCCGTGCACAAGACCGCCGCCGAGCACTCTGTCAAGCTCTGAAAGTCCCGTGCTTTTGCGCATATAATCCGGGATCTCCAATTCGTGAAAGCCGATCGCGCGGTTCTCTTCATTTGCGGGAATCATGCTGATGCGCTTTGGTGCAGCTGTTGTCGGTGCAGCTTCCTCGACGTCCTCCACAAAGGAGTTCCATGCATTGCAGTTGGGGCATTTTCCCATCCATTTGGAGGTTTTATATTCACATTCCGTGCAAATGTAAAAAGTTTTCAAGCCTTTCATTTTTTTGCGCCTTTCTTGATCGATATACCTATTATACTTCAAAAAGGCTGTCTTTGCAATAGCGTTTTTTAATTTCTCAGGATGAAAAATCCGTTTCCATGATCGATAGGAATATAGAAAGTGCGAGTTGCTTCTGATATTCCTCGTCACCGAGCTTTCGTGCCTCCTCCGGATTGGAGAGAAATCCACATTCGATCAGTATTGCGGGAGTGTTGAGCTTATGTAACAGATAGATGCTACTGTTTGCTGCCTTTACCGTTCGATCGTTTTGCGGCTGTAGCAATGTGTGCGTAGTTTTTTGTATTGTCTCTGCTAAGATCTTGGAGCGCAGGTCGTTCGGGGAGTACCATACCTGAAGCCCTTGACAGCTGACAATGGGGTGGGTGTTCATATGGATGCTGACAAATACGCTTTCCTCGGTCTCCTCTGCGATTTTTTTTCGTGCCGCGAGGTCGAGCACCTTTTTTCTGCCGTGATAATCGACGTTTCTGTCGTAAAGAAGTGTGTCTGTTTCTCTCGTCAGGACCACGTTGACACCGTTTGCCGTGAGCATGTCTTTGAGAAGAAGAGTGATCTTGAGATTGATCTCCTTTTCGACCAAGCCGCAGGCACTTACGGCGCCTCCGTCCTCGCCACCGTGTCCCGCATCAAGAACGACCGTGGTAATGCGTTCTGCAGGATCCTTCACCACGGGGGTCGGGATGCTTGGGGGAGGAGATAGGTACGTAAGAATGCCGCAAAATATACCAAAGAGCAAAAGAAAAGCCGAAAAGCCGCGGAGAAAAGAATTTGTTTTTTGTTTCATGTACCTACCGCCTGTCGCTTGATTGCTACTTTATATGCATAAAGAATTGGAAATATTCATTTTTTGTGTTGACTTTTTTAATTTTTGATGTATAATATATTATGATGGGTTATTATGGAGTTTTTTGAAGGCATCTATTCCCGGCAAATGCTCTTATGCAAAAGAAAGGACCTGGTAAAATATGGCTGGAATGACAAGAAAGGAAGCTCGTACGGAAGCTTTCCGTCTGTTGTTTGAAACGGAGTTTCGCGCGGATACTGCGCCCGAAGCAATTTATGCACTTTCAAAGGAAGCTCGCGAGATTGAAGAAAACAAATACATACAAACCGTTTATTTCGGTGTAAGAGAGCATCTTGAGGAAATCGACGGGATGATCATGCGCCACTCCAACGGATGGAAGCCGGGACGTATTACACCGATCTCAAGAAGCGCTATGCGCATCTGCATCTTTGAGATGAAGTATATGGAGGATATTCCGAGCGTGGTATCCCTCAACGAGGCGATCGAGCTTGTAAAGACCTTTGACGATCCGAAGATGCGCGCGTTTGTCAACGGTGTTCTTAACGGCGTCAAGGTAGAGCTTGAGAGTGCGGACGTACAATGATAGATTGCTTTGTCGGATTCGACACCAGTAATTATACGACCTCTGCCGCGGTCTGTACTCTTGACGGCGAGGTGATTGCCAATATCAAGGCGCCTCTTCCCGTGAAATCGGGGGAATGCGGCTTGCGCCAGAGCGATGCGGTATTTGCACATGTCAAAAATCTCCCCGAGGTTTGTGACAGACTGCGCAAGACCCTGCTTGGGAAAAGAGTGTTGGCTGTCGGTTACTCGGCGCGTCCGCGGGATGCCGAGGATTCTTACATGCCTTGCTTTCTCTCGGGAGTTGCGGCGGCGCATTCCTTTTCTGCTTCGATCGATGCACCTCTTTTTGCATTCTCACATCAGAACGGGCACGTAATGGCAGCGGCATATTCCGCAGGTGTTTCCGAAGAAGCTATGAAGAATCCCTTTTGGGCTTTTCACGTTTCGGGAGGTACGACCGAGGCTTTGCATGTCACTCCACAGGAAGGAGATTTTGACGTAAGGCTTGTATGCGCCACGGAGGATCTTAACGCAGGACAGGCGATCGACCGCATCGGTGTGATGATGGGACTTCGTTTTCCATGCGGAAAAGAGCTGGAGCTTTTGGCACAAAAGAATACGCGCACACTTCCTCACTTTCGGGTCTGTGTCAAAAACGGATGCTGTAATCTGTCGGGACTTCAGAATCTTGCGGAAAAGCTTTTTAAGGAGTCGGGAGACAAGTCTTTCGTTGCCGCGTTTACACTTGCTTTTATCGGGGAAACGCTTTGGGAGATGACGCGCTTTCTTGACGGGCAAAAAAACTCTCTTCCGATCGTTTATGCGGGAGGTGTGATGAGTAACCGCTATTTGCAAGCCCGTCTTGCCGAACGCCATAACACTTATTTTGCGGATCCGCAATTTTCTGCGGACAATGCTGCGGGAATTGCCTTGCTTTGCA
>SVSZ01000059.1 GCA_015064025.1 Oscillospiraceae bacterium | reverse complement strand
CATATATTTTGTTTTGTTTTTGTATGTACACTATTCCGTTTTCAATCCAATAAGCACCTGTTCTTTCAAACCACTTGCGATTTTGAGTGCATTTGTAGTAAACATACAGCCAAACAAACATAATGATCGCACAAATTAAAAAATACCAAAAATTTGCGTATTCTATGCTCATCAACTCAGCAACTAAGAGTTGAACTATTAAGATAAGGGGCAATGCAAGCCCTGCGCATCCAATTCTCAAAAACCATCGTTGATATGTGAACAGAGTTTTCTCCATTTTTGATTACCTCGTCAAACTCTCATTATCATTCGGGTTCATCACTCCAATTTCGGCTCATGCATAAGGCTAAGACCACACCCTATTATAGCACAAAAAACGCAGAAAATCAATCTGCGTTTTTTTGTGTTTGAAAGCTTTTTAGTAAAAGAAAAATCTATTATCTCCTGTCGGTAGGTAATCTATTCTCAAAACTGTCCTTTAGAGTGACGCTCTAAATCGGTGCTCTTTTTGTTTTACCGCAAGGTAAAAAAGCACCGAATCGGTGCTTTTTTGTTTCGATGTGTAGAAAGCGTGGCTACGCTATTTGCATTTTTTGAAAAAGGGCAGGGAATAAAAACCTTCTTCTGTGGGAGAAGGGGCACGGCGAAGGCTGAGGGGGAGGGTCGGAATTCTGACGAAGTACAGCTTTCAAAAGTACAATAGCAAAATGTACAAAGCAGATGCTTACAGAGCCCTCCTCCGAGAGGAGGAAAACTTGCGGGCAAGTTTTCGTAGTGAGCAAAGCGAACGTTGGGAGAACACCGCTCTGCGGTGTGGGGAGGAGTGGGCGTGACTAAAAAAACAGCACTTTTATCATGCATTCGACTATTTTGCGTTGCGCACACTCCTTCAGTCACGGCTGACGCCGCGACAGCTCCCTCTCGGAGGGAGCCTTTGCTTTGTGCAACTCTTGCCCTTGGGGGCAAGCTTAGTTGGGCGACCTGCTGTAAAGCAGGTCGCCCAACTCGGTCCTCTTTCCCCCACCGGGGAAGGCTTTGTTTATACAGGCAGCTCCGAGAGCTTTTTCATGTATTTGAAGGAGGTTTCCACTGCGTAGAGACAGTCCTCCGCACCTTCAAATTCGAGGGTGAAGCCGTCCTCGTATCCGGACGCTCGAAGCTTTCTGACTGCCTCAATCAAGGGGACAACACCTTGTCCGAGGATCGTAGCGCGCAGACCGTTGCCGAAACGGTTGAAGAAGAGATCCTCCGGAAGAATCTCCCGCTCTCCTTTTTTGAAATAGAGGAAATCCTTGACGTGGACGTGCATGACGTAGGGAAGCGCGCGATCGATCGCATCCAGCGGATCGACGTCGGCACAGTAGAAGTTTCCAACGTCAACGAGCCATCCGTAGTTGCTGTCACCGACTGCCTTGAATACGGCTTCCATGCGCTCGGGCTCCTGGAAAGTCATTCCGTGATTCTCCGAGCAGGTGCGAATCCCTTTTTCCTTTGCGTAAAGCGTGACCTCACGAATGATGGGCGCAACGTAAGGAACGGAATCCTCCCACGTTTTTCCATCGGGAATGGAGAATCCGATATCGTGGCGCATGACAGTGACACCGTACGCTTCTGCGATATCAACGTGTTCCTTGAGCGTTTTGATCCATTCGTTTTGCGCATCTTCTGTCCATTCTCCGCCTGTGAGGTTTGCTCCCATGGTGTACGCGCCGATGGGAAGACCGATCTTTTCACAATATGCGCGAAGCTCATGCGCTCTTTTTACGGGATCATCGTACCCTTTAACAGAGTCCTGCGTGAAGTCGATGTACTCAAATCCGATCTTTTTGGTCAGATCGCAGATCTCCTCCATCGAGCATCCCGTGGCTTTCATATGTTTTCCAAAGCTATAGTTGCTTACTCCAAGTCTCATGTGGGTTCTCCTTAAGTGCTTCCGGGGGATCAGTACTTAACGGGAAGCGGATTTTGTGCATGTACCGCTTCGATGATCTCGATTGCCTTTGCAGCCTTTTCCGCTGTAACGTAGAGGGGCGCACCGTTGATCATGGTATCGTACAGACGCTCATAGAAATAACGTGTGTGGAAAACCAAGAGATCCCCTTCGGTGGGAAGTGTTTCCTCGTGAATGGGAAGCTTTTCGGAACAATACAGCGGGTGTCCCGTTTCCGGATGGCGCAACGGCTCTGCAGTCACGGGGCGAGGATCAAGCTCTTCATCAACGATATACTTGATCTTGACGTCACCGACACAACCGCAGAGCAAAGAGCCGCGGTCTCCGAGAATCTTGATGTTTTGGTTGGGAAATCCATCAGCAGAGTTGACTTCAATGTCAATAAAGGGTTTCCCGGGGGCGGTGATGATGATCTTTGCCATATCGTTGGCATCTCCGCTGGTCAATGCTCTGTCAAGATGGGAGAAGGCAACCTTTGCGTCGGGTGCCCAGTCGATCAAATCAAGTGCGATTCCGATGGGGTGGGGGGCAGTATTGTAAACGCCTCCCGCACAGTGGCTTTGAAGCGTCTGCCAATCCCAACGGCGGGAAAATCCGCTCCAAGACATATTGATCTGCTTGATGTTTCCAAGCTTACCGGAGGCGAGCACCTCTTTGATCTTGAAGATGGTGGGACCGTAGAGTGACTGATGAAACGCGGTGATCAGAAGCCCTTTTTGTTTTGCCGTATGGATCAGATCCATTGCCTCGTAATAGGTTCTTGCAAAAGGCTTTTCGTTGAGTACGTTGTAGCCGTGCTCCAAACAATCCTTTGCAATTGGATAATGCTGGTGAGAAAAAGATGCATTGACGATCAGGTCAATGTCCTTCCTGTCAAACAGCTCTCTGTAGTCCTTGTATACGTCACAGCCGAAGTCCTTCTTGGCGCGTTCGCGGCGATCGGCAATTGCATCCACAACCGCAACGACCTCAATGATATCGTTTTCGGCTTTGAGAAAGTAATTTCCATGAATATCGCGTCCGCTTCTTCCTTGTCCGATGATGGCAACTCTTAATTTTTTCATATTTGAAATCTTCTCCTTTTTTAGAGTGTATCTTTATTATAGCGCATGTTTTTTACAATGTGAATTGCAAAAATAGATAAAACCATTGCAAAAACTAAAATAGTATGATAAAATGTTTTATGGAAGGGGGGATTTCATGACGATTGATTTTTTCTTCGAATCAAAGAACGGAAGGATCGGCTATAAGCATGAGGTCATGCCCTTGCCGCCAAATGATTATTTTTCAATGCACACGCACAGTCAGTACGAGCTCATTTATTTTGTTCGGGGTGATGCGACACACGTGATCGAAGATCGGAAATATAAATTGAAGCCGGGGGATCTGATCTTAATACAACCGTTGAAATATCATTTTATTCAGATCGATTCTCCCGCACCTTGCGAGCGATATATTATTGGTCTGGATGATTCTGTTTTGGGATTTTCCTTTTCCGCCTTGTTTGATGAGCCGTCGGACGTCATTGACCTATCAAAGGAAACGGAAACAGAGCACCTTTTCCAAAAAATGAATTACTATCGGAAAAATCTCTCAGATGAGGATATGGAGCACTTGTTTCCCGCCCTTTTGACGGAGCTGATCTATCATCTCTTGATCGCGTCACGGCAGAAGTCCGTTCGAAGTGCTACGGTGCTCAATCCCGTTCTTTCCGAGGCAATTGCATATATTAACGAGCATCTTTTGACGGTGAAAAACGTTTCGGAGATTGCAGATCATTTATTTGTCAGCGAGGGGTATCTCTTTCAACTGTTCAGAAAGGAGATTCATCAAACTCCTAAGAAGTATATTACCGACAAGCGAATGCTGTTGGCGCAGACAATGATCCGCAGCGGAGAACGTCCGTCCGAGGTGTGCGCAAAATGCGGATTCTCGGACTACAGTGTATTTTACCGAAGCTACAAGCTCTTTTTTAATAAAGCACCGTCTGAGGAGTATTGATGCTCTTGTAGCGGATCGGGTATTCTTTCAATGTTTATGGCAATACGAAGCGGTGCGATGCGTGTGGGTAAGCTAACAGAAAAAAGAGAGAACATTCCGTTTTGTTCTCTCTTTTCGTTTCTATAAGGGGCAGGGGGCTGCCCTTTTTGGATGTTACGTTTATTTTACGATCTCAAACTGCTCGTCGGCGGAAAGATCGACGACAGGACAGTCGTTGGCATAGGTGCATTCGGGCAGAATGATCAATACCGTGACTTGATCCTTTGTAGCGGGCAAAGGTGCAAGGTGCCAGATTGCGGTTTTCAGCTTGACAAGGGTATTCTTGGGGACGAGAAAAGCCTTTGCATGCTCGGTGACGGTCGCACCGCCCGATGCAGGGGCAACGTGAACGATGACGTCATCGTCAAGCGGAAGCATCAGCTCCTCCGTGGAGGTGTGATATTCCTGCTGAGTGATCACCATGGATCCCGGCTTCTTTACTACCAAGGGTGAGAACGCAAGTCTCCCTGCACAGGACGTGGTCAGACGGTCGGGATAAAACTTGTGGATCGCACCGCAAAGAGGATATCCGTCGGGATTTCCCATATCATAAAATTCTCCGAAGGGCGCGAATGCATCACGCGTCAAGGGTTGCACCTTTACTTGCTTCATACCGTAATCTCCTTTGAAGGCTTGATGTTTGATAAATTCAGTATACCATGCTTTTTGAAATATTTCAATAGCTTTTTCTCTCCTTTTTTCTGTTGGCAGGTAAAAACTGCTTTACGGAAGGGAACGCTTCATGGCTTGTGGAAGCTTTCACGTTTTTGCTTCTTTTTCTATGATCCGTCCCTTGGAAAATCCGACCTTGTGGTAATATATCGTGAGGAGCGCCGTGGCAAGCAGCCAGCCCGCAGGGTATGCCATGGCGGTGATGACCATGCGAGCATGCTCGGTGAGGGACGTTACGGTTGCAAGGTAGGGGATGAGATAGGTGGAGACAAGGAAGAGCGCGATCTGACGGAAGACGACAAAGGAGGAGAGCAGGATGATCATGGGAGCGCGGGTGTTACCGCTTCCGCGAAGGGCGCTGGCGTAGATCTGATTGTAGCAACACAAAATGTAAAAGGGGGTTGTAAAGCGCAAGAAAAGTGCGCCGATCTCAATGACCTCTGCCTTGCCGTTGAAGAAGGAGACAAGGGAGGGAGCAAGGATCAAAACGGGGATTATCAAAACCGCAGTGGAAAGAACGCCGATCCAAAGGGCGGTCCGCACCCCTGCCTTGGCACGCTCCGTCTGTCGGCTTCCGAGGTTTTGCGCGACAAAGGTCGTTGAGGAAAGTGCGATGGACTGCATGGGAAGCAGGAGGAGCTGATCGATCTTCGTGTAAGCTGTCCAGGCAGACATGCCGTCGGCTCCGAAATCGTTGATGTAGGATTGTACAAAGACGTTGGAAAATGCGGTGATGGAGATCTGAATTCCTGCGGGGAAGCCGACGGTTGCGATCTTGGAAAGAATGGGGAGATCGATGCGGAGATCGCGGAGCGAGAGTCGCACGCAGGCGTCGGTGCGTATGAGCGTGATGATGACAAGGAGCGCGGAAACGCCTTGAGCTACGACGGTGGCAAGCGCCACGCCTTTAACGCCCATATCGAAGACGAGGACGAATACAAGGTCAAGAACGATGTTGATGGCGGCGGAAACGGCGAGAAAGTAAAAGGGATGCCTTGAGTCGCCCACCGCACGCAGAATTCCCGCGCCGATGTTGTAGACCATCAATCCAAGTATCCCCGCAAAATAGATCGTCAGATAGGCGGTCGATTGCCCGATGACGTTGTCGGGAGTGTTCATCAACCGAAGCATTAAGGGGGTGATAAGGATCCCTACGGCGGTGAAGAGAATGCCGAGAAGGAAGGTCATCAAAAGGGATGTGTGGACCGCGCGTTTGACGCGCTCCTCATCCTTGGCACCGAAGTACTGGGAGATGACCGCGCCGGCTCCCGTGGAAAGACCGCTGAAAAAGCCAATCAGCACGTTGATGACGGAGCTGACCGAGCCGACGGCGGCAAACGCCTCGTTGCTGACGTAATTGCCGACGACCCACGTATCTACCAGATTATAGAGCTGTTGAAAGATATTTCCGATCAGAAGAGGAAAGGCAAACACCAAAAGGTGGCGCAGGATGCTCCCCTCGGTCATATTTACCTCACTTGAGGAACGACGCCGAAACAGCGTTGTGATCGCACTCATTTTTCTTCACCTCGCTTAGATCCCCTTCATTATACCTCCCTTTGTCGGATTTTGCAACCTAATTACGCATATTCTTTACTGTTCCTTTACAAAATCATAATATTATGGTACAATATAGGCAGAAATCTTTTTTTGAAAGGAAGCCCTTATGAGGATCATTACTCTCACACTCAATCCTGCCTTTGACGTGCACTGTCACGTTGCTGATTTCAAGGCTGAGCATGAGCATCTTGCCACCGTCACCTCACGCGATGCGGGTGGGAAGGGTGTCAATATATCGCGTGCCCTGACTGCAAACGGTGTGGACAATACGGCTCTGATCGTTCTGGGAAGTGAAAACGCAGCGGATTTCCGCCGCGCGCTGGCGACGGACGGGATGTCGTGGCGCGAGGTGGAGGTTGCGGGGCGGATCCGTGAAAATATCACGGTACATACGGATAGAGGTGCTGAGACGCGCATCAGCTTTACGGGATTTTGTGCGGATGATGCGCTTCTTTCCCGTGTCGCGGAGGCGCTTGCAAGGGAGCCTCTCGGGGATTCTGTCATCACCTTTACGGGGCGCGTGCCCGACGGGCTTTCGATGGAGAGCGTCAAGCGTTTTCTGGGAGAGCAAGCCGCGCGTGGGGCGCGGATCGTCATCGATTCCAAGTCGTTTACGTTGCGCGAGCTGATCGAATGCCGACCGTATTTGATCAAGCCGAACGGCGAGGAGATCGCCGACTATCTCGGAAAAAGCATTGAAACGCTTGCAGAAGCGGCTCAGGCTGCGCAAGCCTTGCATGCAGCCGGCATTGAAAACGTGATGATCAGTTTGGGAGCGTGCGGTGCGGTGCTCTCGTGCGCGGAAGGGACGTTTTCGGCAAGCGCCCCCGGGGTATCCGTGCGCTCTTCCATCGGCGCGGGAGACAGCTCTATTGCGGGATTTTTGGCGGGCGCAAGTCGGAAAGAGGGGAAGGCTGCATGTCTTGCGCGCGCGGTTGCTTACGGAAGTGCCGCATGCATGACGGAGGGGACAAAACCGCCGTCAAGAGATGTGATCGACGGGCTTTTGTCACAGATCACAGTGGAGAAGATTTGAGGGGAAGCAGCCTCTCCTTCAGCCTATGAGCGAATGCGAGACCGAGAGGGGGGCTATACGGCAAGTGGGTTGGAATCCTGCCCTTGACAAAACAATGAAAAAAAGGTACAATATAGACGAAATCATTTTGTAAAGGAGAACTGCATTGAAGATCACAGTCATCGGATGCGGACGCTGGGGGTCGCTGATCACCTGGTATCTTGATCGCTTGGGGCATGAAATGACCCTGTACGGACGCGCGGAGTCGCGGCACATGCGTGCGTTTTTGGAAACGCGCAGCAACGATCTTTTGTCTCTTCCCGAGCGTGTTTGTCTTTCTACCGAGCTTGCGTGTGTGAAGGAAGCCGAGGTCATCGTGATCTCCATCGGCTCTCAAGGGCTTCGCGCTCTTTTGTCGGAGGAGCTTGCGCCTATGGAGCTTACGGGAAAGACCTTTGTGCTTTGTATGAAGGGCATTGAGATATCAACGGGGAAACGGCTTTCCGAGATCGTGGAGGAATGCGTGGATCCCTCCAACCGCGTGGCTGTGTGGTTAGGTCCCGGACACGTGCAGGAGTTTTATGCGGGGATCCCTAACTGTATGGTGATCGACAGTGCGGACAACACCACGAAAAGGCGACTCGTCGAGGCGTTTTCCGGAGAGCTGATCCGCTTTTATTACGGGCAGGACCTTGTGGGGAACGAGATCGGTGCGGCATCCAAGAACGTGATCGGAATTGCGGCGGGGATGCTTGACGGCATGGGGCTTTCCACGCTCAAGGGGGCTTTGATGAGCCGCGGTACGCGTGAGATCTCACGCCTCATTGATGCAATGGGCGGAAATCCATTCTCGGCGTACGGGCTTTGTCATCTCGGAGACTATGAAGCGACTGTTTTCTCCCCTTATTCCCACAACCGCAGCTTTGGCGAAAAATTTGTGCGCGGCGAGGAATACCGCGAGCTCGCCGAGGGCTATTATACGGCAAAGGCGCTCCACTCTATCGCCGCAGAGCGCGGGGTCGAGCTTCCCATCTGCGAAGCGGTGTACCGCATTCTGTACGAGGGGCGAGACGTGCGCGAGGAGCTTGGCAGACTCTTTCACAGAAGCTTGAAAAATGAATTTTGAAAGGGTTTATGATGATTCGCATATTTGATTCACACGCCCATTATTTTGATGGGCGTTTTGAAAAGGAAGCGGAGGGGGGAAGCGACGCGATCCTGCGTTCGATCATGCCGACCCCTGTTTCCCGCATTCTCAACGTGGGGACCAACAATGCCACATCCCGTCTTGCTGTGGCGCAGGCTGCAAACTATGAAGGGATGTACGCGGCGGTGGGGATCCATCCGGAGGATTGCCACTACGTCAAGGATACAGATGCCGCGCTGTGTGAGCTTGAGACACTTCTGGGGGATGAAAAAACGCGGCGTCAGAACAAGATCGTTGCCTTGGGGGAGATCGGGCTTGACTACCATTGGGAGTTTTACGGTGATATCCCGATGGACAAGGAAAAGGAGGCTTATTTCTTTGACGCGCAGATGGAGCTTGCAAAGAGGCACGCGCTTCCCGTCATCATCCATGACCGCGAGGCACACGGCGACTGCTTTGAGACGGTGCTCCGTCACCCCCACGTGACGGGTGTCTTTCACAGCTACAGCGGAAGCGCGGAAATGGCGCGAGAGCTTTGCCGCCGCGGCTGGTATATCTCCTTTTCGGGCTCCCTGACCTTCAAGAATGCGGAGCGCGTGCGCGAGGCGGCACGTGCCGTACCGCGCGACAGACTTCTCATTGAGACCGACGCGCCTTATCTCGCACCGCACCCGATGCGAGGGCGTCTGAACCATTCGGGGCTCCTTGAATATACGTTAAAGGTGCTTGCAGAGCTTTGGGAATGCAGTACAGCTGAGGCGGCAGCGGTGACCTTCGAAAATGCGCAGAGGCTGTTTAACACCTCTGAAATTGTTTAAAATGCACAAAAAGTAGGGTGCGTTTTTTACGGTTGATAGTTGGAAAAGTTGAAAAAGCCACTTGAAAAAAAACTTTGAATATTGTATAATAAAAGAAAGCCGTACCGCTTTCGGGTGCGGAAATCATAGAAAGGTACAGTAAACAGGTTTATTACAATGGCTAAGTTTGAAACCAAAAATATCAGAAATATCGCATTGCTCGGTCACGGTGGCGCGGGAAAAACGTCGCTGGCTGAGGCAATGCTTTATATTACGGGTGAGACGGACCGTCTTGGAAACGTCAATGCGGGCAACACCGTTTGTGATTACGATCCCGAGGAAGCTGCGCGCCACATTTCCATTTCGGCATCTCTCGCTCCCATGGTATGGAAGGATGTTAAGATCAACGTCATTGATACTCCCGGCTATCTGGACTTTTCGGGCGAGGTCATGCAGGCATTGCGCGTTGCTGACAGCGCTGTGATCGTAGTGGACGGTAAGGCGGGTATCGAGGTCGGCACCGAGCTTGCATGGGACTATGCCGAGGCAGCAGGTCTCCCTCGCGCCTTCTTTATCAACAAGTTTGATGACAACGAGGCAAGATTTGCACGCGTGCTGGATTCCTTGCACGAGACCTTTGGTAAGCACATCTGCCCTCTGACCATTCCGATGGTGAAAAACGGCGAGGTCGTGGGTGCGATCGATCTGATCGACCAGACGGCGCACGTTTTTGATAACAACGGACGCCACAGCGTGGAGATCATTCCCGAGGAATCGAAGGAAGCAGTCGATAAGTTCCGTGACATGCTTATGGAAGCTGTTGCGAGCACGAACGAGGATCTGATGATGAAGTACTTCGAGGGCGAAGAGATCACGCACATGGAAGCGATCAACGCCGTTCACGAGGGTATCATTCACGGTGACATCGTTCCCGTATTCTGCGGCGCGGCGATGAAGCTGTGGGGCGTATGGACCATGCTGGATAAGATCAGCGAGTCCTTCCCGAGACATACCGCAAAGAAGGAAGAGCTGCTGGTTGACGGTGACGCGATGGAGATCATTCCCGACGGTGAGCCCGCGATCTTCGTTTTCAAGACCGTTGCCGATCCGTTTGTTGGAAAGATGTCCTTCTTCAAGGTCATGAACGGTAACGTTAAGAGAGATCTGCTCCTCAAGAACAACACCACGGGCGACAATGAAAAGCTCTCCCACATCTATACCGTCAAGGGCAAAAAGCAGACCGAGGTCGATGAGCTCGCCTGCGGTGACATCGGTATGGTGGCAAAGCTCAACAATACCAATACAAACGATACGCTGACGTGGAACAAGGATTTCAGCTATGCACACATTGAATATGCAACGCCTTACCTTACCAAGGTAATGATCCCCGTTTCCAAGGGTGACGAGGGTAAGATCTCCCAGAGCATCGCGAAGATGGTCGAGGAGGATTACACCATCCGCTTTGAGAACGATGCGGAGACCAAGCAGCTTCTGATCTACGGTCTTGGCGACGTACATCTTTCTGTCCTCGCGGCAAGACTGAAGGGACGCTTTGGACTCAACGTTCGCTTTGATACTCCCACCGTTGCATACCGTGAAAAGATCACGAAGACCGTTGACGTGGAAGGCAAGCACAAGAAGCAGAACGGTGGCTCGGGTCAGTACGGTCACGTTAAGATGAAGTTCGCTCCCGGTGAGGGCGAGGGCTTGACCTTTACCGTTTCCGTTGTCGGCGGTACGGTGCCGAAGAACTTCTATCCCGCAGTAGAGAAGGGCGTTCAGGATTCCATGGCAAAGGGTGCTTACGGTTATCCTATGGTTTGTTTGGCAGCTGATCTTTACGACGGTTCCTACCACGCGGTCGACTCGGATGAGCTCTCCTTCAAGACGGCGGCATCCCTGGCATACAAGAAGGCGCTTGAGTCCGCAGGACCCGTTCTTCTTGAGCCTGTGGGCGACCTCAATATCACGATTCCCGAATCTCTGGTCGGTGACGTGATGGGCGACCTCAACAAGCGCCGTGGAAGCGTTATGGGTATGGAAGCATCCCAGAAGAAGGGCTACACGGTCGTTCAGGCTGTAGCTCCCAAGGCGGAGCTTGCAGATTATCCGATCATCCTCCGCGCGATGACACAGGGACGCGGAAGCTTTGAATTCAAGGTGACCGGCTATGACGTCGTTCCCGCGAATATCACGGCAAAGGTGATCGCTGAAAACAAGGGCGAATAAACTTCATAAAGAATGGGTGCCTCAAATGCAAGATCGCATTTGAGGCACCCATTCTTATCATGATATTGCGAGGGTTTTATCTGTAGCAGGTGCGTATATTTGCCTCTCAAAACCGTGTGAGTTTGGCTCTCTTCGGCTATAGCTTTCCCGAAAGCTGGCGGCGGAGATTGGAGAGGATTCTTTTTTCAAGGCGTGAGATATAGGACTGAGAGATCCCCAGAAGATCCGCAACCTCCTTTTGTGTCATCTCATTTCCCGTCCTCATGCCGTAGCGCAATTCGATGAGCTCGCGCTCGCGCGGCTCCAGTGTGGCAACGGCATCCCGTACCATCTTCTTTTCCTCGCGCTGTTCAAGTCGGTAAGAGACGCCGTCCTCCTCGTTCCCGAGAATGTCGGAAAGAAGAAATTCGTTTCCCTCAAAGTCTACGTTGAGTGGCTCGTCAAGAGAGATCTCGCACCGCTGTCCGCTGTTTTTTCTTATGTACATCAAAATCTCGTTTTCGATACAGCGCGAGGCATAGGTAGCGAGCTTGATGCTCTTATCGGGACGAAAGGTGTTGACTGCCTTAATAAGCCCCATCGTGCCGATCGAAATGAGATCCTCGATGCCTGTTCCTGTGTTTTCGAAGCGCTTAGCAATATAAACGACCAGTCTCAGATTGTGTTCGATAAGCTTTGTGCGGGCATCCTCGTCGGAAAGTCGTGCGATATATTCGGCTTCAACTTCGGGGGGGAGGGGATGCGGAAGCACGTCGGGCCCGTTGATGTAAAAGAGTCCTTTTTGCTTTTTGATGCCCCGTGCGGTGCGTACGCGCCAACGGAAAAGCTTGCTTTTTAACGTCCCGATCCACGTGTGGAGAGCGGCAAAGGGATTCATAAAAGCCTCCTTATTTCTTTATTCAAATGGGATCACCGCGTCAAAGCCGCGTGCGCTGTCTCCAAGCTCCGCGGCGGCAATGAGATAGTCTGCGGTGTAAGTGTGCTTTCCCTCCGTTACGGTCAATCGCTCGGGGAGAAAGGCGGGAAGCAGGGAGCTTCCCGATGCGGTTGTCGTGGGGATGAGGCGGATGCGGCTGTGTGCGCCGCTTCCGGGATTGAGGGGGTGCAAAAGCGCGCGGGAAAGCTCTGTGGGAAGTGCCTTTGAGAGAAGTGCACGGTCGGCGACGATGACGTATCTGCCGCTGATGGGATCACGCAAAAGATTCCCCGAATCCACAAGCGCGCGGAGGGTGATGCTTTTCTTGCCTACGCTCGCCTCCACCGTGACGCTCCTTGTCTTTTTTGAAATGCCGAAAAAGCGTCCGCCGTGTGCGGTGGCAATGCCCGCGACGGCGCTTAGAATGGCGAAGACCCAGACGGAAAGCCCGTCTCCTTGCAATGCCTCAAAGGGAAGGTCCAAACGGTTGAGCAGGGTGTAAAGTGCCGTCATAATGCCGCCCAGAAGCATTGACGTAAGCACCTGCACGGCGGTGCATTTGAGGATCCCCGTGACACGAAATGGCTTTTGCGCAAAGGTCAAAGTGCACATCAGCAAGGCGACGGCGACGTCAAGAAGCGTTCCGAGCACTCCACCAAGGGAGAAAAGCAGGGCGAGCACGGCGTATGCCCCGCCCAGCGCCGCCGCAAGGCAGGCGCGCAGGCGAGAGACACTTCGGTGAAGAAGCGATGCTGTGATCATGATGCATAACAGATTCATGCACGTGTTGATAAGAAAATAAAGATCTGCGTAAACCTCTGCGATCATTTCTGTGAGCCTCCTTGCGGTGTATGCCTTTATTATACTGCGCGCTGTTCGATAAAATTGTCGTAAAAGATGAGGTGTGAAAAATTTTTTTGAGGGGGCTATACTTTTGGAAAAAGTTATGTTATAATATAAGCAGTACGGGCTTGCACACAAGCCCTGAGCGTTACAAGGTAACGCTCTCCCGCGTATCACGCGGGACTGCTATCTTGACGGCGTCGCAAAAATGCCCTTGCAAGCAAGCATTTTTGCTTCCTGGTAGAATATAAGCAGTACGGGCTTGCACGCAAGCCCTGAGCGTTACAAGGTAACGCTCTCCCGCGTATCACGCGGGACTGCTATCTTGACGGCGTCGCAAAAATGCCCTTGCAAGCAAGCATTTTTGCTTCCTGGTAGAATATAAGAGTACGGGCTTGCACGCAAGCCCTGAGCGTTACAAGGTAACGCTCTCCCGCGTATCACGCGGGACTGCTATCTTGACGGCGTCGCAAAAATGCCCTTGCAAGCAAGCATTTTTGCTTCCTGGTAGAA
>SVSZ01000058.1 GCA_015064025.1 Oscillospiraceae bacterium | reverse complement strand
TGGAATACCCTGTGCATGCGGGGGAAGCCTTCCTGATCCGTCCCGACGAGACCACTCTGTATTATGCTTCCAAGGAATCCCCATGGAGCTATGTGTGGATCGGCTTTGACGGCGTTCTTTCGAAGCGCTTTGAGATCTTACCTCCCGTGTTTTCATACTCGCGCAACTGGGGGGAAGAAATGCTTGCCGCATGCGAGAATGACGGCATGAGTGAATATCGGATCGCGGCACTGCTTTTTTCTCTGTATGCGGAGCTGTTTGCATCAGAGAAGCCTCATAACCATTACGTACGGCGGGTGAAAAATCATATCGATACCCGATATATGGAGGAGATACGTGTGGAGGAGATCGCGGAGCGCATGAATCTTGACCGCCGATATCTTTCTCGCCTTTTCAAGGAGAAAACGGGGAGGAGCATGCAGGAATATCTGATCTCGGTTCGCATGGAGGCGGCAAAAAAGCACTTAGCGAAAGGTGCGTCTGTTACGGAAGCGGCAAAGCTTTCGGGCTATGAGGACGTGTGTAATTTTTCAAAAATGTTCAAGCGGGAAGTAGGGATGAGCCCGGGGCTGTGGCGACGGGAGCAAGCAAAGGAGGTGAAAACGTAACATGGCAGAGAAGAAAAAGCAGACCACCAACTGTGAGGATTGCGTGTTCTACGATTACGACGAGGATTGGGACAGCTATGTGTGTATGATGAATCTGGACGAGGATGAGATGGTGCGCTTTTTATCCGGAGAGAACCGCGCGTGCCCGTATTACCGCTACTACGATGAGTACAAAAGTGTCCAAAAGCAGATATAAACGCTTCTATCATTTATTGTTAAAAACTTGTTAATGGAAATGTCGAATTTTCTCTTGACATTTACCCTACCTCATGGTATACTGGTGGCGTTAAAAAGCACAATTTCATACCGATATCAAAGGATAGAGGTGCAAAAGCTATGAGTCGCGCGGCGAAGTGCCCGGAAAAGGGAACGCGCAAAAGGAGCTTTTGCCGAAGCAGGTCGATTTTTCCGTCGACTCTTGCTGGGGGATGCGGGAATACCGTATTCACTGTCACGTATGTGGAGCGCTATCAACGAAACTGCGGCATTTTGCCGACTTGTTGCGTGGCACTCTGCCGCGCTTTTCTTTTTTCGGAATGCGATGGTGTAAAAAAAGAAAGGAACTTTTTTATGTCAAACACAAGAAAAATTGTTTTGGCAGTCGCGATCGTACTGATCGTTGGGGTGATGGTGTTCGTTGGTGTCAGCGGTGCCTCTCTCCAAGAAGTTGATTGTATCGATTGTCATGCCACGGGCTTGATCGACGGCGAAGCCTGTGAAAGCTGTGAGGGCGATGGCCTTATCAGAGGTAACCTTTGGGCGCTTCTGCCTCCCGTGATCGCGATCGGTCTTGCACTGATCACGAAGGAGGTATACAGCTCATTGTTTGTGGGAATCCTCTCGGGTGCTCTTCTTTATACCAACTTCAAGCCCATTGAAACGGTGGACGCGCTGTTGAACGACGGCTTGATCGCAGCGACCTCCGGAACTGCGGGAATCTTTATCTTCCTTGTGGAATTGGGTGTTCTCGTGGCGCTGATCAACCGTGCGGGCGGCTCTGCCGCATTCGGGAGATGGGCTCAGACGCACATCAAGAGCCGTATCGGCGCGATCATTGCCACCTTCATTCTCGGTGTTCTGATCTTTATCGACGACTACTTCAACTGTCTGACCGTCGGTTCCGTCATGCGTCCCGTGACCGATGCCAACAAGATCTCACGTGCGAAGCTTGCGTACTTGATCGATGCAACCGCGGCACCCATTTGCATGATTGCTCCCATCTCCTCTTGGGCGGCGGCTGTTTCCCAGTATGCGGAGGACGGAAAGGGACTTGAGCTCTTTATTTCCGCGATCCCCTTCAACTTCTACTCTCTCCTGACCTTTGTATTTATCATTGGTTTGGCTCTACTTGGCTTCGACTACGGCTCCATGCGTATCCATGAGTTCAACGCACAGCACAACGGCGACCTTTATACAAGCGGTGAGCGTGTTGATGCCGCAGAAGAGACGCCTTACGAGAACGGACGCGTGATCGATCTGATCTTCCCGATCCTTGTCCTCATTCCCGTTTGTGTCTTTGCCCTTGTTTACAACGGCGGTATTTTTGACGGCTTGAGTTTTGTGGATGCGTTCGGTAACACCGACGCGACCGTAGCGCTTCCTTGGGGAGGACTCATCACTCTTATCATTTCCATGATCTATTTCGCACTCCGCAGATCCATGGCATTGAAGGAAATGATGAATGCGATCCCCGCGGGCTTTATCGCTATGGTTCCCGCAATTCTCATTCTCACCTTTGCAACGGCGCTTAAGGATATGACCGCCTTGCTGGGTGCTAAGTACTTCGTAGCAGACCTTATGAACAGCGCGGCTACCGGACTGAGCTACTTCCTGCCCGCGATCATCTTCCTTGTAGCTTGTGTCCTCGCTTTTGCGACAGGTACATCCTGGGGAACCTTCGGAATCCTGATTCCGATCGTTACCTACATGTTTGACGCGGGTGACCCCATCCTGATCATCAGCATGTCCGCGTGCCTTGCAGGTGCTGTTTGCGGTGACCACTGCTCGCCCATTTCGGATACGACCATCATGTCCTCTGCGGGCGCTCAATGCGATCACCTCAATCACGTTTCCACGCAGATGCCTTATGCAATAACCGTGGCGGCGATCTCCTTTGTCATGTTCGTTATTGCGGGCTTTGTACAGAACGCATGGATCTGCCTGCCCCTTGGTATTGTGCTTACGGTTGCGGTGCTCTTTGCTATCAAGTTCATTACCCAAAAGACTCCTGTGAAAGAGTAATGGTATAACATCAAAAAACGAAGTCTCGTTTGCAATTTTGCATGCGGGACTTCGTTTTTTGTGCCGTGTAAAAAAAGCGCGAGTGTGGCATACTGTATACGTCGCTTGGTTTCGGGAGGTATGCATGCTTTTTACAAGTCTTGAATTTTTGTTTCTCTTTTTCCCGATCGTGTTTCTTGTCAATCGAATACTGCCGCGATGTTGTAGGAACTATTGGCTGGCGGCGGCAAGCCTTTTTTTCTACGCATGGGGAGAGCCCTCCTTTTTGTGGATCATGCTTCTCTCGATCACCCTTAATTATCTTTTTGCGCGCTGCATTGCATCCCCTCATTGCAGTGAAAGAGGACGCCGTACTTGTCTGATCCTTGCGGTGTGCGGAAATCTCGGACTTTTGTTTGTTTTCAAGTATGCAAATCTTTTTACCTCCGTGCTGCATGCGGGCTTTTCCTCGGTCCCGCGCACGTCGATCGCACTTCCCATCGGGATCTCCTTTTTTACCTTTCAGGCAATGAGCTACGTCATCGACGTTTACCGTGGGGAAGAGGTGCAGAAAAATCCTGTCAGTCTTGCTCTTTATATATCTCTCTTTCCGCAATTGATCGCGGGTCCCATCGTGCGCTACGGGGACGTTGCACGTGAGCTTCGGGAACGGCATGCTACAAAAGAGGATCTGTCGGAGGGGACATTTCGCTTTGTGCGAGGTTTTAATAAAAAAATGCTGCTTGCCAATTCCATGGCAATGGTGGCGGATGCCGCTTTTTCGGCAAGCACACCAAGCGTCCTGTTTTCATGGCTCGGTGCTTTTGCGTATGCATTCCAGATCTTTTTTGATTTTTCTGGATATTCCGAAATGGCGATCGGACTTGGACGGATCCTCGGCTTTCATTTTCCCGAGAACTTTGATTTTCCGTATATTTCAAAAACCGTGACCGAATTCTGGCGGCGTTGGCACATGACGCTTGGAACGTGGTTTCGGGATTATCTCTATTTTCCGCTCGGCGGCTCGCGGGTATCCACACGACGACGTCTTGCCTTCAATCTCTTGCTTGTGTGGGGAGCTACGGGATTTTGGCACGGCGCAGACGTCACGTTTCTTCTGTGGGGTGTTTTTTACGGCGTGCTCATCTTTTTTGAAAAGTGTGTTTCACTTCCGCAAAGGGTACAAGCCAACAGAGGGGTCGGCTATCTCTGCCGTGCGGGCACCCTGTTGGCAGTCTTGATCGGTTGGGTCCTATTCCGCGCGGAGGGCGTGGGGGAGGCATGGAGATATTTTCTTTGTATGCTTGGCTTGGGAGGCAATGTATTCCTTGGTAAGGACGTTCTTTTTGAGGCTTCCGAATTTTTTGTATTCTTTGTTTTTTCCTGTATTTGCAGTATGCCTTTTTTTGCGGGGGTTGCCAAACGCATCGCAAAGGAGAGTAAAAGGCGGAGAAGCGCGCTTTCCGCGTTGTCCTTTAGCGTTCAGCTGTTGTTGTTTTTTGTGAGTGTAGCGATGGTAGTAACGGAAACGCACAACCCGTTTATCTATTTTAATTTTTGAGGATGAAGATATGAAAGAGAAAAAGGGAAGAGGAAACGCCTTTCTTGCCGCGTTCCTTGCGGGGCTTTTGTTCGTGGGATGTGTCATGAATGTACAGCTTGCCCGGACCCCTGTCTCAAGATACGTAAGCGGAGAGATGGGATTTTCACAGCTTGTAAAGGAGATCAAGGGGGCATATGCTGAGAATGTCTTGGGGAAGACCTCCTTTGTGGAGCTTGGAGGTGCCATGGCGCGTATCACGGGGCGACACGTCTATCACGGAGTCAGTGTCCTTGAAAACGGAATGCTCGATCGCGAATGGCTCTCCCCAACGGACACGCGGGAGCTTGGCAGGGAGATCGTAGGCATGAAGAATCTTCTTGCAGAAAGAAAGACGCCCTTTCTTTACGTGCAGGTGCCATGTAAGGTCGACGTCGGAGGGGAGCTGGTCCGCGAAGGTGTGGCGCATTACGGCTTGCAGGATGCAGATGAGCTGATGCAAGGGCTTCTCGCGGATGGCGTTGAGGTGTTGGATCTGCGCCCGACGCTGACGGGATGCGTCGAAGATGTGGAGCGCTATTTTTACAGAACAGACCACCATTGGAACGCGGACGGGGCGCTGCTTGCGACACAAACGGTTCTGTCTCGCCTTTCTTCCTTGCTTGGAAAAGCTCTTGACGAGAGGGTACTGTCAGACGGGCAGTGGGAAAGGTGCGTATATGAGGACTGGTTTTTGGGAAGCCACGGAAAACGCGTGGGACGATACTATGGCGGTGTGGATGACCTTGTGATCCGCACACCGCGCTTTGAGACCGCAATGCAGATGCAGATCCCGCTTCACGACGTGTGCTTGAAGGGAAGCTTTGAGGAGGTCGTACTGCGGCAGGAATATCTTGACGCACCCGATTATTATGAGGAGAACCCGTATTGTGTCTATATCGGCGGAGACTATCCCGTGGTGCGACATCAAAACACTAAGGCGCCGAACGGTCTTTCCATCCTTTTGATCAAGGATAGCTTTTCACTGCCCGTAGAAGCCTTTTTATCTGCCGCCGTGCGTGACTTGGAGGTCATGGATCCTCGCTACTATCGGGAGGGGACCGTGATGGAATATATCGGCGCGCGAGAATATGATGCTGTGATCATGATGATCAATCCGTCTGTTTTCGAGGATGCACACTATAAAAATCTTGGTGTATAAAACGAGGGGTGAGTCAAATGCGAAAACGCATTTGACTCACCCTTGTGATTCTTTGAAATTCATTTACTCGCTGCGAAGTGCTTCCACGGGATTGCGCTTTGCGGCGATCTTCGCGGGGAAGAGACCTGCCACAAGGGTCAGAACCATACTGATCACAACCAATAGCACGCCTGCCTTGGGAGGCAGAACAGCACTGACCGAGCTGATGCCCGCAACCGCATGAATGATCGCGTTGACGGGGATGCAGAGAAGCACGGTAAAGATGATACCAAAAAGCCCCGAGGCAAAGCCGATGAGCAGAGTCTCCGCATTGAAGACACGGGAAATGTCGTGCTTGGATGCACCGACCGCGCGCAGAATTCCGATCTCCTTGGTTCTTTCAAGCACCGAGATATAGGTGATGATACCGATCATGATGGAGGATACCACCAAGGAAATGGAGACAAATGCGATCAGAACGTAGGAAATTACGTTGATGATGGTGGAGACGGAGGACATCAGAACTCCGATCATATCGGTGTACTCCAGCTGCTTGCTTTCGTCAACGTTCTCATTGTAGGTCGCGATGAATTGTTCGATACGGTCCTTGGATTCAAAGTCCTTTGCGTAGAAGTTGATGGAGGCAGGGGAAGCCTTTTCTGCATCCCCCAGCTTTTTGAGCATGGAATCATAGGTCTCATCCTTGTCGGGAACCATGTTGTAAAGGGTCTCCTCAAAGGTGATAAATTGCTCCTCGTCCATGTTTTCAAGAAGGAGCAGCATGCTCTTTTCGTTGATCGTCCAATCCAGCATCTCCTCGTTCATTTCTGCGTAGATGCGATCAATGTCTTCCTTTGAGCAGAAATCCTTAAGACCGGGGATAGTAATCGGCTCTCCCGTTTCGGGATTGGTCTGCTCCATACCGACGAGCATCATGATCTGTGTTTCGGACATGAGGGGGAGGAGGTCTATCAGATTGTCCTTGGTAAACGGTACCGAGTAGAGACCGTTGGGATCGTTTTCCTTCATCTGTTCGGAACCAAGAGCCGCAAGGAACTGATTCAGTGCTCCGTCTGCAATTGCTCCCGCCATGGGATTTGCGGCGCCGCCCGCCTGTGCGAGAAGACCGTTGTGGGCAGATGTGAGAAGATCGTTGATCTTTTCTGCCTGGACATCGTCTTCCATGGTCGCGATGAACATTGCAATGGTAGAGGCATCGATGTTCAGCATACCGTTGTATTCCTCGTTCTCACGGATCATGGTGGTCATGATGCTGTAGAAGCGCTCCATATTGGTGCTTCCGACACGCTTGATCAGCGCGTCGATGTTTTCCTGCGTGTAGGGAATACGCTCGAAGGTGCCGCCGCTGAGAACGCTGTTCTCGGGGGTCTTCTTCTGCTGTGCAATGATCTCGCTCTTGGTGTTTTCCCCAAGGATATAATCCGTCAGTGCCTTGGTGTATCCAATGGCACCGGAGATAGAAGCGGCGGTTGCATCCTCCTTGGGACGGATGATGCCCGCGACGCGCAGCTCAATGCCGTTCTCGGTCACAAAGGTCTCCTGTCCCTTGCCGTCGAAATCGGTATCACGCAGATCGTACCAGATGGGATATTTCTTACCGTCTACGGTGTAGGTATCCTTGGTTTGCTTGTAATAATCGGAGGTGTTAAGCAGGCGGAACTTCATTCCGAGGAAGTCGGAAAGCTCGTATTCCTCCATATGCGCGGATTCGTATTCTCCGTTTTGTATCAGATCCTGAAGAATTTCCTCGATCTCACTCTGATCGAGGACGCCGAGCATGTAAAGCGTCATTTTGCTGACCTGATTGTTTCTGCCGATGACAAGCATAACTTCATCTGCTTCATCAGCCCATTCACTGCCATTGCCGACAAGCTCGTACTGCTGCTCAAGAAGTGCTTGATTGTCGATCATCTCGGACATGATGCTCATGCCGCCCATACCGCCCATGCTGCTCATGGAGGACATCATATCGTCCACACCGGAGAACATATCGCCCATGCTGTCAAAAATGGTGGTGGGGTTGACCTGTGTCTTTCCGTCCTCGGAGAAGACCTGGAGATCGAAATCATAGGTGTACTGAATGTCGCTGACGGAATCCTTGATCTCTTCATAATGCTTCTCCATATACTTTTTGAAGGAGGTGAGATCGTTTTCAACGGTGGCACTCATTGCGGCGAGCATCGAGCCCATGGAGTCGTCGACGTAGATCTTGTTAGGGTCGATCTCCTCTGGTGTCTTGTCGGAAACCTCGGTCATCGCGCTGAGCATGGCGCTGTAGTCTGTCGTTGTCTTCTGAATCGTGAGAGGGTAGGTTGAGAGCGCATCCTCCTGTACACGGTCGATATACAGCTGAATACCGTTGGAGAGAGAGAGGATCAGGGCGATGCCGATGATACCGATCGATCCTGCCACGGAGGTGAGGATCGTTCTTGTTTTCTTTGTCAGAAGGTTGTTGAGAGAGAGGGAGAGTGCCGTGAGGAAGGACATGGACTTATTTTTCTTTTTGGGCTCCTTCTTCGCAGCCTTCTTTTGGCTCTCTGCGGGAGTGAGGACGGGAGCGGGCTCCTCGATCGGCTCAAAGGGATCTGTATCGTCTACCACACGACCGTCCAGCACGCTGATGATACGGGAGGAATATTCCTTGGCAAGGTCGGGGTTGTGCGTGACCATGATGATGAGCTTCTTGTGAGAGATGGAGCGAAGGATCTCCATGATCTGTACACTCGTCTTCGTATCCAAAGCGCCCGTCGGCTCATCCGCAAGAAGGATGTCTGGATCGTTGACAAGCGCACGCGCGATGGCAACGCGCTGCATCTGTCCGCCCGAGAGCTGGTTGGGCTTTTTGTGGATCTGGTCCCCAAGTCCCACGTCCTTGAGTGCTTGAATGGCTCTTGCGCGGCGTTCCTTTTTGGGAATGCCCGAGAGAGTGAGTGCCAATTCTACGTTGGAAAGCACGGTCTGGTGGGGGATGAGGTTATAGCTCTGGAAGACAAAGCCGATGGAATGGTTACGGTAGGTATCCCAGTCCGCGTCCTTGTATTGCTTGGTAGAGATCCCATTGATGGAAAGATCTCCTGACGTGTACTGGTCAAGGCCGCCGATGATGTTCAGAAGCGTGGTTTTTCCGCAGCCCGAGGGACCGAGAATGGACACAAATTCATTCTCGCGGAAGCTGAGCGAGATGCCGTTGAGGGCTCTCACGGTGCTGTCACCGGTTTTGTAGTCCTTGATAATGTTCTTCAGTTGAAGCAAGGTTGGTATCCTCCTGTAATTCGAATGCGAATATTGTAACGCAGAAATATAAATTCAATGTGAATAGAATGGGACATTTTTCAATGTTTTTTGAAAAAACACTTACGATTCCTCATATTGGCTGTGGTAGAGCGTGTAATAGAAGCCACGGGCGGCAAGAAGCGACGCATGATCTCCCTTTTCGACGATCTTACCGTCGCGCATGACAAGGATCACGTCGGCTGATTCGATGGTGGAAAGTCGGTGGGCGACAATGAAGGAGGTGCGTCCCTCCATCATTTTGGAAAACGCGCTCTGAATTTTTTGCTCCATACGCGTATCGATCGAGGAGGTCGCTTCGTCGAGAATGAGCATGGAGGGCTTGGCAAGCATCACGCGTGCAATGCAAAGAAGCTGACGTTGTCCCTCCGAAAGGGCAACACCGCCCTCGCCGATGAGGGTATCGTAGCCCTTGGGAAGACGCTTGATGAAGGAATGGGCGTGAACCGCACGTGAAGCTGCGAGCATTTCCTCCTCCGTGGCATCGGCACGTCCCATACAGATGTTCTCCCGCACTGTTGCTGCACGGAGCCACGTGTCCTGCAAAACCATTCCGAAGGATGCGCGCAGACTTTCTCTTGTGATCTCCCGGACGTCGGTGCCACTCACAAGCACAGCACCGTCACGGACATCGTAAAAGCGCATCAAAAGGTTGATCAAGGTGGTTTTTCCGCATCCCGTAGGACCGACGATCGCGACGCGCTGACCGGGGGTTACGGAGAGATCAAGGTCGCGGATAAGCTCCCGGTCGGGGGTATAGGAGAAGCTGACGCTGTCAAAAGCGACCGTGCCGTTCGCGGTATCAAGGACGCGTGCGTCGGTGGCGTCGGGAACAAGCTCCTCCTCGTCAAGAAGCTCGTACAGTCGCTCCGAACAGGCAAGCGCGTTTTGAAGCTCTGCGATGACACCGGAGATCTCGTTGAAGGGCTTGGTATATTGATTAGCGTAGTTGAGGAAAACGGAAAGCATACCAACCGAAATAGATAGGGGAGAGGTGATGCAAAGAACGGCTCCCACAAGAGCAACACCTGCATAGACAAGATTGTTGACAAAGCGGGTGGAGGGATTGGTGATGGAGGAGAAGAAGATCGCGCGCAGGGCGTGTTTCCCGAGACGGTCGTTTACCTCGTTGAACTGTGCGGCACTCTCCTCCTCACGGGAGAAGGCAAGAGCTACCTTGTGATGCTCAATATACTCGTTGATCAGTGCCGTCTGCTCCGCGCGTGTTTCGGATTGAAGGCGGAACATGGAATGTGTCTTTTTGGCAATGAAGGCTGCGACAAAGAGCGAGAGAGGTGTGATGAGGATCACGACCAGTGCGATCTGCCACTTGACCGCAAGCATAATGATAAGTGTTCCCAGAATGGTGAGGATCCCCGTGAAGAATTGTGCAAAGCCGAGAAGCAGTCCCTCCGTGAACTGATCGACGTCGGTGATCATGCGGCTGAGCGTTTCTCCCGCGGGGTGTTTGTCAAGATAGGAAAGGGGAAGACGCTGGAGCTTTTGGAATGCACGGCGGCGAAGACGCTTCACCATGCCGTAAGTGATGCGGTTGCCAAGCACGTTCATCAGCCATTGGGAAAGAGCACATACCGCACTGCACAGGGCGATCGCGATACAAACGGCGATCACGCCGTTCATGTCTACAAGCTCTTTACCCACCATGCGGTCGATCGCCGCTCCCGTCAAAAGGGGTACGGCAAGTGTGAGTGTAACGCTGACGAAGGCAAGGATCAAAGAGAAGACAAGGGCGACGCGGTATTTTCCAAGGTCAAGAAGGACGCGGCGAAGCGTTCCTTTTTTGAGAGAGGAGCTTTGGTTCATGCGTTGTCTCCTCCCTTCTTGTACTGTGAATCGTGGATTTCGCGGTAGACCTCGCAATCCTTCAAGAGGGTTTCGTGTGTGCCTGTACCGACAAGGCGGCCGTCCTCAAGAACAAGGATGATATCGGCGTGACGGATGGAGGAGGTACGCTGAGAGATGATAAATACCGTAGGATCGTAGGGAAGCGCAGAAAGAGAAGCGCGCAGAGCTGCATCGGTGGCAAAATCCAATGCCGAGGAGCTGTCGTCAAGGATCAGAAGCGGTGCCTTTTTCACAAGTGCGCGAGCAATTGTAAGGCGCTGGCGTTGACCGCCTGAGAAGTTTTTACCCCCCTGAAGAACCTCCGTATCAAGCCCTTTCTCCTTTTCCATAACGAAATCCAAGGCCTGCGCGGTTTTCAGTGCGGAAAGCAAGGTCTCCTCGTCGGCGTTTTCATCTCCCCAGAGAAGATTGGAGCGGACTGTGCCCGTAAAGAGCACCGCCTTTTGCGGAACAACCGCGATCTGCTTCCGCAATTCCTCCGTGCAGTACGAGCGCACGTCACGCCCATTTACGTAGACGGTTCCCTCGGTTGCATCGTAAAAGCGTGGGATAAGGTTCACAAGTGAGGTCTTTCCGGAGCCCGTGGACCCGATAATGCCCACCGTGGCACCCTTCGGAATGCGGAAGCTGATGTCAGACAGAGAGGTCTCGCTGCTCGCATGGTAGGTAAGGGCAACGTCACGGAAGACAACGGCATCCTCTGTGTCAAGAGGAACTGTCTCGGCGACGGTCTGCATGCCGGAGGGGATTTCAAAAACGCTTTGCACACGGTCAGCGCTGGCAAGTGCCTTGTTGACGGTGAAGATGGTGTTTGCGAATTTTACAAGCTCTACAAGGATCTGTGCCATGTAATTCGTCAGTGCGACGACGTCGCCCTGCGTCATGTCTCCCGTGTTGACAAGCTCGCCCCCCAGCAACAGGAGCACGATGATGCCGCCATTGACGATCAGAAGCGTGATGGGATTCATGAGCGCCGAGATCGAGCCGACCAGATTCTGCATGCGGTTGTGCTCGTTGTTCGCCTCTTGAAAACGGTCGTTTTCCTCCTTTTCAAGACGGAATGCACGGATGACGCGTACCCCCCCGAGATTTTCACGTGTGACGGAGGTGACGTGATCAAGATTCCTTTGCACCCTTTTATAGAGCGGCTTACTGCCGAGCATAATGGAAAAAACAACAACGGCTAGGAGCGGAATGACGATTGCGAAGATCCACGCACCGCGTATGTTGACGGTAAACGCCATGATCATGGCACCGAAGACGATGATGGGGGAGCGGAGCAAAAGGCGAAGCGTGAGGTTGATGGCGGACTGGATCTGATGGATGTCTCCCGTCATTCTTGTGATGAGGGTAGAGACGCCCGCACGGTCTGTTTCCGCATAAGAGAGGGTGCCGATGTGCGCAAAAAGGTCTCGGCGCAGATCTGTGGAAAAGCCAACCGCTGCACGCGCCGCAAAGTATTGTGCGACGAGTGAGCAGGAAAGCCCCACGATGGCAAATGCGCAAAGCAGTGCGCACATCCAACCGACGTACCCCGAGTCTCCGGTTCCGATTCCTTGATCGATGATGAGCTTTACCACGATGGGAACCAACAGATCGAAGATCGCCTCCAAAAATTTGAACAGGGGACTGATGACCGTTTCCTTGCGATAAGGCTTTAAATATTTCAAAAGCTTTTTCACGGTGCCCGTCCTCCTTTCCTCGAAAATGATAGCAGAAAACATTATAACCAAAATATTATACTCTTATTTTATGACGTGTAATGGAAATATCAATGAATATTTTGTGAACCGTTCAAAAATATGCAGAAAAGATAAGACCCATAGACGCAAGCTGCCTCTATGGGTCAAGGAAGTGTCAATCCGCGAGCTCAAGTCTCACGTCTCCGCTTCCCGTTTGAATTTTGCAGGTGCCGCCGCCAAGGGATGCGGGATAGGTAACATCCCCTGTGTCGGAGCGAACGTCGAACTGCTTTTCGGAGAGAAGGCTACCCGTGACCTTACCGCTTGTGCTCTCGATAGAAACGAACCAGGAATCCACGCGCCGCAGGGAGACCTTGCCGCTTGTGGTTTCAAGCTCGATCGTGTTCTCGGTCACAACGTCTGTCAAGTCAAGCTTTCCGGAGGTCGAAGCGGCTTTGAGATTTTTCGCCGTGACGTCGGTGATGCGGACGTCTCCCGAGGTCGTGCTTGTTCGGACGGTGTCGGCTTTTATATCGGACAGATCCACTTTTCCGCTTGTGGAGGCGGCAGAGACCGCAGATGCGTCAAGCTCCGAGAGCTTGATGCGGCCCGAGGTAGAACGAGCTGTGAGGGTACGTACCGTATCTGCCGTGACGGTGATGTCTCCCGAGGTGGTGTAAAGCTCTGCAGTGGAGACGGTGAGCTCTCCTCCGATTTTGATATTCCCGGAGGTGGTCGTAAGGAACAGCGCGGTATATTCCTTAAGCGGGAGATAAAGCGTTGTCTTGGGAGAGTCGAAGGAAACCGTGACGAGCTTTTCATACCACGGACGTTCGTCATGTCTGGTCACGGTAAGAGTTCCGTTTTGCACGGATACCTTGTTGAAGATGGTTTTGGATTCATCGCAGTGGATGCGGCACACACCGTCCTCGGAGGGGTAGACCGCGATGAGATTGCTTGTCTCCACGATATTGACAGCACTGAAATCATCACTGATCTCATAGGTGTTTGTCTGATATCTGACGGTCGTAAAGGCATAAATGTTGAAGCCGCTGACAATGAAAGCGGTCAGAATGAGAGCAAGACCGAGGAAGACGAATATCCACGCGACGATCTTTCTTGGACGCGTTTTTGAACGGCTCATACTGCCAGCCTCCTTTCATGGAACTTCGCACGCCTGCGGTGGAAGAAATATCTGCAAAGACGCACGGTCTCTACCGTGATCTTCTTGCATCCTCCAAACAGCAAAAGAGAAAGCCCCGCACAGAGGAACGTAAGCCCCAAAAGCATAAAGAGAAGGGGAAAGCTGCTGTGGATCATCGCGGTAAAGGGAGAGACGATCACTCCTGCCACTGCCATTGCGGCAAGCACCAGATCAAGTACATAGAGAAGGATGATCAGAACAATGCCGATGATGATGAGCGCGAGGCAAACGATCCCTGCGGCGAGAAGAAGCGTTCCCCAGATGGGAAACCCGAGGCAGATAAGGATCCATTCCCACACGTGCAAGCGTCTGCGCGGCGTACGGCGGGGCTTTTCGTACATGGATTCACGCTTGTTGTGAATGTTTTCACGCTTTTTTCGGGGAACCTCTGTTTCCTTGATTTGCTTCGCGATCTCCTCGGGGGAGTCGAGATGTGAGACAGCTGCAATCGAAGAAAGACCTGCATCCATGGATTCGTCGATGATCTCCGTATAGTAATCGATCGCGGCATCAATGTCGGACTGCGGCAGTCCCCCAAGTCTCATTTTCAATTCCGTGAGAAATTCTATTTTGTTCATTTCTCTTGTCCTCCGCTGACAAACTGATAAATAGACAGGATCTCCTTCCATTCCTCTGTGAAGGATGAAAGGCGCTCTTTCCCTTTTTTTGTGATATGGTAATACTTTCGAAGGCGTCCGTTGTATTCCTCGGCGCGTGCTGTGAGCATACCCGCCTCCTCAAGACGGCGCAGGATGGGGTAGAGCGTCGATTCGGATATGCTTACGTAGGGACAGACCTTTTTGATGATGTGGTAACCGTAGGAGTCCTC